>NZ_JBANBJ010000022.1:0-115741 GCF_059803515.1 Bradyrhizobium sp. UFLA05-125 | reverse complement strand
GCCAAATGCCGGACAATAGAAACGGGCATCCTGCTGAAGACATGGTTTCGCAATGGGTTCAGCACCCGGACGTAGTGCTCCATGTTTTCATAACCGTATACCCAGATCAGAACGGCGCCGCCAGGCTTGACGGCTTGCCGCATGCGCTGGACTGCCCGGACGGGATCTGCGAGATGGTGAATGACCCCGATGCTGAAAGCAATGTCGAAGACGTTCCGTTCGTCGAAATCGTACGCGCTTCGATGCAGAACCTCGACGCTCGGAAATCTTGCGAGATTGCGACGGGCCGCCGCTAACGAGCGCTCATCAACGTCGATGGCAACGCCGCCGGCGGCGCCATGCATCATAGGCCAATAGCTGTTACGACCCATCCCGCATCCGACATCCAGAAAGCGCTTGCCACGCCAATCCCTTTCAAGATCCAGCGGCGCCGTCCAGCGTCGAAACTGTTCCTCCTGATCGGGAGTCAAGTCGTTGAATTTCTCCCAAGAATAGCCGAAACGATCAGGCGAGCCGCCCTTCACATCATGATCTTTTGGCACGCGAGGTTCGGTCATTACGGCGTCTCTGGTCTGCCAATGATTTCGCTAAAAACTCAAAGCGTAGACGAAACGATTCTAATGCCCATGACAATATCACCCATGCTCATTCACGCACAAACTTGGAGATTTACTGCACTAGGATGGTCCATGCCAAACGAAGAGCAATACGTTGCGGCACAAGCGAGTATAATAAGAATGCGAAGCCGAAGCAGACTAGGCCTGCCAAAATCCGCCTTGGCGACGATATCAAGCGCAATGGCCGCGGCGTCACCTGAGAGCACGCCGAGCTTAACGAGCACATCTCGCAGCGATAATAAAACCGAACTGCACCAACAACAGAGCCTTGACGAATAGAGAACTAGGATACGCACTCTGTGACCCTGGCTTCTTTGAGCAATCCATGTTGGAGGGCCAACCATCCCCACAGGATCAAACGATGGTCCGCCGTGCCTTGACGATGCTCCCGCCAAATCCGTTCTATCTGATCCGGGCGAAAGCCGGGCAGTTCTCTGATCGCAGGCGTTCTCGGGATTTCTTTCAGCCAGGATGCGAGAGGAATGCCGAAACCCTTCTTGGGCCTGTCAACGATTTGTCGAGGCAGGAGGTCTCGCATTGCCCGTTTCATGATGTATTTGCTGACGCCATTGCGTAGCTTGAAATGAGAAGGCAGCCGGCGACAAAAATCCACGAGGTCGTTATCGAGGAAAACGGCTCGCGTTTCTAGCGAGTTCATCATCGCGGCTCGATCGACTTTCACCAGAATATCTTCCTGCAGGTAGAGACGCGTATAAAACTCCAGTGCCTTATCGAGCGGATTTGCTAAATTACTACTTTCCCAAAGCTCAATCGCTTCCGAATAGAGTTCCTCAGCGCTTGGCGCTTCGTGCATGATTTCATCCAAAAGCCGTGGGTCTGCGGGCGACAACCAAATCGGATTCCAAAGCGCAGCTTTGTGGTTGAGGCCAAGCAGCGTCCGCCGCAACTTAAAATCCAGGCTCATGTTCTTATCGGATTTCGGCACACGATTGGCGAGCTTCTCCACCATCTGGTGCAACGGCCGAGGCACGCAAGCTGAATACCATTGCGCCGGCTTCATCGCACGGAAGGGATCGTAGCCAGCTAGAAGCTCATCTCCGCCATCGCCGGACAGAGCTACAGTCACTTCTCGACGGCAGAGGCGCGAGAGGAGAAAGGTAGGGATTAGCGAGCCATCGCTGATCGGGTCATCCATCCGACGCAAGATTTCAACGAACAGCTCTTTTGCGACATCAAAGTCCAACTGTTCGACCCGATGTACGCAACCGAAATGGTTGGCGACATTGCGAGCGTATTCTGTCTCATCAAATGACGATTCATTGAAGCCAACGGTGAAGCATTTGACGTCTGCCTCAGATCGAAACTGCCTGACCGCCCAGAGGATCGAACTGGAATCAAGTCCGCCGCTGAGAAATAATCCAAGCGGAACATCTGCAACGAGACGACGTCTGACCGCGTTCAGCAGAAGCTGCCGAAACGCGTCTGCGAGCCGCTCATCGTCACGCTCGCGGAGGTTGTCGTCCGGCTCGAGGCGGAACTCCCAGTATCTTTGCACCTCGCAGCGGTGATCGTCGAGATTGAAGCTTATCTGGCAGCCGGCGGGCAGCTTCAAGACCTCTCGATATGGAGTATGCGGCGCCGGTAGAAAGCCGTAAGCGAAATACTTCGCGATGAGCCGCGGTTCGAGGTTGAGCTCCAGTTCGTGGTGTTCCTGAAAGCCTTTGATTTCACTGCAGAACGCAAAAAGACCGCGCTGCTGCGTATAATAGAGCGGTTTCTCGCCAAATCGATCCCGCGCTAGAAATAGCTTGCGTCGTTTTTTGTCGAGTACCGCGAACGCAAACATTCCATTGAGCCGAAGGGGAAGTTGATGGCCCCACTCCTCGTAACCGTGGACCAAGACTTCCGTATCGGAGTGGGTGGTGGTGAATATATGCCCGGCCGCCTCAAGATGCTCGCGGAGTTCTGGCGCATTGTAGATCTCACCATTGAAGACGATCCCCACCGATCCGTCCTCGTTCCACATTGGTTGTGAGCCGCCCTCAATGTCGAGCACCGAGAGCCGGCGATGTCCCAGAAATGTGTGCAGACTTGCATCGACGTGATAGCCGGTGCCATCAGGACCGCGATGCCGGAGACGTTCCGTCATCGAGACGATATCGGATTTCTTTCCGCGACCGACAAATCCCACGATGCCACACATCAGTGGGCTTTCTGAAGATTCGCGAAATTGGTCTCCTCGCGGATTTCATAACCGAAGCGGCCCTGCGATTCGAAATAGGTGCGCGTCACGATTTCAGCCAGAAGTCCCAGCAACATGCTGACTGCTGCCACGAGGAGCGCCGTAGCAGAGAGGACAGGCAAAGGTGTTTGGATAAGTGAAGTGCCTTCAGCGAACTTCAGAAAAAGTGAATAACACAAAACCAGCACAGAAATGACCAGGCAAAATGCGCTGAACGTTCCAAACACGTAAATCGGCTTTGCAAGGTAGCGATCGAGGAACGTAATAAGCATCAGGTCGAGTAGAACTTTAAGAATGCGTTCCAGTCCGTATTTCGACGTACCAAACTTTCTCGGGTAATGGCGGACCTCGACTTCTTCGATGTTGGCGCCCATCCATTTAGCGTAAATCGGGATGAAACGGTGCATTTCCCCGTAAAGGCGCACGCCATGAATCATCTCAGCGCGAAATGCTTTCAAGGTACAGCCATAATCGTGTAGGGAAACACCGGATATTCTAGAGATCACTCGATTGGCGACACGGCTAACAAAATTTCGGCGGATTTTTGCATCTTTTCGATTTTTGCGCCATCCACACACGACGTCTGCGCCGTTTTCAATCAGATCAACAAGCATTGGAATATCCCGCGGATCGTTCTGCAGATCGGCATCGATCGTGACGATTATTTCGCCCAAAGAGTGATTGATGCCGGCCTGCAGCGCGGCGGTCTGACCATAGTTGCGGCGGAATCGGATAACCCTAAGCCACGAATGCTGCGCTACGCAGGCTTTCAATTTCTTGAAACTGCCGTCGATGCTGCCGTCGTCGACACAGATAACTTCGAAGGACCCGCGTCCCTCGAGAGCATTATTGAGGGATTCGATCAGCAAGTCTATATTTTCGACCTCATTATAGATCGGCGTAACTATCGATATCCGGGGATGTATTTTAGAGCCCTCAGAAAAGGGGCGGACCGAACTCTCGTTCTTCTCAGGGGTCTGTATGTTCATCTGCACTGATCCTCAATCCATCGCGTGCGGCCGAGACCGGCGCGTTTTTTGGTCAGGGATAGCCGCGTCACGTCGGGCTCAGAGCCATGCCATCCATCCTAACTCGCCGCAGCCTGAACCGACGTCTCGAGTTTAGCTGTAAATGTCACGCGCCCAACACTCCCTCACTCTGCAAAACACAGAGCAGGTGCGAAGCGCCTCGAATGTCCGCCTTCACCGAAAATGCGCACCCTGAAAATCAAATGGGGCGCGGGCCGCCGGCAGGTCCTTTTGTGATAATTTGCTCGATGGCCAGTATTTAAAGTGAAATGACTCCCGAACGCTCTAGTCTCGCCCTGCCCACTTGGCGCTCGCCCTTGGTAGGCCGCGCCGCTTGGAAAAACCCTGTTGCTTAATCTTCTTCATATCGTCTTGTCGGAGACGCTGTTGTATGCCAAGCAACGATTCCTTAACCTAGTTGCGAGGCAACCTGCCGCAAATTTATGCGGGCGTCTAGATGCATGAGACGATCCTTTCGACTTAACTATTAATTCGCGGACTGCGCTTTCACGAGACTCTCCCCGGGAATCTACGGGGTTCCTTCTAAGAGAACTCGGTTAAGACCAAACTGAGCCTCATAATGCAGACGTCACGCTTCAGAGGCACGTTTAGGAGACCTGAATAATTTGGGATTCTACAGATTCAGTCCTGCATCTCGATCCATTCGCCACCGGCGCGCTTGACGTCCTTGCGTGTCCCAGTCCGTGCAGTTTCGAGCGCCCTTAGCGCGTTGCTCTCGCAGACTTCGCGCCCGCTGATGTTGTGTCGCCATCCCGCGACAGATCACCAGTCTCCGCCGCCCGTCTCCGAGGATAAGTCACCGCCACACGCATTCCCTCAGTTCCTGCTTGCAGCTGCGCACTACCGAGGCACGAATGAAATTCCAGGTGCTCGGTTGGACAACCCGACAAGCGCTCCGACTCCAATTGGCCGATGCCTGGCTTGCGGACGTTTCCTTCACATGAAACGATAGCAATTTATTCTATACGTCACCATCCTGACCGATGTTTTATCGTTGTTTGCCTCATCGATTAGATTCGACCGCACGCCTGATTGATTCCTGGAGTTCACATCGTACTGCGCAACGCGCTTCTCGCGCAGAGTGAGGTTCGATCCGATGCCTGGCGCTTGGGCTATGCGCTAGGACCGCCACAATTTCGTGTGGATGGCGCTGTGCCATACCACCCTCGCCGCAACAGTGACCTTGAGGACATCGCATCAAAGGAGCAGAATCGGCTTTGATTTGCTGCGCGCCCATTCGAGCGCAACGATTTGAGCCCACAGAATTGTTTTGGTGGATTTCGAATGTCACAAGAGATTCATTGGACCACGCGAGCACTTCGAACTGCCCGGAAGTTTTGCGCAGATAATGGCCACATTATTGTTGGAGTCGCTGGAGGCCTTGCGTTGGCTATCCTCGTGAGGCGATAGCGTTTCCGACTCGTGTCTAGAAAAATGACCGCAGATTGCTATGCAACCCTTCCGACGCTTTACAAGGCGGATTTAACCGAACTAGCTCTCGCCTCGCTCGATATCTGGAAGGCATGCACGAGGACTGAAGCCAACTGCGCAAATACACCGGCGCCAGCGCAAAAACCTATCGTGCTGCAACATACGAGAGTTGGATGCGAGAGCTGATCTAGTACACGCACTGTCGGACGTAATAGCCGCCGCTCACCCGTATCCACTGGCACGGGCTCGGCGGAGGCTCCTTGATGATGGTGAAGCCGTGATAGTCGATGTTGGTTGGCGCTGTCAGGCCGCGCCAGAACACCGCATTCGCGTTGGACGAACTCAGAGTCATCGCTGCCGAGAAGCAGATCAGGGCGGCACAGAGCGGAATTAACGTTCGCATCATCATTTTCCGGTTTGGAATTGCCTGCAGTCGCGCGCTCATCCTGATCGGTCCGCGAGCGGCTCGCAAGCCCCATCGCACTGCACCATCAAAGGGCCAGCGGCGAGCCTTCACGCCGCAAGCTTCGCCGCGTGCGCGAAATCCCAATACAGCTCTCGCGCACGCGCAAAAAAGCGCCCGGGCAAGAGCTGCCGGTCGTCGATCCGGATCACGGGCGCGACCTTGGCGAAGTTGCCGGTCGAAAAGATCTCGTCCGCGGTGACGAAGTCGGCATATCGTAGCGTTGCCTCTATCACCGTGATGCCATCGCCGCGCAACAGATCGATCACGCGCTGCCGCGTGATTCCGTTCAGGAAGGTGCCATTCGGCGCCGGCGTATAGACTACACCCGCTTTCGCCATGAACACGTTGGAATTGCCGAACTCCGCGACGTTACCGAGCATGTCCAGCATCAGGCAATTCTGAAAGCCGCGCGAGGCGGCCTCCCTGAGCGCACGAGAACTATTCGGGTAAAGACAGGAGGCCTTGACATCGGCGGGCGCACATTCGGCGGTCGGCCTGCGGAACGGCGACAGCGTAATCGCACTGCCGACAGGCGCTGGGATCGGCGATTCGTAGATACAAAGGCACCAGTCCGTCGTTTCCGGATCGAACAGCACGCCGCCGCCGATGCCGTTCTGCGGCCAGTACATCGGGCGAATGCAGAGTTCGGCATTGGCCGGAAAACGGGCTATACCTTCACGCGCCAGTTCGAGCCACGTGCCGAGATCGACGACCGGCTTGAGCCCGAAGTTGACCGCAGATTGATTGACGCGGGCGCAATGACGATCGAGGTCGGGCATGACGCCTTCGAAGGCGCGCCCGCCATCGAATACCGTGGAGGCGAGCCAGAGCCCATGAGTGCGTGGCCCCATGATCGGCACGTTGCCCTCGTGCCACTCGCCTCGGAGGAATGTCCATGTCCTCGAATGGCTAACGGACTTGGTGTTGGGGATCATGACGAACCTCCATTCTGGGACGACTGAGTTATGGTCCGTAGATCACCAGTTCAGTATCCGACAGATCGGCAAGCCGGGGGCGATGCGGACCCTTGAAGTATTTGCAGCCGATCGGCTCCCAGTAGATGCCAGCCAGGTCACGCAGGGGGCCATTAGCGTCGAGTGCAATCGATATCCAACCGCGCCGGAGCACGAAGCGGCCGATGGCGCCGGCGCACAAGATATAATCGGCTACATCGGGGCAATAAATCATCTGCAGCGCCGGCAGCCTGATGCGAGTGACGCGTACCGACTTCAGGACGAACGGAATGGCGCGGCTGTCGGCGGCGCGGCATACCAAGCTGAGGCAGCCGTAGCCTGCGTGACGTGCAAGCAGAGCGACATCAGCTTCGGACAAGCCGTCGACCGCCTGCGCATCCTGCCGGACGACTTCGATACACATGTCCTTGACCCGACGCGACAGCGCTGGAAGGGAGAAGAACAAGCCGCCGCAATAGCGGGCTGATGTTGCCATCGCCATCGCGCGACAGGATCACCAGTCCCTGCCGCCCGTCTCCAGATAGGCCACCGCCGTCACACAGTCCCCCGGCGGCGGCAAACTTCGACGCGCCCACGGCTAACACCAGAAACCGAGACACCAACCGCACCCTCGGCCACCCCTGGTTGAAACGATTGCCGCTCCAATTGTGCAGCATCCCCTCGCCCTCGCTGAGCCTGTCGCCGAGAGTTCAATTGAATGTCGTCGATTGGCGTGTTCGAGGCACTGGTTTGCGGGATCAGGCTGATCAAATCGTCGGCGTCGCCCGCAGCGGCTGGACTTATTGATCCGCGACCTGCTGACCGAATTCTACCAGGGTCACGGCCATGGTCGCGAGCTTGGCAAGTCGGAAACGCCAGACCGGCGTTAACCCGATAACCGGCGTCCTGCCACACGGCGTCCACAGGCGAAGCCTCTGCGCGTTCATGGCGCTTGCTCCGATCACTTCTCCCGCATGACGCCTCGCAGACGGTCTTTGAGCGGGCGGACCAAGTAATCAAGAACCGTTCGCTCGCCGGTGGGGAAAATCACATCCGCGGGCATTCCAGCTGACAATCGATCCTTTACGAACGAGGGTATGTCATCCACGACAACCTGAGCAAGGAAGTACGGTTGCTTGGTCTGTTCGTCGATGAGGCGATCGCGGGAGATACTCTCGACCTGCCCCACAATGATCGGAAGGATACGGGTTTGAAATGATGTGAACCTGACCTCCGCGGGCATACCAGGCTGGAGATTTTCCGTATCCTGTGGTTGCACGTGCGCCTGCACAATGAGCGCGTCGTGCTCGGGGACCACGTCAACCATGGGCTCACCCGGTTTGACGACTCCGCCAGAGGTAAAGACCCGCAGATTTTGTGCAACGCCCGTGCTGGGAGACACGATGTCCACGCGAGACAGGACGTCCTGCGCGACTCTGACTTTCTCACGAAGATCATTGATCTTCTGTCGCGTTTCGAGCATCGAGCTAGCAACATCCTCCTGGAACTTTTGGCGAAGTTGCCGGATCTGCAGACGCGCTTCTTCGATGCCGTTGCGGGCCTTTGATTCATCCGCAGTTGAGCGCCCAAGCAAGCCTTCAAGGCGACTCCTTTCGCGCTCGAGCGCCATCAATCGACTTTTCTGGGTTAGCTGATTTTCAAACAAGTGACGGACGTCAACCAATTCTTCATTTACATACTTGAGCTGATTGGCCGTTCCGCTTCGCTCCTGCCTTAGGCCCTCGATCTCCGATCGATATTGATCGACCCTGGCGTCAAGTATTTGGACCTGACCCTTGAGAGAGCCGCACCTCTCGCGAGATTGAGCCACTTGGTCGGCAATTGCCCGCTTGACGTTTGGATCGTCGGCGCGATCAAGCAGCTCCTGGGGAAATGCTATTTCGTCCTGGCCATCCCGTTCGGCGATCAAACGCGCTTCCTGGGCGATCGCTGAATCCAGCTGGTTGCGCTGCAGCTCATATCCAGCCTTTGCCTGCGTAAGGTCCAGTTGGAATAAGACCTGCCCGGCTTGGACGTGTTGTCCCTCGCGAATGCGGATTTCGCGAACGATACCACCCTCCAGATGCTGGACGGTCTTGCGGTTGGTTTGCGCGGACACAACTCCGGTGGCGGTGATCGCACTGTCCAGCCGAGCAAAGGCAGACCATCCACCTAGAACGAGAAAAGTGCCGACGATGACGACGTAGCCGGCTATGGCTGGGACTCTCCAGTCCGGAACGAGGTTCTTCTGCATCGTCGCACCTATCGGACGGCTGTTGCAGCACCGGCGACCGCCGCGATTTTCGGACCGCCCATCAATCGAGAAAGCACCTCAACGCGACCGCCGAACGCCGACACCCGTCCGGCTGCAAGCACGAGCACTTTGTCCACCGCCGCAAGCATCGCGGTCTTGTGCGATATAACGACAACGGTCGAGCGCGCTCGCTTCAGCGCCTCGATCGCCTCCATCAACGCAGCTTCGCCTTCCGAGTCCAGACTCGCATTTGGTTCATCGAGTATCACGATCGGTGGCTTTCCATAGAGCGCGCGAGCCAAGCCTATACGCTGCCGCTGCCCACCCGACAGGACAAGTCCGCCTTCGCCTACCTGGGTATTGTAACCATCGGGCAAGCCTTGCACCAACTCGTGAACTCCAGCCATTTCGGCCGCAGCAAACAGCTTCTCCTCGTCATGCTCGCCGAACCGGGAAATGTTTTCTGCAAGCGTACCGGAGAACAACTCAATGTCTTGCGGAAGATATCCGATATAGGGGCCAAGCTGATCGCGATTCCAATGAGCCAACTCAGATCCGTCAATTCTGACTTTCCCAACGGCGGGTCGCCACACCCCAACCAACGCTCGTGCCAAGCTGGACTTACCTGCTGCGCTCGGACCTATAATTCCCAAGATCTCACCAGGCTGCAGGGCGAAGGAGAGTTCCCGGATAACGGGCTCCTTTCCGCCGGGGGGGATGACGAGAATATTCTCGACTGAGATCAGGCCTTGGGGCGGACGAAGCGCGATTTTTTCGCCTTCATCGGGGAGCATTTTCACGAGATTGCTTATCCGCTCGTATGCAGAGCGAGCTGCCAGGAATGTCTTCCATTGTCCGACGGCTATTTCGACCGGGGCAAGTGCGCGCCCCATGATGATCGAGGCTGCAACCATTGCGCCTGCCGAAGTCTCCTGATTGACCGTCAGATACGCACCAACTCCGAGTATCGCAATCTGAAGAAACGCACGAACGAACTTGCTGAATGCCACAAGAAAACCGGCCCGATCACTGGCGCCCGCCTGCAATTGCAGGCCTTCACTATGTCGATCAGACCAACGGTCCCGCAAGCCCTTGAGCATGCCCATGGCATAGAGCACGTCTGCATTCCGGAACGTAGCTGCTGCGTACGAATGGGCCTGGACCGAATTGCGAGAGGCGTCCTTCAATTGATTACGCGTCAATAGCTCGTTGGCCAACGCTAACGCAAAAATGAGCAATGCCCCCACGCCGGCCACATAACCGAACCAGGGATGCATAATGAAACATCCAGCGACAAACACAGGAACCCAGGGCGCGTCGCAGAACGCGATGAGGCCTGTGCCAGTCAGGAACTCGCGAATAGTATCGAGGTCTCGTAAAGCCTGCGCCTGGTTTGCACCCGGCTGAACAATCGTGCCGCGCAGGACCGTATCAAACAACGGGCGCTTTGCCTTGTCGGCGAACAGAAGCCCAAGCCTGACGAGGACGGACGATCGGATTTTCTCCAGAGCCGCATACACGATCAGGAGAAAGCCCGCGATCATGGTCAGCGCAACCAGCGTGCCGATGTTTCGACTCCCCAGAACCCGATCGTACACTTGGAGCATGTAGAGGGGGCCCACAAACGCCAGCAGATTTATGAAGAAGCTAAAAACAATGGCCGTTGCGAAGCCAGGGCGAATAGCCTTGGACGCGTCGGCCAAAAAAGATGGACGTTTCGACATGGGGGACTCATAACAACGACTGATAGGCTGGGTCGATTTCACGCCAGAGCAGTTGAGGTGTGGTGCACATCAATTCCGACGATGCTGACCGTCGAGCCATCCGATACGTCGAGATCGTGTGTGTTGGCGCTCACATCATTAGCGGCGTAGTTTACCTGAGCGGTCGGGCTGCCGGTCGCCGCGACCTGGCTCACCTGGGCGTTCGGGTCGCAGGTCGCCGCGACCTGGCTCACCTGAGCAGTCGGGTCGGCGGTCGCCGCGACCTGGCTCACCTGAGTGGTCGGGTCGGCGGTCGCCGTGACCTGGCTCACCTGAGCAGCCGGGTCGACGCTCGCCGCGAGCTGGTTCAGCTGAGCGGTTGGGTCGACGCTCGCCGTGAGCTGGTTCACCTGAGCGGTCGGGTCGGCGCTGGCCGAGAGCTGGTTCACCTGAGCGGTCGGGTCGACGCTGGCCGTGAGCTGGTTCACCTGAGCGGTTGGGTCGACGGTCGCTGTGAGCTGGTTCACCTGCGCGGACGAGTCGACGGTCGCTGTGGGCTGGTTCACCTGAGCGGACGGGCCGACGGTCGACGTGACTTCGGGCTGTAGATCCGACACCGGCGTCTGGGTCGCGTCAGCCTGACTTATCACGTTAGGGATCAAAGGAATGGTGGTGGTCGTATCCGCATGCGCAACCGCTGTGGTCGGCGCCGTCGAAACATGCTCAGGAGCAGGATGGTCCGGCGGCAGATTTGACGGGGCGGAGGAACTGACAGGATTCTGGGTGACGGTTCGTTCAACCTGTTCCCCGGCGGCAATCGGGAAGCCCTCACCCTGCTGCGGGTGAAAATCCGCCAGCTTCAAATCGAGATCATGCTCGGCACGGACTACGTCATGCGCCGAACAGGCCGCCACACTATCATGATGAGATGACTCGGGAGGGGGACCAGACGGCTTGGCCACCAGGCCGGCAATCGCCGGCTCATTGAAGTGGTGAACGGCGTCCTGCCCGTCAAGATGGAGCGCCGCCGCAGCCAAGACGGACCGATCATCCGTGACGTGAAACGCCTGAAAATTTTGCAGCAAGTTGTCGTCAGCGACAGCCTGTCCAATATGTGGACAGTGCTCGCCGTGGGCGGGCTGTGCATGATCGAGTGACACGAGATCATCAGACGGCTTGCTAACCGAACCGCCTAGCGCCAGGCTATCCCAGACTGAAGCGATTACGATTGCGGAATATGTCGCCGCAAGATCGTGACGATCGAGGAACCACCCGAACGACTTCTCCGGCCGGCTGCCGTCGTCGGCAGTCGCATTCAGTTCACTGCTCTTGACGTAGCCCGTGACCACCAGGGCGGCCAACAGTGTGGCGGGATGCAGAAAAACGGTCGATCGCGACGAATGCTGCTTCGGCAAAACGTACGGATGGGAATCCAGCAACTCCCGCACCAGCCTCTCGAAGTTTCGGCCGCGAAGTACTGCTTCGGTGAAATTCGAAGCGACAACGTATTCCCCGCCGATGCGGGCAAAGTGAACGATTACCTCTTCGTTGTCTTGCCGGAAGAAAACAAACCAGGGCTCGCCCTCGTCGGTGAGCCCACGATCTGTTGAAATCCCAACTCCGGATTTTGTCAGGGCATCTTCCACCCTGTAGAATTCCGCCAGCTCTGGCTGGCTCCAATCGCCTCGCTCGTAGGCCCGAAAAAAGGTAAGAACCTGATTACTCTGCAACATGAAAGTACTCAGCCCAATGGTGAACTCGCTGCGTAACAACCGCTCATCGTCGATGCGGCCAAGCTCCCCCAGGACCGGAAAGTACAATCGAAAGTGTTGATGCCCCTGGGGCCTACCTCTTGTCGCTCTTTCCGAACAATATCGAATGGGTGACCGGATCGTAGCACCTTAGGAGATTTCTGACGAAAACCTTCGGCTCTACGCCCAAAACCTCGGCCCACACCAAATATCGGTCGGGGGGTATCCGGCCGCGCCCTGACTCCAATTGAGAGATGAAGGTGTAATAATTCCCCCCCACCTTCTCAGCCATCTGGCGCTGCGACAACCCCCGCCTTTCCCTCAGCTCTTTGAGCCAGAGGCCCGCCTCTTTACGCAACTCAACGACCTCTGGCGATGAAATTTGCTGATGGCTCGAATACATCACTCCACCAATGACAGTGCCCCAAATCACTGGCCGGCGGGGCGTGAAAAAATGGCAATCGTGTATAGTGTTTTTGCTACCAATTGTAAATATCCATGCCGTCAGGAATTTATCTCCGTGAGAATACGGACGTGACCAAATACGGACGAGGGGCGGAAATCTACCCCGCACATTCAATACAAGGAAAAACACCAAGCACCTCGATCAAGATCGGCGGTGGCAAAACCCGGCCCAAGGCGCAAGCCGGGCGTCCCAAGAAGGCCACCGGCTCAAGATGCGAGATCGTGCGCCGCGACTACCCGGACCGTGACCATCCGAAGCTGCTCGAGCACATCGTCGACCAGCCCGCAAACGCAGCAGCAACGGCGGTTCGTAAATCGCACGCCGGCGGTGGCGGATGACCTTCTAGCCCAACGAATCGATACCCGGATTTGTGAGCAAGACGGAGGAGCCGCAACGCTGTCGCGCGGCTTCCACTTCTCATTCGCCATTGTCGCGTCGAAGTCTGCGCACCACGGCCAACAGCGGCGTCGGAAAGTACGAGCCTGATCGCACCGGTTTTCGAGTTGAAATATAGACTACCCCCTATTTTGATTTTGTGATCGAGGGCGAAAGGGCACCGCAGATTCCGCTTGCGTCGACGGCTAAGCAGTATTAACTTTACTGTACACCAGACAGCCCGGGGTATTGCGTACCGGTCTCAGTGTCGGTCCCCGCTCCGGCTACTCCGGAGCGGGGTCTGCCTTCAAGGATGGAGGGAAAGAATGGAACGGTTGTACCTGGGCATCACTGTTACCAGCACGTTCACGCTGGTCACGATGGCGTTGATTCTAGTGTTCATGCGATAAGGCCGTCTCAAGTTGCTGGCATCTCGTCTTTATCCCTCGGGCGGCATGAGTATTGCTCACATCAAGGCAAACAGGATGACGCGAGCAACCAGCACGATGGCGCCTTCCTCAATCTGTTTTGCGAGGAGCTTGTCTGCGAGTAGTTGTAGCCAAAAGTTTTTCTGCTGAGGCTTTGCTGCGAAGCGTCCACGAAATGGCCGAACGTTACTGAACTTGACGATCTTCGTAGGCGGGTGCGGGAGGTCGAAGAGAGAGCGCGTGCTAGACGGTGGCACACATCATCCAATCCAGCTACCTCGAAGATGTGACTGGCTGGAATTATCATCAGCCTTGGCGGCGTTCTACCTTAGACGACAGCATTGAACGAGACAGCATTGAACGAAAAGACTTCACCTCCGAGCCCATTTTTTTCGTGCAGACTCGCTGTTTTGAATCGCCCGTCGAAGTGTCAGTCTTCGTCAGTTGGGAGAGTGATATGAGGCGTCAATCTTTTGCAACGGTTCTTATTGGGAAGAATATTTTAGTCAGGGAAGGTATTGCCCAAATCCTGCGTGCGGAACGTTTCCGGATCCTGGCTTCGGTATCAAGCGTGGATGAATTGCCGAGCACGCTTCAATCGCCCGAGCCCCTGTTTCTTATTGTCCAAGCCGGAGATGATTTCGATCTCGCGGCAGAACACATCGGGCTGGTGAGGGATCAGCATCCGGGTGGACGCATAGCGATAGTGGCCAATCGCGATCGGCCCGCCGAACTGGCTTTGGCATTTCGGGCGGGCGCCAACGGCTATTTCGTGAACGTCAACTGCTGCGATGCATTCATCAAATCGATCGAACTGGTGGCGATGGGCGGGACAGTCTTCCCGCCGGCATTTCTATCGTTCGCTCTCGATACCAAAACTGACGGAAGCAAAGCAGCGATCCACGATGAAAACGAGGGGGCGATCTTCGTCACCACGGACGACACGGTCGCGCCGCAGCTCTCGCCGCGGGAGAAATCAATTCTGCGCTGCCTGATCGAAGGCGATTCCAACAAAACCATAGCCCGAAAGATCGATATCGCCGAGGCGACGGTGAAGGTCCACGTCAAGGCGATCTTGCGCAAGATCCGGGTCCAGAACCGGACACAAGCGGCAATTTGGGCAATGAACCATGGGGCGCTGGCACGTGCGGAAATGAGCGATGCGCCGCCCTCAGGCCGCGACATCGACCGACGAACGCCGGAGGTCATCGACGTCATCTCCAATGTCAAGCAAATTGAGGCGCCGGGCTCACGTGAATTGATCAACGGCCAGGGTAATCGCGTTGGCGTACCTCGCATCGCCAGCTTCGAGGTTGACGTTCGAAGGTCAGAAGCACTGTTCCGCAAAAACCTCAGTTGAAAGACGTAACGGGCGGGGACGGTGCGGGTCGCATTAGTACACGCACTGTCGGACGTAATAGCCGCCGATCACCCGTATCCACTGACACGGGCTCGGCGGAGGCTCCTTGATGATTGTGAAACCGTGATAGTCGATGTCGGTTGGTGCGGTCAGGCCACGCCAGAACACCGCATTCGCGTCAGACGGGCTGAGAGTCATCGCTGCCGAGAAACAGGCCAGGGCGGCACAGAGCGGAAAGAGTGTTCGCATCGTCATTTTCCGGTTTGGAACTGCCTGCAGTCGCGCGCTCATCCTGATTGGTCCCGAAGAGGGTCGCAAGTCCTATCTCACCACCAAATGGCCTGCGGGGAGCTCTCACGCCGCAAGCTTCGCCCCGTGCGCGAAATCCCAATAGAGCTTTCGCGCACGCGCATAGAAGCGCCCGGGCATGAGTTGCCGGTCGTCGATCCGGATCACGGGCGCGACCTTGGCGAAATTGCCGGTCGAAAAGATCTCGTCCGCGGTGACGAAGTCGGCATATCGTAGCGTTGCCTCTATCACCGTGATGCCATCGCCGCGCAACAGCTCGATCACGCGCTGCCGCGTGATTCCGTTCAGGAAGGTGCCATTCGGCGCCGGCGTATAGACTACACCCGCTTTCGCCATGAACACGTTGGAATTGCCGAACTCCGCGACGTTACCGAGCATGTCCAGCATCAGGCAATTCTGAAAGCCGCGCGAAGCGGCCTCCCTGAGCGCACGGGAGCTATTCGGGTAAAGACAGGAGGCCTTGACATCGGCGGGCGCACATTCGGCGGTCGGTCTGCGGAACGGCGACAGCGTAATCGCACTGCCGACAGGCGCTGGGATCGGCGATTCGTAGATGCAAAGGCACCAGTCCGTCGTTTCCGGATCGAACAGCACGCCGCCGCCGATGCCGTTCTGCGGCCAGTACATCGGGCGGATGTAGAGTTCGGCATTGGCCGGAAAACGGGCGATGCCTTCACGCGCCAGTTCGAGCCAGGTGCCGAGATCGACGACCGGCTTGAGCCCGAAGTTGACCGCAGATTGATTGACGCGGGCGCAATGACGATCGAGGTCGGGCATGACGCCTTCGAAGGCGCGCCCGCCATCGAATACCGTGGAGGCGAGCCAGAGCCCATGAGTGCGTGGCCCCATGATCGGCACGTTGCCCTCGTGCCACTCGCCTCGGAAGAATGTCCATGTCCTCGAATGGCTAACAGACTTGGTGTTGGGGATCATGACGAACCTCCATTCTGGGACGACTGAGTTATGGTCCGTAGATCACCAGTTCAGTATCCGACAGATCGGCAAGCCGGGGGCGATGCGGACCCTTGAAGTATTTGCGGCGTTCCCGGTAGAGCCCGACCAGGCCCTTCATGCGGCCGTTGGCGTCGAGAGCGACGGAGATTCGGCCGCGCCAGAGCAGGAAGCGGCCGATGGCGCCGGCGCAGGCGACGTAGTCAGCCACATCGATGCAATAGATCAACTGCATGGTGAGAGGCGCGATCCAGCGGATTCGGATCGACTGCAGGACGAACGGAAAGGCGCGGCCATCGGCGGCGCGGCATACCAGGCTGAGGCAGCCGTAGGCTGCGTGGCGTGCAAGCAGCGCAACGTCAGCTTCGGACAAGCCGGCGACCGCTCGCGCGTCTTCCCTGACGATTTCGACACGCATAGCCGCGGCCGGGCGCGACACCGCTGGAAGGGAGAAGAACAGGCCGCCGCAATAGCGGCGGAATCCCTGCGCTTCGATGGCTCGCCAAGTCCCTTGCGCCGCACTGATATTGACGTAGGTGACGTCCTTGTGGCGCTGCGCGACCTTGGTCAGCATCGGCGCGTAGCTGCGAAAGGCAGGCTCCACATACCAACTAGAGAGATTGCATCGGATGGAGGTGTAGCCGTCATCGTTCCGTGCGGTATGGATCAGCAGCAGAGCGCCGACGGGCGCCCCCTCATGGTCAAGCAGGTAGCCGAAGCGCGGGAAGCCTTCGGGTACTTCGCGCTCGGACATGCGCCGGAGTCCGTCGATCCAGTAGTTGCGCGAGCGGACCGGAAAGCCGCGTGTCAGAAGGTCGGCGATGGCACCAAGATCGGCTGTTCCTATCTCGCGGCATCGGATCATGGTCCGAGCACTCACTCAGGATATCCGAGCCGCGTCTTGGTCATCTGGTTTGGCAAGCGCGCCAGGCGGGCGGACCGAGCGGCAACCAGCTTGCGTCCATGGCGACGCGCCGGAATTCCGGCTGTGGAGAGAGCCGTTTCTCGCAGAGGCTTTGAGCGTCCGGCTCGCTGCGATACCATGTACAGCAACCAGTTGCGGTATATTCGCTTGGCTGGCAGATGCCAGACGTTTCTCAGGTCCTTCGTCACTTCATCGGCTGGAAAGTCGGCGAAAAGCTCCGGGCATCTGTCGGCAAGGGCCTTCTGTCGGAAAGCGGTCAGTAACGCTTCCGCCTCCTCGTCCAGATAGCCCTTTGGTATCGTCGGACAGACTTCGTTCTCTCCCCGGAGGAAGCGACCCATGTCTCTTCTATATTCGCCCAACAGGCTCTGGGATTCGTACTCCGGGTGCCCCTGGAAATGGACGAAAAGGCTCGTCTTCTGCTGCTTGACGAAGCAGTCGACCCCCGCCTCCCCCGACCCGGACAGAACCGAATATCCGCAGCTCGCGAGATCCCTCTCCTGCACCTCGTTCCACCGGGCGTGCGGTATTCTGAAGGTCGTCGGCACGTCTTGCATCAAGGCATGATGTCTCCTCTTTGTTTGAGCGAAGACACCGAAGCATTTGGTGGGCAGCTTGTGGCGCGCGACGCCGTCCATGTGGAGGACGACCCCATGGACGGCCAGACACGAAAACACCGACGACAGGGTATTCTCCCTGGCCCACTCAGCGATCTGGACGAAGGTGTTCCAATATGGCTCTTCCGCCAGGCTGGCGGCTCTGGGTTCGGCGCCGGTCACGATCACCCCATCCAGCCTCCTGCTCAGCAGATCGTCGATGCCACGGTAGTGTCGACGCACATAGTCGCGCCCCCATTCCGAACGGGGAGTCGTCTCCATCGTATAGAAATGCAGCCTGACGAGAATTCGTCCGGCCGCCGCGTCGAGCAGGTCGAACACCTGGCGCTCGGTCGACATCAAGGCAGCGTCCGACATGTTGTTGATGAGCCCGATGTCCAGGCACTCCACCCGATTTCCCGGTGACTCCTTTGCACAATCGCTTCCGTGCGACCCTCTCGATAAGAGGTGGTGTTCGTACGAATCTACATCGATCAAAACAGCCATCCGAATGCCTTCATGTTTGACGAAACATCAATTCGCAGCACGAAGGGCCTGATCGAGATCTGCGATGATGTCGTCGATATGCTCGATTCCGACGCTTAGCCTGATCATCTCGGGGCGGACGCCGGCTTTCTCCTGCTCTTCGCGCGACATTTGCCGATGCGTGGTCGATGCGGGATGGCAGGCGAGCGATTTCGCGTCGCCAATATTGACCAGCCGTTTGCAGAGCCTCAGCGCGTCGTAGAACCGCTTGCCCGCCTCGAAGCCTCCAGCCACGCCAAAAGTCAGCAGCGAACAGGCCCGGCCGCCCAGATATTTCTGTGTCAGCGCGTAATAGGGGCTGTCGTGAAAGCCCGCATAGTTCACCCACCCGACGCCGCGGTCATTGCGCAGGAACTGCGCGACCTTCTCGCCATTGTCGACGTGCCGTTCGATCCGCAGCGCGACGGTTTCAATGCCCTGGAGCAGCAGGAAAGCGTTCATCGGCGCCAGGACGGCGCCGGTGGTTCTCTGGGAGACGGCGCGGCAGCGCGCGATGTAGGCGGCCGCCCCGTAGCGCTCGGTGAAGACCAGCCCGTGGTACGACTTCTCCGGCTCGTTCATCATCGGGAAGCGCCGACGATGCTGTGCCCACGGGAATCTGCCACTATCGACGATAATTCCCCCGAGCGTGGTGCCATGCCCGCCCATGAATTTCGTCAGCGACTCCACGACGATGTCTGCGCCATATTCGATCGGCCGCAGCAGGATCGGTGTCGGCACCGTGTTGTCGACGATCAGCGGGACACCGTGCCGGTGCGCGACGTCGGCCATCGCTCCGATGTCGCAGACGTTTCCGGCCGGATTTCCGACGCTCTCGCAGAACACCGCCCGCGTATCGTCGTCGATCAATCTTTCTACGCTCTCCGGCCGGTCGTCTTCCGAAAACCGGACCGTAATGCCCTGTCTCGGCAGGATGTGCGCGAACAGCGTATGCGTGGTTCCGTAGAGCTGCGGGACCGAGACGATGTTGGTGCCCATCTCCGCGATATTGACTACCGCATAGTTCACCGCGGCCTGACCGCAGGCCACGCTGAGCGCATCGATGCCTCCTTCCAAGGCGGCGACGCGACTCTCAAGCACCGCGTTGGTCGGATTGCCGATCCGCGTGTAGCGGAAGCCGTCCACTTCAAGGTTGAAGAGCGCGGCTCCATGGTCGGCGCTGTCGAATGCGTATGAGGCGGTCTGATAGATCGGGACGGCGACGGCCTTCGTGGCCGGATCGTCTTTGAAGCCGCCGTGGACGGCGATGGTCTCTCTCCTCATGGAGGAAGGTCCTTCGACCCTTCGATCCCGGGCGATCTCGGGATGTCCCTGGCGCATCGCGCGTCCTCCAATTCCAATTTCCACGTCGCCTACCGGTCATTCCTCGGAAAACCGAGCAGGTCCCGCACCGCGGTCGGCCAACGGGTCGTGTTTCCGCCGTGGGTGTGGAACATGGCGACTGCGAGACGGTCCATTCCGAACGCCACGCAGGCGGTATGGGCCGGCTCGCCCGCCGCATCCACGATGCCCCAGGTGGCACCGAAATGTTCGCGGTGATAATTGAAGCTCATGCAGGCAGTCGGCTGCTCCTCGGAGCGCAGAGGCACCAGCAGTTCGAATTTCAGCGACATTTGCTTTTGGCTCAGGGCCATCATCTGGCCGACCCGGCCGAAGAACGGATCGCTGGCGTAGTCGACCCTGAAGGGCAGCCCGAGATCGCGAGCGATCTCCTGAGCCCGCTCGATCCAGCGCTCCCGGAACGCGAAGGCCTGATCGGGGCTGCCGATGCAGACGAATTCGCGCATCCTGAAGGACTGCAGCCGGTCGAGATGGTGCGAGGGCTCGCGGCGGAAGCAATCGGCAGCCACGTCGAATCGCCAACCACCTGCTGGTACGGGACCGCGGCTCGCTGCGATCGGATAGGCCGGATAGCAGGCTGCGGGCGACAGCACGAGGTCGGCCGGTGAAAGCGACTGCGTCCAGTCGCCGCCGGCCTCGAAGCGGTTGACCGCGGCGTGGATCTCGCTATCCGTCCCGTGCAAGCCGCAAACGCAACCCAGGAGGTTCGGAAAGCTTTTCAGATAGCCCGACCTCTCGAGCTGCGCGCGATTCATCACGGGAGGAAAGCGCATCACCTCGGTGTCCGCTTCGCGATGCCGCGAGATCAGCACTGCAAGCCGCTCTACGACGTCTTCGTAGAGCGCAGTGCGACCATAGACCCCCGGAGAGCCCATCTCGTAGAACAGCAAATCGGTAAGATGGTCCAACGGATCCGACGGACGAGAAGCGGATTCCGACTGTGCTGCAAACATGGCCACGTTCATATCGAGCCCCATTTCCTTTCGAGGACCAAATATCAATCGCGCAGGGACTCCGGGACGGCGCTCATCAGCGTCGCGGTGCCCATGCTGGCGAGGATGCGATCGTTGTTGATCATGATTGGAGCGGAAAGCACGTCGCGCAGGTGGCGACCGATACTTACGTCGGTATCGTTGCGGTAACCAGAGAGGCCGCAGGCGCGCATCGCGTGCATGACGGCTGAGACCGCGAGCTCGGAGGCCTCCACCTTGAGAAGGTTGATCGAGGACTGGAAGTCGACGGACGACAGCGCGCGTTCGTCCCGTTCGCGAGCTTCATAGAGGCGCAGATTCGCGGCGATGATGGCACGCAGTTTCGTCAGCGTCATTTTGGCTGTGGTGAAATGCGGCGCACCGGGAGGCATATTGCCGCCCGCCCCGCGGGCCGCCTTGCGGATGAAGAGCTGCGCTCGGTCCACCGCCGCAGCCGCGATCCCCGCCCACACCGAAGACCAGCAGAGGTGTGCGACGGGTGTCATTGTCTGCGCATGAATCTTTTCGTATGCGACGGGGAATATCTGGTCCGCAGCGCCTCTGAAGTTCAGCTTGAACCCTGCGCTGCAGGTCCCACGCATGCCAAGCGTCTCCCACGCGAGAGTGGGTTCCAGCGTGTAGTCGTCGCGGGTGATGGCCAGGAGCACCTGATCGGATCCGGCCGCAGAGTCGGAGCGACGGGCAACGGTAATGATGCCGTCCGCCTCGGCGCCGTATGAAATCACCGTTGCGTCACGCACCAGCGAAATCTCGCCGCCTGCGCGCTCCACTGCGGCCGAGCTGAATCTGATGTTTCCGCCGTTCTGGCCCTCCGTGGTCGACGATGCCAGCAGCAGCTGTTCGGCAGCCACGCGGCGCATGAGGCTTTCGTGCCAGCCGCTGCCCGCGCCGTGGCGGACCAGACACGCGATCTTGGTCTGATGCATCGCGAAGATCATTCCGACCGAGGCGCAGGCACGGCCGAGCGCGTAACACATATCGGTCACGTCGGAGATAGATGCTCCGTCGCCGCCGAACTCGATCGGAATCTGAGCACCCAGAAGCCTCTCCTTGCGCGCCGCTTCGATCGCCTCCCGCGGGAAGCGCGCTTCGCGATCGACCGCCCCTGCCTCCGTCGCAGCGACCCGCGCGACATTTGCCGTCCGCTGCCGGAACGAGGAGTCGTCAGGAGAGAGTGCTACTTGGCCAATTTCCGTGGCGATGTCGCGGAACTGGACTTCCTGCACATTCATGGCCAAGGCCCCGGATTTCATGGTTGAACGACGCGAAACATGCGAGATGAATTCCGCTGAAAATCCACAACTAGTCCACTTCACCGGCTGCGTCGTTGGCGCAAAAGTGGGTGTCAGGGAGCTTCCACTCCCGGGCGAGGTACCTCCGAAGCAGAGCTGTTGCCCCCAAGAGCAGTTGGGTATCGTCGCCCGATTGTGATCGGACCCGGTCACGGCGAGGGACCGTTGAAATGCATGACTTTTCCGTCAACGTTCAGAACCGTGTTCTATCCGTCGTCAGGAGTGTCCTCGAGCAGAACGCGATCACCGCCGATGTCCACCCGGATTCGCGGTTGGTGGATATCGGCCTGAGCTCAATGGGCATGGTCGACCTGATGCTCAAGGTTGAGGCCGAGTTCGATCTCATCCTTCCCCAACTCGCGATCACGCCCGAAAATTTTCAATCGGTGAAGACGATGGAGCGGATGATCCTCAACCAGCTCGGACCCGGGTCGGGATGAAGCCAGTTGAACACAGTTTCTGCTCCGACGATCACGCCGGCCGCATCGACAACGATTGCGCGGTCGTTCTGGCCGCGACCTTGCCGGCTAGCGAGCAGGTACGCGCGGATGTCGATCCAACCCGACCGCATGACCAGGTCGTGAAGACAGCCGGTGCGACCAGATGCGCTGCGCCGCAGCGCAGACGCTCCGCCGCCAAGGCGTGGCTGCAAGCCCTCGCGCTAACCGCGCAGGTCGAAGCGCAGCCGCATCGGTTGTTCGCCGACATCGTGGAAGAATGGGCACAGCGTCAGCCCGGGCGACCCGCCCTGCTCTCGGACGGCCAATCGTTCACCTATGGAGAGCTCGCCGCGCGGATCAACCGGTATGCGCGCTGGGCGCGCAGCCTCGGCCTCCATGCCGGCCACACCGTCTGTCTGCTGATGCCGAACCGGCCGGACTACCTCGCCTGCTGGCTTGGCATCAGCAGGGTCGGCGGGACGGTAGCGCTGATCAATACCAGGCTGGTCGGCCGGTCGCTCGCCCACTGCATCGACGTCGCGCGTGCCGATCACGTCATCCTTGCTGCCGATTGCGTGGAAGCGTTCGAAACCGCACGTCCATACCTGCACCACATACCGCAAAGCTGGAGCCTTGGCACCGGCGGCCCAAGCGGCGATCTGGACGCGATGCTCGCCGCCTTCGAGCCGCGCCCGCTATCCCCCGCCGAACGTGGCGACGTCACGATCGAGCGACGTGCACTCCTCATCTACACCTCGGGCACCACGGGGCTACCGAAGGCGGCGAACGTCAGTCATCGCCGCATTCTCACCTGGGGCGGATGGTTTGCTGGATTGACGGACGCGTCCAGCAACGATCGTCTCTACGATTGCCTGCCGCTCTACCACTCCGTGGGAGGCGTCGCAGCTCCCTGCAGCATGCTGTCCGCGGGCGGCTCGGTCGTGATTGCGGAGAAATTCTCCGCTAGCAGCTTCTGGGACGACATCTTGCGTTTCGACTGCACCGTCTTCCAATATATCGGCGAGCTGTGCCGCTATTTGCTGAAAGCGCCAGCGTCTGAACGAGAGGCGCGACACGGGCTGCGGCTGGCCGTCGGCAACGGATTGCGTGGCGACATCTGGGAAATGTTCGCCAGCCGGTTCGCAATTCCGCAGATCCTCGAATTCTATGCCGCAACGGAAGGCAATTTCTCCCTGTTCAACGTCGAAGGAAAACCCGGCGCGATCGGCCGGGTTCCGCCGGTGCTTGCGCACCGCTTTCCCGCTTCGATCGTCAAGGTCGATGCCGACAGCGGCAACCCACTCCGCAACGATGCCGGGCTCTGCATCGCCTGCGGCCCCGGCGAGACGGGCGAGGCTGTCGGACGCATCGGCGGCGCCGATCGCGACGGCGCACCTTTCGAGGGCTACACAGATTCCGTCGAGACGGAGAAAAAGATCCTGCGCGACGTCTTTACCGAGGGCGATGTCTGGTTTCGCACCGGTGATCTGATGCTGCGCGATGAGCAAGGCTACTTGCATTTCGTCGACCGCGTCGGCGACACCTTCCGCTGGAAGGGCGAGAACGTTGCGACCAGCGAAGTGAACGACGCAATAAGGGACTGCCCCGGCGTTCTCGACGCCTCGACCTATGGAGTTGCCGTTTCCGGGGCCGATGGCCGCGCGGGCATGGCGGCCCTGGTGGTGGACCGAAGTTTCGATTTCGGGATGTTCAGAGAACACCTTTCGCATCGGCTTCCGCCCTATGCAGTTCCAGCCTTCGTCAGGCTGTGCCGGGCGCTCGAGGCGACCGACACTTTCAAGCAGAAGAAGCAGCGGTTGATCCGCGAGGGATTCGATCCTTCAGTCGTGGACGATCCGCTGTTCCTGCGCGATTCAGCAACCGGCGACTATCGTTCGATCGACCGGGCCGTCTACGCGCGCATCGTTGAAGGCGAGATCAGGCTCTAACATCGGCCCGGAAAGCCGAGCAGTGAGGTGTACCATGTCGGTCAAGTCGAAGATTTTCTCCGCGATGAAGCAGATCGCCGAGGAACAGAAGGTCACGCTTCCGCCGCTCGAGGACGATCTGCCACTGAACGAGACCGGGTTCGATTCGCTGGCATTCGCAATCCTGGTTGCGCGGCTGGAGGACGAGCTTGGCATTGATCCCTTCACGGTCGCCGAGGACGCAGCCTTCCCGTCAACCCTCGGTGAGTTTGTCCGAGCCTACGAGAATGTCCCCGCCTGACATCTTCGCACTGCGCCAATATCTCGGCCCGGAGCTGAAGGATCGCACGATTTCCGATGCCCGGCACAGTGTATCGCTGACCGACATTATCGAGTACAGCTGCCTGACCGGCAAATCCTGCGAGCTGTCCGGCCGCTCGGTGCTGCTTGCGACGTCGGGACAGCTGCTGTCCGCGCTTGCAATGATCGAGCTCGACGGCGTCGCCCGCCGCATACTTCTGTGCCCGCCCGACCTGGATTGGGATCGCCTGCAGGTCCTGCTCAAGCAGGCCGAGATCGACACCATCGTCACCGATCGGCCGTTACACCGATGTAGTGCTAGGGGGCACGACGTCGTCGGTATCGACCTGCCCGAACGGAGGACCGTGGGATGGAAGGTCGACCGCGCGACCGAGTGGCTGATGCTGACCTCGGGGACGTCAGGGCTGCCGAAGATCGTCCGGCATACGCTCGATGGGCTCGCCGGCGCGATCATCGCCGACGGGGCTGCGCGCTACCGGAACGCAACCTGGGCGACGTTCTACGACATCCGTCGCTACGGCGGCCTGCAAATCTTCCTGCGCGCCTTGATCGGCGGCGGATCGATGGTGCTTTCGGAGCCCGGGGAAGCCATCGTGGACCATGTGGCGCGGCTGCGCGTGGGCGGCGTCACCCACGTATCCGGGACACCGTCGCATTGGCGCAAGCTCCTGATGAGCGGCGCGGCCGCCGACTTCTCGCCGCACTATGTCCGCCTGTCGGGCGAGATCGCTGACCAGGCAGTGCTCGACGGCCTGGCTCGGGCATTTCCGCATGCGTCGATCGGCCACGCCTATGCCTCGACCGAGGCTGGCGTCGGTTTCAGCGTGGACGACGGGCGTGAGGGTTTTCCTGCCCGCCTGATCGGACGGAATCGCGGCGGCGTTGAGATTAAGGTGGTCGACGGCTCGCTGCGGATCCGTTCCAGGCGTACTGCGCGCGCCTATGTCGGCGCCGATGCGCCGCCGCTCGCCGACACCGACGGCTTCGTCGATACCGGCGATGTTGTCGAGCTGCGCGGCGAACGCTACCACTTCGTCGGCCGGCGAGGCGGCATCATCAACATCGGCGGCTTGAAGGTCCATCCGGAGGAGGTGGAGGCCGTGATCAACCGGCACGCCTCCGTCCAGATGTCGCGCGCGCGATCGCGCAGGAGCCCGATCACCGGCGCCATCGTGGTCGCGGATGTCGTCGTTGCCGACGGCACCGATCGGGAGCGCCACGAGACGATCCGCAAGGAGATTCTCAGCCAGTGCAAAGACTGCCTGGCGGCCTGGAAGGTGCCTGCCGTGATCCGTTTCGTCGAACGGCTCGACGTCACGGCAGCGGGGAAACTGGCACGCACCGATGCGTAACGTCCTCGTCACCGGCGGTAGCCGCGGTATCGGTCTTGCCATTGCGCGCAGGCTCGCCGCATCCGGCGACTACAATGTGGTCGCGGTAGCGCGCCGCGAGAGTGGCGAGCTCGCCGCCGCGGTCCGCGAAGCACAACGACGCCTGCATTTCCGCGCCTGCGACCTTGCGGTGACCGATGCGATTCCGGCCTTCGCAAAATCAGTGCGCGACGAATTCGGCACGATCTAGGGGCTCGTCAACAATGCCGGGATCGGCACCGATGGGGTGCTGGCCACCATGCACAATTCCGAAATCGAGGCCCTGATTCGCCTGAACGTATTGTCGCCGATCATCCTGACCAAATACGTGGCCCGCCATATGATGGCCGACGGTGCGGGTCGGATTGTCAACATTTCCTCAATCGTCGCCTCAACCGGCTACAACGGCCTGTCCGTGTATGCCGCATCCAAAGCCGCGGTTGCCGGCTTCACCCGTTCGCTGGCCCGCGAGCTCGGAAGGGTCGGCATCACCGTGAACGCGATCGCGCCCGGCTTCATCGACACGGAATTGACCAGATCCCTGGACGACGCAGGCCGTCGACGCATTACTGGCCGCAGCGCATTGCGTCGCCTGCCCGAAGCCGACGACGTCGCTTCAATGGTCGAATATCTTCTCGGCGAAGGCGGCCGGAACATCACCGGCACGGTGGTGACGGTCGACGCCGGTAATACCGCCTGACCGCTGAAACTCAGGCATCGAAGGTCTACGATGCCTGACTGCCGGCCGTGCACTTCATTCCAGCGCAGGCCCCTTCAGATGCTCCAGCATCGTGTTGCAGGCGTCCTCTGCCTCCGTGAAACTCGCAAACTCCGAGCCGCCGATCTTGATCGCGCCGTCACTCCGATAGAGCGGCCGCCACGACGCCACATAGCCGGCATCTCCATGAAAGCCGGAACCAGCAGGGCTCTCATACGTGATCACAAAGGAAAAGCCGTCGCCGGTCGCGCTCCAGATTTCCATGTTCTCGACGGCACGGTGAAAATGAAGGGACATCAAAATGCGACCACGCGCTTTCGGCTCGACGACAGAGTTTGGTCCCGATGGCGGGCCGTCCATGGAGAAACGGCCCTGACCATAGGGGGCAGCAGGGAGGGCCAGGGCCGCCGCTCCAGATGTGCCCACGTCCAGTCGGCACATCTCTGCGATCGCATCTGGAGCCGTTCGCTATCGCCCGCGACTGAGTTTTACCTGACAACGGACAAACCGCGATGGACCCAGAGCTGCAGATAACCAATAAATACACTTCCCTGCTGATACTTTTGCTGCGATTTTGGATCAGCCGCCTGCCCCGACGGACTACTCCACCAAGCTGCCGGGACATTGACCTCCCCGATCAAGCGGCGCCCGTACCCATCATTTCCGGCGCGCGGCGACATCTGGCGTCTCGTTCCGCGCCAGTCGAGCCCGGTCGCACAGATGGTTAGAGCAGCCCCACCATGATCGTGTTAGCCTGGGCGGCGTATCCATCAGAGGCCGCCTGCCCATCGCCCTGCGAGCGTCGACCGGGAATGGTGGCGCGCGAGGATTTTCCCGGCGCTACCCCACCTGCTCCACTCAATCGGGAATGCGGGCCTTCTCCCGCGGGCCGGTCGCGCGATCATGTTGCGAGATGGCGAGGGCCGCGAGCACGGTCCGATTGCTGATTTCAAGCTTCTGAAAGATGTTGTGCAGGTGCACCTTGATGGTGCCATCGGCTATGTTCAATCGTCGCCCGATTTCCTTGTTCGACAATCCTTCGGAGACCAAACGCATGATCTGACGCTCGCGGTCCGTCAGCGCCGTCAGCGCACTCTCCGAATTCGTGCTCTGCTCGTGCGAAACGATCGACTCGGATGGGGTGGCCGGCAGCAGGTTGTGATTGTTGGCGACGTGCCGCAAGGACTGCACCAGCGCCTCCGGCTCCGTGTCCTTCAGGACGATGCTGCAGGTCATCGGCGTCGCCGCGAGTACCAGTTCGCAATCTTCACTCGCGGCGAAAAATACCAAATGGGTCGAACGATTTTCTGAGTTGATGGTCGAAAGAATTCTCAGCGCGCCGAGCTCAGGCATTGCGGCGTCGACAATCGCGATATCAGGCGCCAGGTTCCGGATCGCCTCGATGCAGCTCGCAGCGTCGCTACAAGATGCGACAATATTGAAATCGGCTACGGCACCGAGCACGCTGCTCAGGCCCTTCAAAACAACCGGATGCCGGTCTGCAATGACTACACTGGTACGTCGCATTGGGCGCTCCTCAGCGTGTCGCCCCCAAAAAGATAAAATCTGCGCGCCATCACTATTTCACTACTAGCGATAGAATCATCTGAAATTAACAATAACACAAGCAATACTTAAGGGTTAACAGGTGCGCTGGTCTGCTCGCTTCCCGACTCTCGCACAGCAATTTGGCGAGGCCAACGCCCGTAAGAACCCGGTCATCAGACAGAGACGTGCCGGCCTCTGATGCGACGAGCCCGGACAACGGCGAAATCTTCGACGGCGTACAGCTTCGATATTTCCTCAACGTTCGATAGGCGATGCGTAGTTAACTCGCTTGCAGAATGTGTTCGCGCAGACGTAGCAACGACGAACAAAAACTCCGACAAGTTCTTCAACGTTGAATCAACATCCCGACCTAATTCACGCAGAGACTGTGCTAAACGCGGTTTTCGGGCGTCGTAATCGTACGGATATATGCCGGACCGTTCCTATAACCAACGATATATAGGGCGTTTGGAAATTCGCCTCTAACATTCATAAAAGATTAAGCAATCCGGGGCGATCGCCGACAACGTTCAGCAAAAGGCAAAGGAGGAGGATCACGATCGAAGTAACTCGATATTTTTGAGGACTACAAGCCAAGGGAGAACGACCAACTTAACAACAACGATTCGTTCGTCCGTCGAAAGACAACATTGAATTCAACCGTCCGTCGCTGTTGTGTCATTGCGTAGGCTGGAGGGTAAAATGAGGAGGCGGCAATCTTACGGAACGGTCCTTATTGGAAAGAACGTTCTGATTAGAGAAGGTATTGGTAAAATACTTCACGCAGCAAATTTTCGTATCGCGGCTTCGGCGTCGAATCCCGCGGAATTGCCAGGCTCACTTCAAACAGAGCAATTGATGTTCCTCATCGTCCATACCGGCGATGATTTCGATCTCGCGAGAGAACAAATCGGATATGTGAAAGATCGGTATCCGGACGCACGCATTGCGATCGTCTCGGACAACTATCGGCCGGCCGAACTCGCTTCTGCATTTCGTGCAGGCGCCAACGGCTACTTCGTTAACGTCATTTCGTGCGACGCATTCATCAAGTCCGTCGAGCTCGTCACGATGGGCGAGACCGTCTTCCCGCCGGCATTTCTGACGTTTGCTCTTGACGGAAGTCACGAGCGCGAAACGGCGCCGCTCAACGAGAACGAGCACGCGATCCTCGTCACGTCGGAGGACACGATCTCGCCGCAGCTCTCGCCACGCGAAAAGGCAATTCTATCCTGCCTTATCGAGGGCGATTCCAACAAATGCATCGCCCGAAAGATCGATATCGCCGAAGCTACCGTGAAGGTCCACGTCAAGGCGATCCTGCGCAAGATCCGGGTTCAGAACCGGACACAGGCGGCGATTTGGGGAATGAACCATGGGTCGCTGGTGCGAGCGGCAAGCGGTCGCACGCTCACAGCCGATCCGGGCAGAGGGATCGCGAAGATCTCCGAGATGGAGCAGATCAACGAGCCTGCTCCATTGGCCCCGCAGTCCACTCACGTCGCGGTACCTCCCATCGACGGTCTACTCCGCAAGGGTGAGGACCGAGGAGCTCGCGCGGCGGCACGGCTCCACAAGTAGGCGCAGGGACCCGCGCGCGGGCACTATCCTCGCGCGCGGGTCGCTGTGGGTTCTTCATCGCTCCCGCAGCGATTCCTGTCTGTACCTCGCCAGCGGCGAGAGAAGATAGCTGATGATCCTGCGCGAGCCGGTCTTGATCTCGACCGTTACCGCCATGCCAGGGCCGAGCTTGACGAGTTTGTCCTCGACCTGCATGTGCGTGCGGTCGAGTGAAATGCGCGCCGCATATTCCAGCTCCTGACCTCTCGGCTCGCTGCTGCTTTGCGCCGCGCCCGATGCCCGGTCGTTCGATCCGCCTTGTGGCCTGTCGTGCGTTATGGCGTCCGTCGACACGCTCAACACGTCTCCATGAAGGAGGCCGTAACGCGTGAAGTTGAACGTATCGACTTTGATCTCCGCCTTCTGTCCCGGATGAACGAACCCGATGTCTCGGTTGGAGAGCATGGCCTCGATCTCGAGCTGACTCTCGCTTGGAACCACGATGGCGAGCGCCTGCGCCGGCGTTACCACGCCGCCCACCGTGTGAACGGCGAGCTGCTGCACGACGCCGTCGACCGGCGCAGTCAAATGCTGGAGTTTCGTGCGCCGCTCCGCCTTGACCATCTCCTGCGCAGCGCTCGCCGCCTTCTGCTCGGCTTTCGCAAGCGCGTCATAGGTGGAACGCCGATACTCCGCGGCGGTCCTTTCTTTCGTTTCCTTCAGCAAGGCGATGGCTGCGTCGGCTTCATGGAGCCGGCTCTGCTGGAGGACGAGATCCTGCTGAAGGCCGACCAGCTCCTGATACTCGGAGAGATAGACGACCTTCGAGGCCAAGGCCTTGTCGACGAGCCCCTTGCGAATGTCGACCCGCTCCTGCAGCACCGGTATGGTCGCCTGGAGCTTCGCCACGCTCGCCGACGTGGTCGCCCGTTCCGCTTCCTTCTGACCTTGCTGGCGCTCGATCTCGGCAAGCTTGGCGCTCTGCTCGGCGCGCTGGCTGATCAGAAACTGGCGATGCATCTCGATCTCCGCCTCACTTGCGCCCTGCGGTGACCGGAAGGCGGCCAGCGGATCATCGGTCAGCGCTGCGCGCAGCCGCGCGACGTCGAGTTCGGCCGCGAGGAGATCGCTTCTCTGGCGCTCCTGATCGGCTTCCGTCATCGTTGGGTCGAGCTCGATCAGAACGTCGCCCGCCTTGACGCTCTGTCCGTCACGTACGTGGATGGCGCGGACAACGCCCGTCTCGAACGGCTGGATCAGCTTGGTACGTCCACCGGGCACGATCTTGCCCGTCGCGGTAGCGACGATATCGACGCTGCCGAATGATGCCCACATCAGCGCGACGCAAAAGAGCGCGATGATGCTCGCCCCGATCGCGCGACCGATCGGCGACGGCGGCGTTTCGGTGATCTCGAGCGCCGCGGGCAGGAATGCAATCTCGTGCTCGCGCCGCCGAACTTCGGCTCTCGGAAACGTAACGATATTTCGGCTAGCGGACGTCATGGATACCGGCCTGCAGATAGTGGAGGTTTGCGTAGCGCCCGTTCGAACGGATCAGCTCATCATGGCTACCGTCCTCGACGATGCGGCCATGCTCGAGAGTGATGATCCGGTTCGCATTGCGCACGGTCGAAAGCCGATGAGCGATGACGAACACAGTCCGGCCCGCGGCAATCCGCTTCATGTTTTGCTGGATGGCGCGCTCGCTCTCGTAATCGAGCGCGCTGGTAGCCTCGTCGAAGATAAGAATGCGCGGATTGGTAATGAGTGCGCGAGCGATCGCGACACGCTGGCGCTGGCCACCGGATAAGCTGCTGCCGCGTTCGCCCACGATGGTGTCATAGCCCTCGGGCAGCTCCAGGATGAAGTCGTGAGCGCCGGCGAGCGACGCGGCCTCGATGACGCGTTCCATTGGCATCGTCGGGTCGGCGAGCGCAATATTCTCGCGAATCGAGCGATTGAAGAGCACGTTCTCCTGCAAGACCACGCCGATCTGGCGTCGAAGCCAGGTCAGGTCGACCATCGCGAGGTCGACGCCGTCGACCAGCACGCGTCCGCTCTCCGGCACGTAGAGACGCTGGATCAGCTTGGCGATGGTGCTCTTGCCGGAGCCCGACGAACCCACGATACCGACGACCTGGCCGGGTTCGACGCCGAAGGACACGTCGTGCAGCACTTCCGGGCCATCGGTACGATAGCGGAAGGTTGCATGCTCGAATGTGACCTTGCCACGGATTGGCGGCAGCGCAGCCCGGGTCGAGCTGAAGCTTGGCTCGGGAATGGTGTTGAGAATGTCGCCAAGACGATCGACCGACAGACGGGCCTGATGGAAGTCCTGCCACATCTGCGCGAGCCGGAGCACCGGCATGCTCACCCGAGCCGCCAGCATGTTGAACGCGACCAGCTCGCCGACGGTCAGGTCGCCGCCGATCACGAGCCTGGCGCCGAAGTAGAGCGTTGCGGCGGTGACCAGCTTGTTGATCATCTGGACCGCTTGGCTCGCGGTATTGTTCAGGCTGAGCACGCGGAAGCTCGCACCCACATAGCCGGCGAGTTGCTCCTCCCAGCGGCGCTGCATCTGCGGCTCGACCGCCATCGACTTCAGCGTCTCGACGCCCGTGACGCTCTCGACCAGGAAGGCCTGGTTCTCCGAGCCCCGATTGAACTTCTCATCGAGGCGCCGGCGAAACAGCGGCGCCGCGCCGGCGGAAATACCGATGTAGAACGGGAACGATGCCAGAACGAGCAGGGTCAACGGCGTCGAATAGTAGAACATCACCGCAAGAAAGACGACCGTGAACAAGAGATCGACGACGAGCGTGAGCGCCGAGCTCGTCAGGAACTGGCGGATGTTCTCGAGCTCGCGAACGCGTGCAACGGAATCGCCGACACGGCGGGTCTGGAAATATGCGATCGGCAACGCCATCAGGTGACGAAACAACCGGGCGCCAAGCTCGACGTCGATGCGGTTCGTCGTGTGCGCGAACAGATGGACGCGCAACGTGCCGAGAACGGTCTCGAACAGGGTCAATGCGACGAGGCCCGCGACCAGGACGTCGAGCGTGCTAATGCTTCGATGCACGAGCACCTTGTCGATGATGACCTGGAAGAACAGCGGGGCGACGAGGGCGAAGACCTGAAGGAAGAACGACGCGATCAGCACCTCGCCGAGAAGACGACGATACTTGTGGACCGCACCGAGAAACCAGCTGATGTCGAATCGCCGGGAGAGATCCGTCAGGCTCGCCCGTCGGGCCATCAGGATGATATCGCCGTCCCAGATGGCCTCAAGCTCAGCCTGAGTCATGGCCTCGGGTCGGGGAGACAATGGGCGCTGAACGAGAAGCTTGTCCTCGATGACCTTGCCCAGGATCAGGAAGCTGCCGTCGCGCAGCACGGCAATTCCCGGCAGCGGCGTGACGCCAAGCCTGTTCCAGCTCGACCGCTGTGACCGGGCCTTGAGCCCGAACTCCTTGGCGCAGCGCAGGATTTCGGTCACACCGATCCGCGCCGTGCCCATGCGATGCCGAATTTGCTCCGGATCGGCCGCAATGCCGTGGCAACGCAGCAGGATCGCCGCCGCAATGAGACCTGACTCATCGTCGCTCGCAGGTTCAAGAACCGCCTCCTCGACAGCCATATCGGGTCGATCGGGTGAGCGGGTACGCAGCATGACATCGCGGGCGCGCATGAAGACGTCGCTAGCGCGCGTCAACATGACGTCCCTGGCGCGCGTCAACATAGTGCCGGCATGCATCACGGCATCGCCGGCACGCCGCGCCAGATCACTCCCCGGGGTATTCATGCCCGCGACGGAATGAAGCAACCTGTGCACGAGATTCTGTGAGCCGGCCAGGATCAAACGGCCATCCCACACCTCTTCGAACTCGGCGCGCGTCATTATCCTCGGACGCGATGCGGTCGGATACAGCACAAGTGCCGCCTCGTCCTCGACCTTGCCGAGAAGCAGGAATCCGCCATCACGCAGCGACGCGATTCCGGGTAACGTGGTGCTTGCAAGTCGCTTCCAACGCGTCGTGCGCGAGCGGACTTTGATTCCGAATTCGTGGGCACAGCGAAGCATCGCGCTGATGCCGATATCGTTGCTACCGCAACGGTCGCGGAGCTGCTCGGGCTCGGCGTTCACGCCATGAAGACGGAGGAACAGAGCCAGCGCTCGAAGCCCGAGATCTGCGGCATGGGCATTTCCATTCTGGATCGCCATATTTTTTACTCAACCCTTCGCGGCTACAGACCGCGTATGATGTTCCTTCTGATGCATTCACAAACTTGACGGTGCCGCACCCAGGCGTTGGGCCTGGGTGCGGCCGGGCATTAATGTTGCGGTCTGGTCAGCAACGATTCATGTCCCCAAACGGTGGCTTGCGAAGCAGCGGCGACGATGTGTCCGGGATCGAACCGACCGGTGTTACCGGCCAGATACTGGTTCAGCAGCGCAAAGCTCTGGCTCGCCAGGGACGCCGTGCTCGGGGCGGCCGCGACCGGATGATCCGCCACGAGGATCGGCTCCCGCCCGGTCGTTGCCAGGGTGCTGGTCGCCGGGTCCATGTGCTGCTGGAGCAGCGCGAAGGCCCGGCTTGCCAAGCCCCCCGCGTTCGCGGCGATCGCATGCTGAAGATCCGTTGAGTTGATCGTCTGCGGCGAGGTCGTGGTCGCAGCGGCCGTGGTCGTGGCGGGCGCGGTCGTGGCGGGCGCGGTCGTGACGGTCGTGGTGGGAGAAGACACGGGATCCGTGCTGGTGCTCGTATGCGAGGACGTGCTCGTATGCGACGTGCTCGTATGCGATGCGCTCGTATGCGACGCGCTCGTATGCGACGACGACGTGCTCGTATGCCACGACGTCGACCGAGGATCCGTCACGGTGATGGTCTTCGGCGAGGACGTCGACACGGAGCCGGTGGTCGGATCCTTCGCGCTTGCCGTCAGTGTCAGTGTCGCGACCGGATGTCCGCCACCCCTGTAATACGAGTGTAGCGTCAGTCCGCTGTCGACCTGCGCGGCCGTCAAGGTGATGTTGCTCCCCCTGAACGTCTTACCATCGAGCTTGTCGGTGATCGTCTCGTACCTCGGCAACCCCGCGATGTTCACGGTCACGGCGTCGTTGGAGTCGCTCGTCGCCACCTTGGTGCCGAGGTCGACCTTGCCGCCTCGCCCGGCAACCCAGAGCGAGTCATCCGCGATAGTCAGGACCGGCTTGGTCGATGACGGGGTCGAAGGGGTGGTCGGCGTCGTTGGGGCGCTCGGCGTGGTCGGCGTCGTCGGCGTGGTCGATGTCGGCGGGTCGATCTGAAGACCCGTAAACGTCTTCACCGCGCCCGAGAGATTGGCCGCAACACCGGACGAATCCTTGATGCTCGCACCGCTCGGAAGGTTGACCCCCGTGATGGCGAGCGCGGACACACTGGTGTCGGTCGACGCGACAGTGGTTTTGAACGTGAGCGTGCCCGTGCCCGAGCCGCCGACATAGGTGGCCTTGCCGCCGTCATTGAGCGACAGCGTGGGCGTGCCCGTCACCTTCACGGCCTCATTGAAGGCAAGCGTCAGGGTGATCGTATCTCCCACGTTCTCGGTGCCCGTTCCAGGCGAGGCCGTGGCCTTGGTCACCTCCGGTGTGACTGATGGTGTCGTCGGCGTCGTTGGCGCCGACGGCGCGCTCGGCGTCGACGGCGCGCTCGGCGTCGTCGATGTCGGCGGGTCGATCTGGAGACCCGTAAACGTCTTCACCGCGCCCGAGAGATTGGCCGCAACACCGGACGAATCCTTGATGCTCGCACCGCTCGGAAGGTTGACCCCCGTGATGGCGAGCGCCGAGGTGCTGGTGTCGGTCGACGCGACAGTGGTTTTGAACGTGAGCGTGCCCGTGCCCGAGCCGCCGACATAGGTGGCCTTGCCGCCGTCATTGAGCGACAGCGTAGGCGTGCCCGTCACATTCACGGCCTCATTGAAGGCAAGCGTCAGGGTGATCGTGTCTCCGACCAGTTCGGTGCCGGTTCCCGGGGAGGCCGTGGCCTGCGTCACCGCCGGCAGGATCGGATCGATCTGCAGCCCCGTGAACGTCTTCACCGCGCCAGAGAGATTGGCCGCAACACCGGAGGCATCCTTGATGCTTGAGCCGCTGGGAAGATTGACGCCTGTGATGGCGAGCGCCGACGTGTTGGTGTCGGTCGACGCGACAGTCGTTTTGAAAGTGAGCGCGCTGGTGCCCGAACCACCGACATAGGTGGCCTTCGCACCATCATTGAGCGACAGGGTGGGTGTACCAGAGACCGTCACGGCTTCATTGAAGCGAAGCGTCAACGTGACCGCATCGCCGGCATGCTCGACTCCTGTGGCCGGTGAAGCGGAGACCTGCGTCACCGCCGGCGTCGTGGTGGGCGACGATGGTGTTGTGGTGGGCGACGATGGTGTCGTGGTGGGCGACGATGGTGACGTGACGGGCGGCGTCGATCCCGTGGTTATCTGCAAGTTTTTATAATCGACTGCCATCGTTTGACTGGATGTCGAGCGGTAGATACCCTCCTTCCAGTAAGTCCCGAGATTATTCCCAAGTGGACCGTGATAATCGACGATTTGAACGCCGTTGCGCCAGACTTCGAGAAATCCGCTGCCGTCATTCGCGAATTTCACCTGGACTTGCATGGAATAGTATTGGCCACGCACAATGGGATTCGGGTCGGTGTAGAGATACACCGGATTGTTGGTCCCGATATCGATCGCCATGTGGTCACCGTTCACCAGCTCAACCGCGAACGGCGGCGAACCAGTGAGGCTGTTTTCATGCATCTGGCCGATGACGGTGAACTTCCCGGGACCATTCGCATCGTCCACAGGTCCAGGCTCGACCATGAAGTCGTAAGCCAGGTTGATCTGGGTGCCCGGCGCGTAGACAGTGCTCCCGGCAATTTCACTGCGCTGCGAACCATTCCAATAATCGCCTGACTGCAATTGAAACCGCAGTGTATTGGAATCAGGTTCGCTCAGACTGTAGCTCTGGTTCGCGTTCTGGACCGTATAGTTGGCGCCATTGATCGCGACTGTGCCGTCGTTGCTCCGTGTGAAAGACGTGATCGTCATTGTTATCGAGTCTCCGTAGATGTACTGAATCGTCGTGTGCTCATGTCATCTCTGACAGACGAGCATCGACGATCCCATTGGCCCGGTTCGGTCCAAATGGTTCAACTCAGCCATCATCGCTTCGTGAGCGCAGACATCCTGCGCCACTTAGTTCGTGATGTAGCTATGCCAGTGGGATGCCGAACGGCGTGCCGACGACGTTTTCCTCAAAGGCTTGAGGGGTGCCCCTTAGGTGCGGAAAGTGCCATTCCATAGTCCTTCTTGAAGTTGAAACAGGAATTCCACTGCCGTGCTGCAAGAAGCCGCGCGACATACCGCATGCTCGCAGCTTCAGACCGCGAGCGCATTTTCAAAGCAGTGGGATTGTTGGAACGCTGCCCCCCGACTGCTAGGTCGGTTGGTTAATAATTAAAAATGGCGAAAAAACTTTCAAAATGTGATTTATACATACGTATCTAGCGTCCAAACGCTAGCATAATCGCCCATGCACCCCTGATTTGTCGATCAGGACAACGCCGTTCGATCTTTCGGATCGTCCGCATTTTACCTCGGCGAGCGGCGTACGCTTTGGCCAATGTCGACGACGAGCTTCAGCACGGCACTCGCGGCGCCGAGGCTGCGGAGAGTTCGCAAATGGGATGAAGTGCGAACGGCAGGTAATCACCCGCAAATGGCCAGGTCCCGTCGCGAAATCTCACAGGCACGCGGGCGAAGCGCGCTTGCTGTCATCCCGACGCGGTCGCCGGCGTTCATCAGTGAGGTACGGGCATCACCGCTGCCGTGATCTTCAAGCCTCGGAAACGCACCGCAATGGTTTCCGGAACCGACGAGCGATAGATGCCTTGCTTCCAATATGTTTCAGCACCCGTTCCGATTGACCCGTGATAGTCGACGATTTGAACGCCGTCCCGCCAGACCTGGAGAACTCCAGTGCGGTTGTTGTCGAATTTCACCTGAACTTTCATTGAATAGTAGCGGCCGCGCTGAAACGGCTCCGGGTCAATGTAAAGGTACACCGGTTTGCCGGTTCCAATGTCGATCGCCATGTGATCGCCATTCACCATTTCAACGGCGAATGGTGGAGACTTGTTTACATTGTATTCGTGCATTTGGCCGAGAACCAGAAAACGCCCGGGGCCGCTCGCAGAATTCCTCGGCCCTGGTTCAACCATGAAGTCGTAAACGATGTCGATCTGCGTACCAGGCGGATACAGCTTTTGTCCGGCTATTTCAGCGCGCTCAGCGCTGGTCGGGTCGGCCCAATCTGAGGAAACCCAATGGTCTCCTGAGCGCACCTCGAACCGGAGTGTGTCGGCATCAAGGAGACTTAGGCTCCAGCTCCGGTCTGCGTTTTGCGCCGTGTAGACGTTGCTGTCGATACTGGTCGTAGAGCCGTTGGCCGGAAACAGCCGTGCGATCTCGGCTGAATGATCGCTCGTCTCAATGACCATATCTACTGCTCTGTGCGCGGCCGTCGCAGCTAGCGGCGTCAACGGATTCGGGCTTCCTAGGTGTAGCACGAGGAAACCGCAGACGGCGCATAACCCGAAGCTCTGCAACATCATCTCCACGAGAATGCATTACCCTTTGCGCAAGCAATCGACTGACGATGAGCAATGATGGCACTTTCATACACCGCGGAGGTCTGTCGAGCGATCCGGTCCCAGCTCAATTCGGCGCTTCCATAGGCGCTTGCTCCCGAAGTCAGGCCCTGACGCAACTTGTCGCTTACGATCAGCCGCGACATCGCCTCTGCCAACGCCTCCGCATTGTTCGGGGGAACCAACAGACCATTGTGTCCATCGCAAATCACGTCTGGCAGGCCGCCGACACTCGTCGAGATGACAGGTCGCCCGAATCCGAAAGCCATCGCGGCAACGCCGCTCTGAGTGGCATCAGTGTACGGGAGAACGACGGCACTGGATCGCGCAAACAAATTTGGGATCTCATCTGCATCAATCCGCCGGTCCACCAACTCAACCCATGGCATACTACCGATTTGCGCTCGATGGCGTTCGAGATCCGAGCCGGTACCGGCGACAATCAAGCGAGGCGAAAATCCTCTCTCGACCAACAACGCTCCTGCCTTGAGAAAAAATTCGAGTCCCTTGTAGGATTCGATGCGCCCAAAAAAGAGAAACGTCGACGGCTCCGAGAGCGCCTCTGGAACGGTGCTACCAAGAACGCCGTGCGGGACCGAAGCAATACGCGGGGCAACGCCAGGCTCTCTTTCGCCCCACTCGTTCCGCAACCTGTCTCCATGAACGATCAGTCGGTCCGCATGTTCGCGCAATCGTGCGCGACATGGAACCGCGGCCGCGGCCCTTCGATCGAGAACCCCGCTGTGCGGAAGCGGATCGTGAGCCGTGAGCACCAGCGGTATCGAATACCGCAGGACGTCATTCGCCCAGGTCGGAATGCATTTATATATCTCCTGAACATGGATCACATCCGGTCGGAAGCTTCGCAGCGTCCACACGAGCCTGGCCAGTTCAATTGGTGCATTGAGCCGCCGCTGACGGGGAAACCAGCGAACGAGCCGACTTTCAATGATTGCGTCGCGCAGAGCGCTTGAAAGCTCGTATCGCGCATTGGTTGAATCCAGAATGAGCAAGACGTCGTGCTGTCGGCTCAGGGCCATCGCGAGGCGCGACGAATATTCAGCGTAATGCAATGATACGAGTGCAACTCTCATCTTCCAATCCTGACCAATCCGCGAAATGGCCCAAAGAGCTCGAAAATGTAGTCTCGGTCGTGATCGGTAATCAGCAGACGCCATGAAGCGCCAGCAAAGAGCACCAGAAACACTGCAGCTTCAGCTACCGTGAACGCCAAGGTCCGGTTATCAACCGGTTGCAGCAAAAGCCATACGGCGCCGGCCGTCATGACCGCCAACGCGGTCGTAGCCGCCACGGATGCTCCGATAATTCGAATTCTGAAGATCCTAAGAACGACGGCATAGCGGACCAGATTTATGGTCGACATGGTTGCGAAGCTTGCCAGCGCAGCGCCTAGCTGTCCAAACAGCGGGACCAGCACCGCACACAAAATCACCGAAAGTAGAAATCCGCAGCCCAGAAGCAAGGTTTCCCGAGCATGCCATCCGGTCATGGAAAGGGCGAACCCGCTATATCCGAATATGGTCTGCAGGAAGATTCTTGCGCTGACGAGGGCGACCACACGAGGATCGACTTCGAAGGTGGGTCCAAGCACCAGATCGATGCGATCGCCCCAGAACAGAATGGCGGCGAATATTGGGGCCGAAAGCAGCGTGATCCGACGAATGTTCTCGGCGAGAAGAAATTCCATCGCGGTGAGGTCATTGTTCCGATAACGGAGCGCAACACGAGGCCCCAGAGTTTGCCCCAACGCCTCGCCGACGAGACCGATCAGCTGAGCAATCATCAGAATGGCCGCATATTGGCCGACATCCCTAGCGCTCCCGAAATGACCAAGAAAGAGAGAGTCGGCGCTCCGGATCCAAACGACGAAAACGAGCGAAGCACCCAGGTACGGGGCATATACAAGAACCGATCGGATCTCCGTCCAATCCAATCGATCACTGGAGCCCCCGCCGGTCATGTCCCTGCGGGCCAGCAAGGCCAGGACTGCCCAGGAAATGATGTATGAGGCGCACGTCGCAACGACGACCGCCCATAGCCGATATCCAAGGATGAACAGCAGTCCCATAATTATCAATCGGATGGTGGGCTGCACCACGAAGTTTGCCAGCATGAAAGGCGCGGGATTCAACACACCCCGATAGGCGCCGCCCAACACTGCTATGTCCGTTCCAAAAGGCAGCGCTATCAGCGTTACGAGAAGGACATTTGCGAAGTCCGGATAGCGGTAGATCGACTGTTCGACATAGCTGCTGAGACCCGTCGCTGCTAGCAAAGGAGGGATAATTGCAAGGCCGAAGGTGACGAGCCGGAAGAATCTCAGCTGTCCTAGTCGTGCGGAAAGATGTTCCGGTGCCGATCCCAAATGGCGCTGCATAGCGACATCGAGTCCGAGGGGGCTCACAATGCTGCAGCTTTCCAGCACGCTGCGAGCAACGTTTATCATGCCGTACTGGGTTGCCCCGATCACCCGGGCGATCACGATACCCGCGGCGAAGCTTACGACTTTCGCGTAGATCATTGCGGCGGCGTTGAGGGGCGCTCCCTTCATGCAGAACATCCTTTGCCGCTCGGCGGGAATCCGTAACCGCGAGATCCCTGAATTTCCCGGCGCGGCTCGGGACCGACGTGGCAGCGCAAGAAAGTGCTGCGAGAGCCGAGCGGCCCGCAGGGAGGACGATTCCGTCGATGGCGCGCCTGTAAACAATTGCTGGCACCAAACGGCCGATTAGGGATCACTGAGCGCCCGGCGCCTTCCGCGACCGGCTTTCGCGCGTTAACGATTGCAATCTCCGACCCGTCATGGATGCCTGCACGACGCCGTCCCGGCGTCGCCGGTCGACAGGGTCGACAATCAGGCGAAATCCGGTTTGCACCGTATTCTCTCAGATCATGGCCGATCGCGCACACCAAAGAAACAACGTCTCCGGTCATCAGAATTGCGACCTGAAGATAGATTGGCGCGCCGTCCAATCGCAAGGGAAGTCCGGGGTCGATATGGGTAACCCGAAAGGGTCAACACCGCTTGCGGTCCGCTTGGTATCGATCGCAAGTCCATTGTGGCAGTATCTGTTACGGCCGTGGAGCGATGCCGCGTACACGAGCTCAGCTGCGTGGCGGGTCTTGTGGAGGCGAAATGAGGCAACTCGTAAAAGATGGAATCCTATACGGGATTCATTGGACAGGGCTCATGCCGGTATTCCGCCGACTATTCGCCGGACGGGCGGTCATAGTGATGTTCCATGAAATACAACGGGATTTCCGCCGTGAACTGATGACCGGCACATCGGTAGATCTCTTCCAGCATTCGCTTGAGTGGCTCCAGCGTCAAGGATGGCACATCGTCAGCCTTGATCAGTGTTTGCAGGCGTTGGCGCGAAACGAGCCGAACTCGTCGAGATACGCTGTGATAACGTTTGACGACGGATATCGAGACGTCCGTTCTGTGGCGCTTCCGCTCCTGGAGCGGAACAAGACACCATTCACGGTCTACGTCCCAACGGGCGCCCCGACTCGCGCAATGAAGACATGGTGGCTCGGGCTGCGGGAACTCTTTCGCCGAGAGGACCATGTCGCGATTGATCCGATGGATGCTGAGTTTGACTGTCCGGACTTTCTCAGTAAGAGAGCCGGATTGAAGACGGCAACGCAATGGGTTCACGAGGACTACCGCCGCGCTTCACTGCTCGAAGGCACCTTCCATAGGTACGGGATTTCGCTATCGGCGTTGAACGACGCATACTTTCTGGACGAGCAGGAGCTGCAAGCCCTTGCACGCCATCCTCTGGCGTCAATTGGCGCCCACACCGCGTCACACGCGGCACTCGCAACACTCGACCCCTCCTCCGCACGGGCCGAACTGGAAGACAATCGCAACTACCTGGAGACCCTCATCGAACTGCCTGTTCGCCACCTGGCCTTTCCCTATGGTGGCGCCCGCGCATGCGGGCCTCGTGAATATCACCTTGCCGAGCAAGCCGGCTTTTCAACAGCGGTGACGACGCGGAAAGGCCATTTGGGCGACGGAAGTCTCAATCGTTTTGCCTTACCTCGCATAGGCGTCGGCTGCCACTTGGAGGCACGAATGTCGTTTGAGGCCAACTTGAATGGCGTCCACGAGGCTGGCGCCCGCCTCGGTGCAGCGAGGCCGTAGTCTCGTGGCAGCATGGCCAGACGCCGCACGGAGATCGTCTTGATTAGGGAAATTGCAGACCGCGATGATCAAATGCCGTCCACTGCAGCCCCCGAGGTGTCGTGTTCCTTTGGGCGGGAAGACCTGAAGGTGGTGCCGGCCTCGGTCAATGTTGAGGCGCTCAGATTTCAGAACGATCTTGCTCGCCCATGCAGCCCCAGAACGTGTCAACCGATGCGAATTATGTTCGTGCTGAACGTCGCTCAGCCCGGGGGCGGCGCGGAAAACCATACGTTCCATTTGGCGAATACTCTGGCGTCGCAAGGTCACCTCTGCACAATCGTAAGTCTCAAAGAGGAGCCCGGGAAGCCGTTCACGTCGGACGTGGTATCCGTCGCGACTTGCGATGGCAACAAGCTCTACAACATCGGCACCATGAGAAAAGTGTCGCGGCTAATTCGCGCACAGCGGCCCGATATCGTTGTAGCAGTGAACCAGCGGCCGCTACTGTTCGGTGTTATCTCGCAGCGGTTGGCACCATCAGGGGCCAAACTCGTTTCCATATTCCACTCGTCATATCTTTTCAGTCTCAAAGATCACGTTCTAAACACGCTATATAAGCCGCTTTTTGCTCGGGCAGACGCGCTGATTTACGTTTCGCAGAATCAACGGAGGCTTTGGGAAGAGCGCGGCTACCGCTCCGATCATGCGACGGTTATTCACAACGGCATAGACCTGTCGCGGTTTTCGCCTCGCTCGACGCAACAATGGAGAGAGCAGACCCGGGCGGCGATGGGGTTCGAACCGCTCGACTACGTGATTGGCATGTGCGCGAGGTTTCGTCCGGAAAAGAATCATCAGCAGCTGGTTGACGCCATTCGCATGCTTCGCAGCCGCGGGGTTCCAGCGAAGGCGCTTCTTGTCGGATCCGGTGCCACGCAGCGCAATGTTGAGGAATATACGAGGTCATGCGGACTGGCGGAGCACGTTGTCTTCGCTGGGCTGCAGGAAGATGTGCGGCCGTATGTCAGCGCCTTCGACGTTGGGGTCCTTTGCAGTCTCGGGGAGACCTTGCCTCTGGCGCCTTTGGAGATGATGGCGCTCGGCATCCCTGTCGTCATTAGCAATGTTGGTGGGGCTACCGAGATTGTACGTCACGGGGAGACAGGATTCCTGTTTCCGGTCGGGGATACTGAGGACTTGGTGTGTTCTCTTGAGACCTTGTTCGATCCCGCGAAACGAACGGCGTTTGGGATTGCAGCCTCGCGGTTCGTTGAAGCGCACTTCGCAGCCGATCGCATGGTCGAAGGCTACAAGGAGTTTTTCCAAGCGCTTTTGAGCCACCAGTAATCCTACATGCATCAATTCGATAGATCTCCCGCGCCGTGTCCTGGGACTTCCAGCCCGAGTCGACCACGGCGCACCATTCATGAGCTGAAACCATAAGCAGAACCGAGTTGGGTAATCCCAATTGGCAGGCCCGCGTGGGGACTTTTGCAACTATTGTACTCGGACCTTCCACGTTCACCTCTCGAAGACGGCGTCGGCGGAGGAGACTGGATATGTCCAAGAAACAGCATGGGCGCAGGCCGCATGATCGCCTTCAAGATGAAAATGTTCAATGGGCTGCGAGAGCCGACCGAGGAATATCAAATCCGAAATCAAGCACTGGTTGCAGTGACTGACAGTATCGCGCCGCGTACGCGGGCGGCTGCCTGCCAGGGACAGCGCAGGAGGATCGATTGAATATTGCGATTTTCGGCATGGGCTATGTCGGTATCACGGTGGCCGCGTGCCTACTCAGGCAAGGCCACAGCGTGATTGGCGTCGAGATCAACGAGGAGAAAAGAAGAATCCTCGCCCTGGGACGCTCTCCGATCCATGAGCCGGGCGTCGATGCCCAACTGTCAGCTGGTATACGCGAGGGCCGCCTCTCGATCGTCGCTGAGCCACAGCCGGCACTGGCTAACGCCGAGGTGGCCCTGGTGTGTGTCGGAACGCCGAGCGCTCCGGATGGCTCTCACAACATGACCATGGTTGCGGAAGTCACCCGGCAAATCGCCAACGCGGTAAAGCTTGGCGGGCGCAAGGACAAGCTCACTGTGGTCTATCGCAGCACCATGCGACCAGGATCCATCAGTGGACTAATCAGGCCAGTCTTCGAGACCGTGCTCGGCTGTCCCATCGATCAAATCGTAGAGATTGTCTACAACCCTGAATTTTTGCGCGAGTCAGAAGGAATTAGAGACTACTTCGAGCCGCCCAAGATCGTCATCGGCACGGCCGACGGGCAGCCATGCCGGCGATTGCAGGAACTGTACACCAACATGACAGCTCCCACCTTCGTGACCCGTTACGGAGAGGCGGAATTCACCAAATTCGTCGACAATTCGTTTCACGCTTTGAAGGTCGCGTTTGCCAATGAGATCGCCCGCATCTGCGTGGGCATGGACGTCGAGGTCAGCAAGGTTCACGAGATCTTTGTTGCAGATCACAAGCTCAATATTTCGCCGCGATATTTGAGGCCTGGTGGCGCGTTTGGCGGCTCATGCTTGCCGAAGGATGTACGCGCACTGCATCACATGTCGGAAGACGTGGGCGCAAATAGCCACGTGATCGACGCGTTACTGCGCTCCAACGAAGCACATAAGCGGTTTCTGTTTCACCGTTGCGTTGACGGCCTGCCGGCGAAGGCCGTCATTCTTATGATCGGCCTGGCGTTCAAGCCGAATTCTGACGATTTGCGCGAAAGCGCACAAATCGATCTCGCTCGTCGCATTCTTCAGAATGGTTACGAGCTTTCGATCTATGACGTCTCGGTGAAACCGGAGCAGCTCATGGGTCAGAACCTGGGATACACGTACTCACAATTGCCGAGCATAGGCGAGTTGCTCATATCCAAGGGGGAAGTGGAGCAACGGAGCTTCGACCTGGTAATCGACACTTACGGACTTTCCAAACAGCTGACGCTGAAGACCGCCAAGGTCGTAGACATCAGCTCTCTCTGACCCCCCAGGAGGTCCGGCATATGGACCAGATCAGCCATTCGAACGCAGTGGAGCTCGCACCGGCGCAGTCGAACACCAACGGGATAGCCCAGGGATTGATGGCCGGCCGCAAGGTGCTCATAATCGTGGAAAATCTACCAGTACCGTTCGATCGACGCGTGTGGCAGGAAGCACGCACACTTCGCGATGCAGGAGCCCTCGTCTCGGTCATCTGTCCTGAGGGGAAGGCGCACACCAAGCGCTACGAACTCCTGGACGGCATTCACATCTATCGTCACTCGCTGCCCGTGGAGGCAGAGGGGGCTTTAGGCTTCCTTTTGGAATACTCGGCCGCGCTGATACATGAAATGCGGCTCGCGCTGCTCATACACTTCAGGCATGGCTTTGACGTTATTCACGGCTGCGATCCGCCGGACCTGATATTTCTGGTGGCTCTCCCATTCAAGCTACTTGGGAAGAAGTTTATATTCGATCACCACGACATCGGCCCGGAGATGTACGAATCCAAATTCGGCAGACGTGGCCTTTTCTGGCGCGCATTGAAATTGGTCGAGTGGCTAACCTTTAAGACCGCCGACGTGGTGATCTCCACAAATGACAGCTATCGCAAGATCGCCATTGCACGCGGTAGAAAGCGGCCCGAAGACGTCTTCGTCGTGCGGAGCGGGCCGGATCCAGCCCGGGTCAAGGCATGTGCGCCCAATCCGTCATGGCGCTGTGGGCGGCGATTCCTTGTCGGCTATGTAGGCGTCATGGGTGCGCAGGAAGGAATAGACCTGCTGCTCGAGGCCGCAGCTCACATGATCCACGAGTTGGGCCGTCGGGACGTGCAGTTCTGCTTGGTCGGAGGCGGACCCGGCTTGCAGGATTTCAAAGCACTCGCTGAGAAAATGGGCCTTGGCGAGTACGTGACGTTCACCGACCGCGCTCCCGACGATACGTTGTTTGAGATCCTGTCGACGGCGGATGTGTGTGTCGACCCCGACCCTGTGAATCCGATGACCGATAAATCGACGATGAATAAGGTCCTCGAGTATATGACGCTTGGTAAACCAATCGTACAGTTCGAGCTTACCGAAGGACGTTTTAGCGCAGGCGAGGCTTCACTCTATGCGAAGCCCAACGATCCGATAGATTTTGCCGAAAAGCTCCTGGCTCTTCTGGACGATCCGGGGGCGTGCGCCCGCATGGGCGCCCTCGGTCGGACGAGTATCGAGGAGAGGTTTGCATGGAATTACGAAGCGCCGAAATTGCTTCAGGCGTATAGCCGGGCGCTGGACGAACGTGAGCGCGCCTACTCAAACATGCTTGCCAAGAAATCGTCCGCGGATGAGGTGGATCGAGCGCTGACCGGACGATGAGGCCGCGCGGAAACCCGATCAGGGGGAGGCAGAAAGAAAAACCCTCAGCCCTACGACGAACAGGATGACGTTGGCCGCTGTCGGCCGGTCCACTGCTCCTCCGCCGAGCTTCTGAAGCAGGCTGTATGAACAGCGGAACGGACAGGTAAGCCCTGGCGACATATCTAGTTTCGAGGATCGTTCCTAGGCAGGGTGCGGTGCGCGCCCGAGTGCGCTGCGCAGCCTCGCCGTTTTCGACCTGCGCATTCGAGCTCCGAACAGGCACCGCCGACGCGCCTCCGGAATGCAATGGAGGGCATGTCAGTCGCTACGGGTATGCTGAACACCGACAGGACGACCTACCGTCGAGCCGCCGCCTTGTGCTGACACATCCTCAACCCACGCGGCAAATGCGCACCAGCTTACGAGCACACGGCCAATAGGGAGGTTGCTCCAGCCAGCACCTCATTGGAACGGTCGTGCGTGGTGTACTCGATGATGATTGTTTCCGGCCTCCAGATCATCGGCTTGGGATTTGTTCGCACATTCGACGCGGCGAACAGACGTCGATTTCTCGCTCGCTCTATGGCCTCAATTGCGTAACGGCATTTTTTCGGCCACCAGCCAAATGGTGGTCGGTACAAATGCCAGCCGCAGTGCCCTCCGGAACAAAAATTCATGCCTGGGTGAAAGGTTCAATATGCGGGTTATTCGATCCCATGCACAGCAATATTTGAAAAACAATCCGCTCGCGAGCGGTCCGACCTTGAATGGTCGTTGACGGAATAGAACGGCCTTGGGCGATAGAAACCCTGCGTGTCTCAGAAGCTCTCCAAGCTCTACGAAATTATACTCCTTCAGATGCATACATACAGCGCGGTCGAACCCGTAAACTCTCGAAACGTCTGACGGCCCCGCTCCCCTGTGGGGCGTAACAAAAATATAACGACCGCCCGGCTTTAGAATTTCTCGGACATTGCGTAGGTGATCCAACATGTCGTCCGGATGAAGATGCTCTACGACTGACGTCGAAATCGCGACATCATAGCTCGAAGCGGACTCGAACTTGGCTAAATTTACGCCGTCTGTGATATGCCACTTCAAATTGCTCCCGCCTATCGCGTGCTTCTCACCCCTCTCTTGGGTAATTTCCGTGGCGACACAATCATAACCCTGCGACACCAGGTATTTTAGTAGGTGCGCTTTGCCGCTACCAACTTCAAATACTTTAGCCCGCTCCGGGATTAGTTTCAGCCATGGGCGCAGCGACTCCGCTGGCACGTTTTCGCTTTCATTCAACCATGGAAGCGTCGAATAGAGTTCTGTATAGCACTCCTGAAAAACGGACCAGCGCGTGCTTTTGTCCGACGCGAGCAGCCGCCGCGATAGCGCGGATTCCACCTCCCAGTGTCGCCTGACTTCATATTCCCCGATCTCGTCACCCAACCCATACGTGTCCCGATAACGACGAATGGTCGTCGCATCGATTCTCGGCGAGAGCGGAGAGCTTTGATCCGCGCTTTTCTTGTCGATGGTCTCGATCACTTGACCTCCTAGGTAAGAGCAGATCGCATGCGCCGCGCAGCCCGTTAGATCAGCACCCCGATATCCCGGCCCGGCTCCCGCTCATGCGCGACCTCAGGTCTGGCCTCAGACTGCTTCACGTACGAGTAAATTGCGACCAGGCTGAAGAAGTTCAGAGTTCCGATGCTGGCCTCGTCTCCAACAGGATGCCCCTCGAAGAACGTCAACACTAGCCCCAGAATGGGAGTTATCACGAGAAACAGGAAGCAGTTGCGCCGTACGCGCCCTTCATGTTTGGCTTGGGCCGTCCCCATAAAAACAACCCACAGAACCGAATACAAATACAAAGAAAGGCCGACTATTCCGGTATCGAGCAATAGACTCAGATATCCGTTGTGTGGATCTGAGATGGCCGGACCGAACAACTCGATCAAGCGCGGACCGGCGACAGCAGTTGGTCCCGTATAGTAACCATGTCCAATCAGCGGGCTATCAGCAATCATCGGAAGTACGGTTTCCCATATCGACGTACGACCGGTCAGTGTGCTGTCTCTACCAAGCAAGGAAAGCATATCGACATCCGCAGCCAAGAACACCATGGCCAAAGCGCCCCCCACAATAAACACAAACAGCCAGGTAAATGCCGCAGGCCAGGGCCACGTGAGAAAGATTGCAAAGTATATGGCCAGCACAACGATTGCGGACACCAGTCCTCCGGCCGAGCCGGCGAATATCAGGCAAGCAAGCGAAGCGGCGATGCAGATGAGACGAAACAAAAGTAGTGGCGAGCCGAGATGACCGAAAAAGAGAAACGCGATCGTTGCACAACCGGCTATCGCGCCCAACTCGTTCTTGTGAACTGTTACGCCCCGCCATAGTCCGGCATGCACGCTCTGAGTCACGTCGCTAACCTGATGCGTTCCGTAGCCGGGAGCTAAGATCGCCATGGCGACGCTTGAGAGAATAATGAACGCAATTATCTTCACGAGCACGCGGCACACTATCTCCAGTCTCAACACCTCACAAAGTGCGGCAACTGCATTGACGTACAACAACAACCGCAAGCCATATTTGAACGATGGGTAAGGATCTTCAGACCACGTGACCGACAAGAGGCACAGTACGCTGTACAGCAACAGCGCGGGGGATAGGTGGCGAAGGAAGTTCGATTTGCCACATGCCAGAGCAAAGCCGATACATACCAACGGAACGACATACCGGAGCCAGTAGATCGTCTTGTTTTCAGTCTGAAATGCCATGGGAACGGACGGATCGACGTCGGAAATGAACAACATGAAGGGATAGATGAACACCAAAATTAGACAACACAGCAACCCGACAGCTGTTCGCTGATGGATTTGCTCTTCCGGCGCTTGCTCGACCAGGCGTCCGATGACGTGATACATAACGTGCATCCTAGTAACCGGCAGGCCGCCCGAACGTGATCAACGCGCTGCCCCAATGGTCTCCACGAGAGCGAGGAAACGCGTGAAGACCAATTACGCGGCGCCTCGCCAAATTTCCGCGAGACGCGAAAGATAGCCATTCATTTCGTACCGAGCTGCGTGATCGCACCGCGCCGAAGCGCCAAGGCGCTGCCGTAGCGCCGGATTGGCGATCAATTCAGCCAATGCATCCGCCAGTGCCCGCACGTCGCCGGGCTGGACAAGAAGCCCATTGACATTCTGCTCAATGACATCCGGCACCACACCAACCGGCGTTGCCACGACTGGAATCCCTTGAGCAAACGCCTCGAGGATGGCCATTGGCAGATTGTCGATGAATGACGGCTGCACCAGAATGTCCGTCCGGCGCAGGAGATCCGCAATCGCTGCAGGAGCAAGCCATCCAGGCACCGAGACGCGGTCCGCAATCTGCAGCTCCAGCAGCTTGGCACGCGTGCCAGCCACATCTCCGTGCCCCGCTAGCGTGGCCGTCCAGTCGGATCGATTACGCAAGGAGGCGAGCGCTCCAATCAGCTGTGGAGTGCCCTTCATCTCTCCCAATTTTCCAAAGAAGGAGATCCGTACCCGTCCATCCTTCGCCGGCTCCGCCGCTGTTGCGACGGACGCGGTCGCATTCGGAAGGATCACGACTTCGCCTTCCATCCCTGGAAGACGGCTGCCTATGAGTTCGCTCCAATACCGCCCGAGCACGATGATAGTAGCGCTGTTTCGCAGAAACTCTACGATGACCCGGTCCAGCCACGGTCCAGCCGATTGCCAAAACTCGTCGAAAGCTCCCGAATGAAGATGAACCACGTACGGAATACCCAGCAGGCGCGCAACCGCTGCAAGCAGCGCTTTTCGATACAAGCTCCCATATGAGGCCGCGTTGATGTGGAGCACACTCACCCTGCCGAGCCATGATGCCACGCATAACCGTGCCATGGCCCATGAAAGTACGATGGGAGAGAAGAGCAGGCTGCCGCGCCCTCTCGTAGTCAAACGTGTAATCTGGACATTGAGATCGTTACGTAAAGCGATCGCGGAGGTAATTGCGTCCGCAAGCCGGTCAATGCCTCCCTCGCCGCGCTCGCCGAAGGGTGTGGCCACAAACACATGGATTGGCCTTGCAGCGACTGTCACGGATTCACTCGGATGCGAATCCCGCGCCGCGAGCTGAACTGCTGCCCCGCGGCGTGCTTCGGCGCTTCGAGTCAGTTTCTCTGACGTCGTACTCGCCGGCAGCGGCGGCATCACGGTCATTTACACGAACCTTGTTCTTGAGAATAGCGCTCGGGATAGGACTCAAAGACTTCCCCGTACCGTTTAAGTGCATTCATATCAGCCTTGTTGAGAGTCACGCCTATCAGGTTGCCATAGACGTCACCGGCAACGTCGAGACTCTTTTTCACCACATCGATGTTTGTGCGGCCCCATTCGACAACGAAAATGAACGAATCCATCAAATGCACAGCGGTGCGGACATCCACAAATGGTGCCACCGGCGAGAGGTCGACTATCACGTATTCGTAACTCTCGCGCAGCGTCTTGAATAGCGCTGTCATCTCTTCAGACGCGAGCACCTCGCTCGTATAAGCCAGCTGTGAGCTGTTAGTCGCCGGGAGAAAGTGCAGGTTTGTAGCAGGATCGATCCACGTCGCGTCATCCAGCCTCGCCCGTCCAGACGTAACGTCGAGGATGCCCAGGGCGGCGCTGGGAGCGAGCGTCGATGACAACGACGGATTTCGTAGATCGCAATCAAGTAGAATGGTCCGGCCTCCCCCCTGCGCCATGAGTTGCGCCAAAGACGCAGCAACCGTCGACTTCCCTTCGTTGGGAAGCGCCGATGTGACGCCAATGACTTGGAGACGCTTTCCGCCGCGAGTCATGATGTCGACCGCGAGCTTCACGGCCCTGAACGACTCACTGAAGTGTGAGCGCGGTGCGTCAGCAATGTTCCGCATAAGACTATCGGCGCAAACGATCGTCCTTGATTTTGCACGAGCTGGAATCGTTTTCGAATGTAGCGGGCCCCTCACCGGGCTCTCCGCGATAGCCGCCGGGATGACTCCGATGCAGTCTGCTTGAAGTTCTGCCGCCACCTTGTCGCGCGTACGAAAGGTCTGGTCAGACACATCACGCAACAAGCCAAGGCCAATTCCGGCAAAAATCCCACCGGCGATCGAGGCTGCAAGTATGAGGAACGTTTTGGGTGAGCTGGGCCTCACCGGAGGAGAGGCGACGGTCATCAGGCGCCCCTGGGAAACGGGGAAAGATTGCTGCTCGGTCGACTCTAGGTAGCGCTGAAGAAAAGTATCGTAGAGCCGTCGATAGGCTTGCGCGGAAATCTCCAGGTCACGGAGCTCCAGCTGGTCTTGGTTCGTCGACGGTTGCGCCGCCTTTCGGTCTGTCACTGCCTTCTGGGCGCTAGCTGCCTTGTCGTGCAGCGCATCTACGCGCCCTTGAAGCCATTCGGTTGCCACGCGAGCTGATTCATAATTCGCCTCCATCTGATCAGCCGTGTATGCCCGTGCAACGGCATTGGCGATCTCGGCCGCCCGTTCGGGACGGGGTGACTCAAACTGAATGCTGATGGCGTAGGTGAGACCGACACGTTTAACCGTGAGCCTGCGATCAAATCGTTCCAGGGCGCGTCGCGTAAGCGCAAATTCCGTATCTGATCCCGATGTGAAAATCCGCGAGAGTAGTTCCATAACTGTTCCGACTAAGCCGCTACCGTGGCCGACGAATTCTGGATCCGTCGTCAGCTGAAGATTGTGGATAATCGAAAGCGCAATCTTTTCGGATTTCAGAATTTCGACCTGGCTGTCCATGAGCGGCACCGGGGGTCCCGCATCTGGGGTCTGCTGGTCAGTTCGCTTGGATTCAACAAGAAGCACCGCCTCGGCAGTGAACTTGGGGGTCGCGACGGCGAGGTACAGCAGTGCAATGGCGACGCTTAGGAGCGGCACGGTTATCAGAATTGACATCCGGCGGCGGACGAACGCGTTACATGCCGCGACAAATTCGGCCGGAGAAAGCACGCGCTCGGGAGCGCTTCGGCGGTTTGTTACACGACTATCTGTTCCAACGTGCAGCATATCGGGAAACCAAGGCAACAGCTCGGGTGGACCTAGCCGGATGACGACAACTGCGCTTGCGAATGATATCGCCTCACATTGCAGCCGTATCGGCGGCGCATTGTCTTCCTGCAAATTCTTAATAGGCGTTCATGTAGACCTTCCTGGAGAAGAGCGTGAGGAGGACGATTCGCAGATCGAAAAGAAGCGACCAGTTGTCGATATAGTAGAGATCATGCTCGACACGACGCTGCATCTTCTCGAGGGTATCGGTGTCGCCGCGATACCCGTTGACCTGTGCCCAGCCGGTAATGCCAGGCTTGACGTTGTGGCGACGGAAAAATGACGAGATCAGCTCTGCGAATAGCTCGTTTTGCGCGGTTGGATGTGGACGGGGCCCGACGATCGACATGTCGCCGACCAGGACATTGAACAACTGCGGAAGCTCATCGATATTCGTGCGGCGCAAGAAGCGCCCTAGGCGGGTCACACGAGGATCGTGTCTGGTGACGGACCTGAAGTTGTCCCCCTCCTCCATCACGGCCATCGTTCTGAATTTCACTACGCGAATGCGTTCATTGTTGTATCCGTGCCGCGTCTGGCGAAAGAATACCGGCCCATGCGAATCGAGCTTGATCGCGAGCGGCACGATAACGAAGAACGGGCTCGCCAAAAGAAACCCAATGATTGCGGCAACGATGTCAAATGCTCGTTTGATTGCTCTGCTGAACGGAGTAAGGGGGGACTGGAAGATCCGCATCGTCACCATGTTGCCGAACTGAGTAATCCGCGACATAGGCATCAAATCGATCCATCCTACGGGGAGGACGTGAACATCAACTGGAAGGTCTGATAGCGCGCTCGCAAGCGTGAGCCCCGTTGAAACGTCTTGCTGCGAAATAAAGATGACAATGTCGTCGGCTCGGAGTCGACGGCAATCCGCGACCAACTGGCGCGCGTCGGGCAGAACTTGGACGGCGCCATGGCAGGCTTGTACTGACGAGTGGGCGCTCATCATCGGAGACTCGAACGAGCCGATGGTCCGGATTCCGTAGGCCGTCGCTCGAGCGGAAAAGGGCAAACGGTGACCCGCGTCGCCTATGACAATGATGCGCCTGGCGTCGATCAGTCCTGCCGCGACGGCAGTCTTGAGCAACGAGAACCATAATGTTCTTACGCAGAGTACCGCGAGGACGACACTCACAGCCTGCGCCGTGGCAGTCGCGCGCGAGTAATCTTCGGCGATTTTCAGAAGGAACATCGTCGAGAGGAAGAAGGAGAATGCGAGCAGGACCCCGCAGGCGCCGTTCCACAGGAACACGTGACGGGGCTGCGTCTGAATCCTGGAATATTGTCGGAGCCCTATGGAAACAAGCAAGTTCAATGTGGAAATGAGAAGGGCTTCCGAAATGTATTTGGCGGGGTCTGGCGAGGATAGATAGACAGCGCTTGCCAAGTAGGCCGCGACGGCTACGACCGTGAATTCGGTAGCTGCTGCCAGCACCAACAGAGCAGCCAATCGGCGCCTACCGGCGCGCGGCGCCGCCGTGCTGCGATCGACCGAATGCTCCGGAAGCTCGGTGGAAGCCGGCAAATTGGTAAAGGACGCATAATTCATAGCAATCAATCACCCTCTCGCGCCGTCCCCTCCTCTAAATCCGTACCGTCCGAGTCACTGGATGGGAATTGCCTATAAATGGGTAACTACGATGGTCCATTGAGCTGCGGCGTTGCAGGAATAAAGTTCGCGCAGCAATCCGGTCGAGCGCCTCCCCAATGGGGGGATGGATTCGCAGCGAGGAAGGGGCTGAACAACCCAGTGCGGAACGGATAACAAAAGTGAGCTTTGCGGATCGGCCGTCTGGATCGTTGGCAGGAGCTCAGCCCCAAAACAGATTGAAGGATTTCGCCCGGTGAGCACGTTCCGTATCGATGTCTTCGGCAGTAACCTCGATTGTTGCATCAAGTGGGGCTTGGTAGCCGCTGGCCTGACAATTTCCGTCGCTCAGGCAAATGCTGAATATTCCGTAAGCGCTGGAGATGTACTTGAGGTTGCGGTCGCAGGCATACCGGAATTGCGGAACCGTGCGGCCGTACAAATGGACGGAAATATTTCGTTGCCGCTGGTCGGAGCGCTTCCGGTAGCCGGCCTGTCATTGCCGCAGCTCCGAGCCAAAATCGGGACCGCACTGGCCAGCAAGGTATTTCGCCAGAGGACTTCGGACGGCCGTGAGGTCGTCATCGTGATAGGCGCAGATGAGGTCACGGCGACCGTGGTGGAATATAGGCCGGTCTACGCCAACGGGGACGTGTCAAAACCGGGTGAGTATCCCTACCGTCCATCCATCACAGCGCGCCAACTCGTCGCCTTGGCAGGCGGCTACGACGTCATGCATTTCCGAATGAACAACCCGTATCTTGAGTCAGCGGACTTGAGAAGCGAGTATGGATCGCTTTGGACGGAGTTCGCCAAGGAACAGGCGCGCCTGTGGCGCATCAAGAGCGAACTTGGAGAGGGTGCGCAGATCAATACGGGCACTTTGACCGACGTACCCATAGCGCGATCGGCGATTTCGGAAATCGTCCATGCGGAATCGGAATATCTGAAGACCAAGCAGAGTGACTATCAGCAGGAAAAGGCGTTCCTTCAGCGCGGCGTGCGACAGGGAGACGAGGAGGTCCGCGTGCTGTCAGAGCAGCAGAAGAAGGAGGAGGAGGGATTTCAGACCGACCTCGAAGAACTGCAGAAAACATCCGATCTGTTCGGCAAGGGATCGTTAACGAGCCCTCGCGTTACGGATGCGCGTCGCGCGGTTCTGTTGTCGTCAACGCGGAAACTACAGACCTCTGCGCAACTGCTGCAGGTCAAGAAACAACAGGAAGACCTCGCCAGGAAGCTGGAAAAGCTCGACGACCAGCGCAGGCTGGACCTGCTCCGCGAGTTGCAAGACACCAGCGTGAAGCTCAACCAGCTTCGCGAGAAGCTGCAGAGCGTCGGCGAAAAACTTCAGTACACTTCGATGGTGAGATCACAACTTGTCAGAGGAGCCGTCAATCAAGCGGAGATCCTCATTGTCAGGAAGGGCGAGAATGGGCAGGAACGTATTGTCGCGACCGAAGATACCGAGTTGCAGCCGGGCGACGCCGTCGAGATCACCCTCCGATACCAGGACGGTCCTGACCTGCCTCCCCGTAAACTGACCAATTCGAGCGTCCCATCAGGAATAGCCCGGAGCGATGTGGCCGGGGACGGTTCGCTACGCGTTGGGAAGAGGTAGCGCGGGCTACCGCGACTCCGGAATCCAATTCTCGGCAACTGGAACGCTGGCACAGTGCAGCATCGGCATATTCATTTCGAAAGGCGATTGTAATGCGACGCAATTATGACAGCTGCAAACGCGTTCTCGTCACCGGAGGAGCCGGCTTTTTGGGCTCCCATTTAATCGATCGGCTGCTCTCAGACGGTCACGAGGTTGTATGCGTGGACAATCTCTTCACGGGAACCAAGCACAACATCGAACATTTGCACTCAAACCCACGCTTTGAATTTCTGCGTCACGATATCACCTTTCCTTTGCACGTCGAGGTCGACGAAATCTACAATTTGGCTTGCCCCGCATCGCCGATCCAATACCAGCACGATCCTGTGCAGACCACAAAGACGTCGGTACACGGCGCGATAAATATGTTAGGCCTCGCCAAGCGGCTAAAATGTCGAATTTTGCAGGCTTCGACAAGCGAGGTCTATGGCGATCCCGCCGTTCATCCTCAAACTGAGGATTATTGGGGCCATGTGAACCCCATTGGCCCTCGGTCCTGCTATGATGAGGGAAAGCGTTGCGCTGAAACGCTATTCTTCGATTATCACCGGCAGTGCGGTGTTGACATCAAGATCGCTCGCATTTTCAACACATACGGGCCACGGATGCATCGGGCTGACGGTCGGGTCGTTTCCAATTTCATTATTCAGGCACTCAGCGGCGAGCCAATTACGCTTTACGGTGAGGGCAACCAAACTCGCTCGTTCTGCTACGTGGATGACTTGATTGATGGTCTAGTGCGCCTGATGGACGGTCGAGCTTCGTTCACCGGACCGGTCAATCTTGGAAATGACAGAGAATTTACGATTCGAGAACTTGCAGAACTGGTGCTTGCGGAAACCGGCTCCTCGTCAAAACTCGTCCATTTACCGCTGCCCCGCGACGATCCAAGGCAACGTCGACCGGATCTTTCCCTCGCCAAGAGGGAATTGGGCTGGCAACCGACCATCCGGCTGCAAGACGGACTGAGACCAACTGTTGCATTTTTCCGCCGCGACGAGGCGCGCCGATTGCACGAGGAGAAGCCGCATCCGATCGCCGCCGAATAGCGGCTCGCGCTGCGTGAGTCTCGGCATTAAGAATAGACTCGGGTACCTCGAAGCACCGGAAGCATTAAATCACAGGCATTCGCTAGTCCCACCACGGCCGTGCCAGATACTGCCATAGTCCACCTCCGATCGAGACGAAGCGAACCCACAACCCGTGCCGTCGGATTGAAGTTAACCGGTCAAGCTTGCGCTCTCGAGCTACGCCAACTGATCGGAAGGCGACCTTGCACTTGAACCATCCAGTGCGGGTTGCTTTGGCAACACCCCGGACGGCAAGGCGAGCCCAAGCAACCAGGAAGGGCAGCGGATCATCCCAGCTGAACCAGGCGAACTCCTTGCGACCGTTCAGTGTACCTAACCAAGAGGCGGCCGACAGTTCGCCTCGCCAACAATAGTTCACGCTGGCGCAGAGATCGTACGGCTCCACGACAAAGACGCGTCCCTCGACCTGGCTCGAGCGGCGCACGTTCTGTCCGGTGAGATCACGGTAGAGCGCTCGCACGACATCGAGGCCATTGCCGTCCACGAACAGACGAAACTGCGCCCCAATGCGTGGATTGAAGTCCAGAAGCTTGTATTGCCCGTCTCGCTCGTCCAAGCGGTAATCCATATCCATTATGCCCGCATAGGATATCAGTTTGAGCAACTCCTCGGCCTGACCGAGCAAAACGTTGTTGGTTACGGATCTGCCTAGCGTCGTGACACCAGCGTGTGGAGGATATGACCGCAGCTTGATTCCTGTGAAACTCGCCAGGCAATCCGATGAGCTATTGCAGTAGCCGTGGAAGAACCAGTCCTCTCCACCGGGAATGTATTCTTGGAGAAGGAGGTTCGGATTATTCGAGTTGCCTATGCGATGCCAGATGTCGACAAGCTCCCGTACTGTGTGAACAATGGATACTCGCACCTCTGGACCGAGCCACGCCGCCGCGGCTTTAACGACGATCGGGAAGCTCGCGAATTCAGCAAATTGGTATACATCTGAGATCGACGTGGGGCATCGCGTAGTCGGACACGGCACGCCTATCTGGCGGCAAAGCGCATACAACATCTCTTTGTTCGCGAGATTCCGCGGCATGCCGGTGGATATGTCAGGAAATACGAACCACTGTCGCAGCGTGGCGGACTCTTCGGCGACTAGGATCGCACCCAGATCATCAGTGGGAATAAGAATTGTGGGCTTGTTGAGCTTTTTGCCGATCCTCGCCAACCTATCAAGCATCTCATGCTTTGGCAGGTGACCCGCGTTCCAAAAAAAGCTTCCTGTCAGATATCTGGAGATAGCCGCCGGGGCCAAGTGATCTTCGGCAACCGTGTATACGGGTATCCCCAACCGCCCTAGGCTTCGAATAATGCCAAGCCCGCCGTAGTGAACGGGATAGCACCCCGTTTTCAAAATGAGCACAGGGACCGGCGCAGTCATGTTCGCCCCCCGTCATGAGACTTTCGGATTGCGCTCGGAGGTTACCACGTAGGGTGAACGAGAGGAAACTTGTTTTCTGCCAATATGGTAGCTGATACGTTCGGCCGCGTATTGGCATCCGCACAGGAAGCGCATCACCGACCCAAAATTATAAGCGCTCGCGATCCCAGTGAAATAGAGGCCTGGAATTGTGGACTCGAACTGGGGAGACAGTATGGGCACCTGCTCGACGCAGCGCAGATCGCGCAGCAATGGTTCGCTGAGAAACGGTAGTGAGCGGGCGGCAAATCGAAAGCCTGTCGCAGCAATGATGTGGTCGGCGGCAAGATCGAGTGACCTTCCATCTGGTCCAATGACGTGGAGAACTGCCTTCCCTCCGCTCGTCGTCACTCCTAGCAGAGATTGGCCGAGCAAAATCGGAATGCGACCCAGCACCCGCTCCCGAAGCCACCATGCGCCGGCGGGCCCCAGTAACATTTCGTGCGTCTTATCACCCCGCACGATAGTGAGACGGGTACGTTGAGGCAGGTGGTAGAACAGCATCGGGGCATTTGCGCAGAACCACGTTTTGAGCCCGGATCCCAGTGGTGACGCTGGTCGGCGCAACCGCTGCCAGAGTGTTCGCCGATCGGGCAAGGGAGGCTGATTCCAACTGATCGACGACCCACGTACGAAAAGGCGGACTCTTGCCTGCGTCTCGTTCAACAGAGCGGCGGTCTCAAGAGCCGACTGTCCTGCGCCGACAACGACGACGTCACGGCCTTTGAATGGACTCAGGTCGCGGTGCGCGCTGCTGTGCGATCGCAACTGCGCGGGCAGTTGCGTCAATTCCTGCGGAATGTACTCAGCATGTGACAAGCCCGTCGCGATCACAACACTCTTCGCCCGGACGCCCTCCCCGGTCGCAAGCCGCAGATCAAAGCCGTCCTGCCTCCTGTCGACCGCTGTCACCAACACGTCTTCAACCATGGGAACCAGATACCGCTGAAATGCCATTGCGTATCTGGTGAACGTGCCGAGCGGAAGCGGAGCATTCCCGTAGGGCAGTCGCGACTCTGCGCAGAATTGCCGCAGAGTGTAGCGCCCGGCCGGATCCGAAATGCTGGAGGCGTCCCATTCCGACTTCAGAAACATACCCAGCGGCATCTGCGCCCGCCACCGATGCATGGGCGCACCAAAAATCCGAAACGGCACGCCGCGGGATCGCAAATGTGCTGCAACCGAGAGGCCGAACGGCCCCGCCCCCACGATCGCTACTGGTAAATCCGACAGACCAGCCATCGCCATTCCCAATCATGACCTGCGGCACAACATGGCCCTCAGTGACGAAGGCCGCCGTACCCTTTGCAAATCACCTATCGTAAAATTCGTCCTCGGTGCGGACGCTTTCGGAGTACTCCTCGGCGGCCCGGCAATCGTGATCTCAGAGAACAGCCTGCTGAAATCAATCGCCAAACTTTTCAGTCAGCCCCTCAAAGCTCGCGTGCAAAAACGTCCGTAAAAAACACTTCTCTGGTTTTAGATTCCGGGGGGACGGTCAGGTTTAGCCAAGCAGGAGCATAGGCACCAAATTTAAGATAAGGAGCCAATAGATTGTCGTAGCAGTTCGCGCCGTGCCGCTGGAAAATTACCTTACCGTCCTTTTCAACCTCGATCATCCCATCCCCATCAAGCGACCACCTCGTGCGAAAAATCCAAGTGCTCCATTCTCCGCGTTCAAACGGCTGCGACCATGGAGCGTCATGACGGATGTCGCCCTTTCGATCGAGCCATGTTGGAGTCCGCCCCGAAGCCGTCCGGAGAACCCAGGTATCGTTGACCAAGCCCAATTCCAGCGGTGGAGGGAGCCCCCACTCACCTTTCCAATTGTCTGGAACGTTGTGCATCTGCATCACCACAACGTGATTGCTATCGGGCTGCCAATGCAGGGGCACGAAAATCTTGAATCCGTACTCATAAAGTCGGTGAAATTCTGTTGCCTTCAATCGGAATTCGGATCGATGACTGCCCTTAACAAGGGGCTCATTGAAGTTTATCTCGAATCTCACGGCGCTCTTGGATTTCCAGTTCGGCGCGTCAACAACTACTGCTGAACCATTACAGCAAACTTGTTTTGCCAAGCCGTTCCATTGTGAAAAATCCCGGGTCGCAAATTCATCGTGCATAGGGATGCGCCCCATCATGAAAATGCTTGAAAACAGGAAAACGGCCTCGGACACACATGCAATTAGTACGCAAATGATCACGCCTGCGGCCGCCAACTTGGCAGACGAAATCTTGTGCACGCGATACCTCAAATTGCTATGCCACGACGCTTCATCGACGACACATCCGCGATTGGAAGCGTCGTTATGAACTACCGGCAAATCCGACAGACCCGCCATTCTCGTATCCCAATCACAACATCCGGCTCAACATGCGCCTTTAGCACCAAAAGCCACAGCAGCGGTGTGGCACGTCCGGGCTTGCGTGGTCACACGCACGCGTCCTACTGTAAAATTCGCTCCAGATGCGAACCCTTCTGGATTACCTCGTCGACCAATATTGCTCACGAGCCCCACGCCTATCTCGAAGAGGAGACAGGGTCGCATAGACAATAGCACCCAGGGAAGCTCAAGCGGCGATCCTAAGGAAGAGTCTTTGAAGCATTCGGCCCCATTCTCGGTATTGAAAGCGAGCACCCGAGCGGGCTGCAATCTGGCAACCCAGCGGGATATCGTGTTGCAATCTCCGTTGTGGCGAGAGCGCTTGAGAATTCGAGGTATCTCGCACAGGTAGTGGCGGGCAGCACGGCGCATGCTGACACCGCTGGGCATGCTATTTCAATGAACTGCAAGCCGGCCTAGGAGCTTGCTCGAATTTATCGCGTGCGTAGTTAGGTCCGATGTGATGAGCAGTTAAGATGTTGCCTAGTCGCTTGGCGCATCGTTCAGAAATTGGCAAGCTGTCCGTCCTCTGGCTGCTGGGCTTGCTGGGGTTTGTGTAATTCAACTTCGCGATCAGCTATATCGGCTCATCGCTTTCGGTAAGACAATTGTCCTCTCAGCGCTGATCCGCGCCACGAGCGCGAGGCGCCACACGGGGTAATACTTTGGCGCTGTTGCAGTTGGGCTCTGGCGAGTATCACTTAGATGGTCGTTGACCCGCCGCGGCTGCACGCGGTGCCGTCAATTCCGGTAGTCGTGATCGCCGCCCCGTGATCTTACGACAGCATCTCTTACGGTAGAGTCCAAATAGCATAGTCAGTTGGGTGTATACGGAAAGTGTCCGAAATGATCTTGGTGACCGGAGGTGCTGGCTACATCGGATCCCACGTCTGTATTGCATTGCTGGATGCAGGGCTCGACGTCGTCGTCGTCGACAATCTCTCCAATAGCAACAAGATCTCGCTCGAGCGAGTGCAATCCATCTGCGGGCGCTCGCTCGTCTTTCGGCATGCGGATATCCGTGATGAAGAGGTGATCTATGACACACTCCGTACCTGCGGAGTGACTGCGGTCGTTCACCTTGCAGGGCTGAAGGCGGTCGGCGATTCCAACGTACGGCCCATGACGTATTACGAGAACAACGTTCTGGGCACGATGCGGCTCGTGTCGGCCATGAAGAGGGTGAATGTAAAGACGCTCGTTTTCAGCTCGTCCGCTACCGTCTACGGGATACCCCGCTACCTCCCGCTCAACGAAACGCATCCTCTCGGCCCGACCAATCCGTACGGCCGCACAAAGTTCGTCATCGAAGAGATGCTGACGGATCTTTCCAGGTCGGATAGCGGTTGGCAGATCGGCAATCTGCGCTACTTTAATCCGGTTGGTGCGCACGAAAGCGGCCTCGTCGGCGAAGACCCGCTGGGCGTTCCCAGCAACTTGTTGCCATTTGTGGCGCAGGTAGCGATTGGACGGCGGGAGAAGCTGCAGATTTGGGGAAATGACTATGACACGCCTGATGGCACCGGAATCCGCGACTTCATCCATGTGGTCGATCTCGCATCCGGGCATTTGAGTGCCCTGCGCCATCTTAGCCAGCCCGGTGTACTGACGGTCAATCTAGGAACGGGCAACGGCAGCAGCGTTCTGGATGTCGTTCGCACATTCGAAGCAGTGAGCGGGCGATCAATCCCCTATGAAATCAAAGAGCGCCGGGCCGGTGATGTCGCAATCTGCTATGCTGACCCTACCTTTGCGATGGAGGCGTTGGGCTGGAAGTCGACCCGATCGTTGCAGCACATGTGCGCGGACCATTGGCGTTGGCAATTGCAGAACCCCGACGGCTATGTTGGTAGCGAGCTTCCTAAAGTTCGAGAGCGGGCCTAAGCATTTTAGCCGTCACCGCGGAGTGTGTGCGCCCGATGTATTCGAACGGGCGCCGAAGAGTCTGACCGCATGAGCGGTTCGGGGCGAGCCACTGCGGCAAGCATACCGCCCATCAGAGGTAGCTCGTAATGACCACAGCGCGGAGCGAGGCTCCAGCTAAGATGCCGTCGCGCGTGGGGATTTGCGATGCCACACTATCGTGCATTCGTTTTGGACGAACATGGCCAACTGGGGGGCGTGGTCAACCTTCACTGCCCTGATGATGCGTCCGCAACCGAGCGGGCCGGGCGGTTGGCGGACGGTCACGAGGTTCAGCTCTGGCGTCTGGTCGCTGAGCTCAAATTTGGTGATCCGCGACAGCGACCCAAGCGGCGGCGGGGCTCGCGCGCACCAATACATTAGGGCCGATTTAGCATTTGCGCGTTCATCTCGCGGTGAGCTCCGCCGACAATTTGTCGTGCGGATCGACTGCGATCCACTCAACGGGCCCACGATCCCTTGTCCGCGCAAATGGAAGCGCCACTTGCAGTTCGTGTTCATAGTGTGAAAGGTTGACGCGCCGCGAAATGGACGACTGCGCGCAATCTCGGGTCTGACCAGTTCGAGACGTTGCCGTTTGGCTTGCGTGGCAGCGACAACTCGATGCAGGTTGCCCAAGCGACGACCAGCGGCGCAGGAGCGCCGCAGCCGCGCCCCCAGAACAGCAACACCGTTGGGGAGAGTCTCCAGCGAACTGGCCCATGCAAGGGGTGATATCGAATGGCTACGCCTCGAGCACGAGCACGATCGGGTCCAGTCGACGCGAAGCGTAGTCTATGCACGTGCGATCGACTGGCGCTCGCCATCAGGCAATTGCGATAACAACCAGACCAAGGCCTAGTTGATTAGCAAGCTCTAGCCGCCCGAGGGCTTCCGTTCGTTCGTTTTCTGCAGGAATCGCATCGAGTCTGGAGAAAATGCGGGAGAAGCAGAACCACCCAGCCGATGGTCCGGAGTTCTGAACTCGCATGGTGCCAGGCCACCAGGCGCTCCGTTGCTACCGTGAGTAGTCAGGAATAGCGTCTTCACATCGCCCGCTCGCGATAAGAGATTCCTCCCGATACAACAAGACCGAGTGCTCCGCGCATACTGTCAGCGAGGACATTCCCGGGCACCACTGCCGCAGTCTGAAGAGTCAGGATCTCTTGACGACAGACAAGATCTCTTGACGGCAAAGGAGAATCGTCTTGACCGCTCTGCGGATGCCGACCAAGTCGCTGTCGGAGGACGTGGTGTTCTGGCCGGATGACCAGACTGTCGCGCATTCGCAACTGACCGCCTTCAGGCGATGGTGTGAGGTCCGGACCGGGCGATCCCTGCCCGATCATGCTGCGATGGACCGATTCTCGGTGGCAGAGTTCCGAAGCTTCTGGCGCCTCTTCCTGGAGTGGTCCGATCTGCCTCGCGACGGTACGCTCGACCCGGTCTGTGTCGGCGATGCCTGCGAGACCGCCCGCTTCTTCCCGGATCTCCGCCTCAACTATGCCGAGTGCCTCCTCGCCGGCAGTCCCGATCAGCCGGCCCTTATGGCCTATCACGCTGGCGGCAGCCGCGACCGGTTCACCCGGGGCGAACTGCGCGTCGCCGTCGCCCGCCTGGCCACGTCGCTACAGCGACTGGGTGTGCGTGCAGGTGACCATGTTGCGGCGATCGCACGCAACAACGCCGAAGCAGTCATTGCCGCCCTGGCTACCGCTGCCATTGGCGCGACCTTCGCCAGCTGCGCACCCGACATGGGCGTGCCCGCCATCCTCGCGCGGTTCGCCCCTCTCGAGCCCGTGGTGCTGTTCGGCTGCCTCCGGGCGGAACTTTGGGATCAGGGCGTCCCCGTCGCAGAGCGCGTTGCTGGTGCTGCAGCCGGCCTGCAGAGCCTCGCCGCAATCATCGCGCTGGATAGCGGCTCACTTCCCGCCGGCGAGCAGACTGTGCCTCTGCACCGGCTTGACGACCTGCTCCGCGACGCCGCTGGCAGCGAGGACAGCTTCGAATGGCTGCGTCATCCGTTCAACCAGCCGCTGTTCACGATGTTCTCCTCCGGCACCACGGGCGCGCCGAAGTGCATCCAGCACGGCGCCGGCGGCACCCTGCTGGAGCATGTGAAGGAGCACCGGCTGCATTGCGATCTCGGGCGGGGCGACAAGCTGTTCTTCCAGACCTCCTGCGGCTGGATGATGTGGAACTGGCAGCTCTCGGCACTCGCCTCCGGCGTGGAGCTCGTGCTCTACGATGGGCCGCTCGAAGGGCCGGACACCTTCTGGCGGATCGTTGCCGAGGAATCCGTGACCGTGTTCGGCACCAATCCTGCCTATCTGCATTTTTGCGAGAACGCTGGCTTCGCCCCGGGCCGTGTGTACGACTTTTCCGCCCTGCGAGCGGTGCTCTCCACCGGATCCATCCTGTATGCCCGCCAGTACGACTGGGTCCGTGACCAGGTGAAGGCGGCGATGCCGCTGCAGTCGATCTCGGGCGGCACCGACATCATCGGCTGCTTTGTACTTGGGAATCCGAACTTGCCCGTCCAACGCGGCGAAGCACAGTGCCGCAGCCTCGGCCTCGATGTCCGCTCACTGCCGCCATCTGACGATCCCAGGGCGCCGATTGGTGAGCTGGTCTGTGCCAACCCTTTTCCCTCACGACCCCTTGGCTTTCATGGCGATGCCGACGGCACTCGCTTCCATGCCGCCTATTTTGCCCAGAACCCCGGCTTCTGGACGCACGGCGACCTGATCGAGACTACGCCGCATTGCGGTTGGCGGCTGCATGGCCGCTCCGACGGGGTGCTCAATGTGCGCGGCATCCGCATCGGCACCGCGGAGATCTACCGCATCCTCGGTGACATCGAGGAAATCCTCGAGGCGATGGCGGTCGAGCAGCAGGCTAAGGAGGAGCCCGGCGGCTCGCGCATGGTTCTCCTTGTCGTGCTACGCGGAGGCCTGATTCTCGACGACGCGCTGGCGAAGCACATCCGCTCGGAGCTGGCACGCTGCGGCAGCCCGGCGTTCGTGCCGGCGCGCATCGCACAGGTCGCGGCGGTGCCCGTCACCTTCAATGGCAAGCGGTCCGAGGCTGCGGCGCGCGATGCGGTAAATGGCCGGCCTGCACAAAACCGTAGTGCACTACAGAACCCGGAGTGCCTCGATGTCATCGCCAAGCATCCGGTTCTCCGGTCGCCTCACGCAGCCATCAAGGCACCGCCGAGGTCGGCACTGGGCCGTGCGGCAATCCCGGCCGGCGACCGACTACGGCGCGAGTTGCAGGCGATTTGCGAGCGCGTGCTTGGCGTCTCGCACATCGGCTGGTCCGATAGTCTCATTGGCTTCGGCGCCGATTCACTCGCACTGGTGAACCTTCTGCTCGAGATCGAGGACTATGCTGGACACCCCCTGCCCCTCTCGGTCTTGCTGTCGGCGCCATCGATCGAAGGCCTGGCCACGGCTCTGTCCATGGGCGTGGAGGCCATGTCTGCGCAGCAGGCTGGTCAGCCGGGCCCGCATCTCCGTGCCATGGATCCGGCGGACCGCGATCCGGTCTGCCGCTTCCTCGAGGAAACCTTTTGCGAGTCGGGACTCAAGGCAGCCACCTGGCGTCAGCTGTTCGACCACAACTGGTCCGATCATGGGCCCGGTTTCGTGCTCCTCGACGGAAACGCAATCGTCGGCTTCATCGCCACCATAGCCGCCCCGCGACAGGTAAACGGCGAGGCAGCCCTGGTCTGCAACGTCTCCTCCTGGTCCGTGCACCCGAAGTACCGCGGCTGGGGCATGGCACTGCTGGCTGCGGTGCTAGAGGACGAGAGCATCACCTACACGGCCTTCACCCCCTCGCCGACCTCCTGGGCTGTCCTCGCGGCGCAAGATTTCATGCCGTTGGGCGCGCACAGGATCGTCATGCCGCCATTACTACAGCCCGAGACGCTGTTCGGGTCGACCCGGCCGGTCATCAGCTTCGATCAGGCCGCGGTCCGCGAGCGGCTGACCCGCGAGCAACGACAGATCTTTGACGATCATGCGCGATATGATTGCCTCCAGCTCACCGTCAGCGACGGGCCCGACCATGCCTATTTGGTGGTGAAGCGCCGTCTCGCTTCGAAGCGACGGCGACGGGCTCTGCCAGCGCGGATCCCGTATTCAGACATTCTGTATTGCAGTGCCCCCGAGCTGCTGGCGCGGCATCTCGAACGTGTCAAGCTGGCGATCCTGCGCCGGCAACGGACCGCGGCGCTCGTTGCCGAGGCGCGGCTCTTTCCGGTCCGCCCACGGGGCCTGCTGCTCCCGATGCAAACCTGCTACCGTTCCCCGCTGCTCCCGGCCGGCGACCTCGACAGGCTGTATTCGGAATTCGTGCTCCTGCCCATCTAAGGCCAGGGGCGTAGAAAGTCCCGCCGTTCTCAATTGCTCAAAATTGACATCGAACGCGCCGCTGCTCAATCGCACAAAGGCGAATAGTACACGCCAAATGACGCAATAAGGACACGCGTTACGGATCGGGCCAAGAACGGGCTCGCTCGAGATACAGAATAGCGCGACCGGCAAAGACGCCTAAGACGCCACCTGCAATCTTTTGGACTCCATCAAGGACTCGCGCGTGGCGATCCGGCGTAAGCAACTGCAGAACTTCAAGCGAGACAGCGGTGGCGAGTACAAAGATCAGGACGGCAGGGATGCGTCGTGGATAAGCCAGGCAGAAGAGCGCGCCGAAAACCATGAACGCCGCGACATGTTCAACATTCGCGGAGATCAGCAAAGTTGGCCTATCTCGAAGAGGAGACAGGGTGGCGTAGGCAATAAAAAACAAGGAAGCCCAAGCGGCAGTCCTGAGGAGGCGTTTTGGTGGCATTTCGGCCTTGCTCGCAGTGAACAATTCTGGTGCTCCTCGCCCGCTCCCGCCGAGCCGGGCCAATCCAACGGATCGGAGCAAATTCAGCATACGATAACATATGAGGGCACCGTCACACCAAAGCGGGCGCATTACCTCTTTTTCGTCAGTTTGCCCCGCCGCAAGCAGCGTATCGACTAATAGCTGCACGGGAGAAAGGAAGCGAACGGCCACAAGCCTTCCCGGCAAAGCTCGGCGACGTCGATCGCAAGGAGCCATTCGATGGCGGATCTCGGCGCGAGGCCTGCGAAGACCCCGAGCTCAAATCACGAAACCACTCGTCGCAAACCTTGAGCGCCTCACGTCTCCGTTGATTGTCCACCACTCTAACCAGAAAGGGGTAAGCAGGTCCTCCATGCGAGTTATAGGATTCGCTCACAGGCCGTGCGCATAATGACACATCTGTAACAAGCACATTACCATGCGACGGATCATTGCAAATGGGCCGCAGGGTTACCTGCCTACGCTGGGACGATCCACGCTCCCGTGGATGACGGCCGCTGTGCTCTTGATTGGGGGCACGTTGGACACGCATGCGTCCCCCGATCGAGCGCGGCACCAGGCGGACGCAAGATACGGAACGGCTTCCGACAATCTCGATTTTCGCAGAATGGCGGGTCGTATTGAGTTTGTGGCGTCGCCGCTGCACCGCGACGACACTGACAAATCCATGCAGGTCGCGCAAGCAACGACGATCGATAAAGGAGGACTCGAGCAGCCTCCCGAATTGGAACTTCGCGGACCGGAGTCGCTGCTCCGTGACCTCACCCTCGCGCGACGCGATATCGAGCTGCTGCAGCACTTCGAACAGGAGCACGACCGCGCCGAACAGCTGGAGCAGGCGCTTGCGGCCGCGCAACGCGATCTCGAGACTCAGACAGCGCTCGCAGCAAAGGCGAGCAACGAGGTCACCGAGCTGAAGCAGGCGGCGACGGGCGGCTCCATTGAGTTGCAGAAATCCCTGCAACAGGAGCGGGACCGGACCAACCAGCTGGAGCAGGCGCTCGCGGCCGCGCGACGCGATGTCGAGACTCAGACGGCGCTCGCGACTAAGGCGAGCGATGACGTCACCGAGCTGAAGCAGGCGGCGAAGGGTGGCTCCATGGAGTTGCAGAAATCCCTGCAACAGGAGCGGGACCGGACCGGCCAGCTGGAGCAGGCGCTTGCCGCCGCGCGACGCGATGTCGAGACTCAGACGGCGCTCGCGACAAAGGCGAGCGATGAGGTCACCGAACTGAAGCAGGCGGCGAAGGGTGGCTCCACGGACATGCAGAAATCCCTGCAACAGGAGCGGGACCGGACCGGCCAGCTGGAGCAGGCGCTTGCTGCCGCGCGACGCGATGTCGAGACTCAGACGGCGCTCGCGGCAAAGGCGAGCAATGAGGTCACTGAACTGAAGCAGGCGGCGAAGGGTGGCTCCACGGAAATGCAGAAATCCCTGCAACAGGAGCGGGACCGGACCGGCCAGCTTGAACAGGCGCTTGCTGCCGCGCGACGCGATGTCGAGACTCAGACGGCACGCGCGACAAAGGCGAGCGATGAGGTCACCGAACTGAAGCAGGCGGCGAAGGGTGGCTCCACGGAGATGCAGAAATCCCTGCAACAGGAGCGGGACCGGACCGGCCAGCTTGAACAGGCGCTTGCGGCCGCGCGACGCGATGTCGAGACTCAGACGGCACGCGCGACAAAGGCGAGCGATGAGACCGCCAAACTGAAGCAAGCCGCCGAAGGCAACGCCGCGGAGTTGCAGAAATCCCTGAAGCAAGAGCGGGATCGGGTCGGTCAACTCGAGCAGGCGCTGGCGGTGGCGACACGCGACGTCGACGCGCAAACAGCGCTTGCGGCAAAGGCGGGCGCCGAGGTCACCCAGCTGAAGCGGGCCGCGGAGGATCACTCCGTAGAGTTGCAGAAATCCCTGCAAAAGGAGCGGGATCGGGCCGGTCAGCTCGAGCAGGCGCTTGCGGTCGCGCGACGAGATATCGATGCGCAGACGGCGCTAGCGGCAAAGGCGGGCGACGAAGTCGGCAGGCTGACGCAGGCCGCAAAAGCTGGCGCCGAGGAGAAGAGACAATCGGTTCAGAAGGAGCACGAGAGAGCCGATGCGTTGGCGCAGGATCTCTCGATGGCACGCAGCAAGATCTACGCGTACGAGGCTCAAGCGGCCAAAGCCAGCGAGGAAGCGACGCAGCTCAAACAAGCGGAGGCGAGCAAGACCGCCGACTTGGGGCAATCGCAGCAACGAGAGCGCGAGCGAACTGAGCAGCTGGCCCGGGATCTCGCGAAGGCAAACCGCGATCTCGACGCGGAGACCAAGCGCGCATCCAAAGCGAGCGAGGAAGTCGCACGGATGAAGCAGGCCGGAGAGCGAGACTCGGCCGAGCTACGCAGCCTGTTGCAGCGTGAGCACGAGCGCGCCACGGGACTGGAAAAGGAACTCGCGTCGGCGCGTCAAGGCAACGACGCACTTGTGTCGAAAATTTCCTCGGCTGCGTCTCCGCCGCTGGCTGCCGCCGCCAAGGCCGTGCGCGAGGAGCCGCCGTCAGAGCCGGCACGGCCAATCCAGAGCCGCCCCGTCCAAGACAAGTCGGTCCAAGATAAGTCGGTCCAAGACAAACCGGTCAGAGACAAGCCAGTCCAAGATAAGGCCATAGCGGCGCGCAGCCAGGGCGATGCCCAGGTCAATCCTAACGCAACGGTGCAAGCGGCGAAACTGGTCGCGCGCGCGAGCGCATTGCTCGGACAGGGAAACATCGGCGCGGCACGGATCGTGCTCGAGCGCGCCGCTGAGATGGGCAGTGCGCAAGCAAGCTTCGCGCTCGCGGAAACCTACGATCCGCTGGTCCTTCCAAATTTCGGAACATATGGAACGAAAGGCGATCCCACTAAAGCGCAAAGTCTTTATGCGCAGGCCGAAGCTGGAGGCATCAAGGAAGCCAAGGCGCGACTCGAGGCGTTGCGTCGGTAGCACCGTCTTGTTCGGCGCTTCTCCAAGCCGACCATGCGCGATTGAGCATTGAAAGTGCCGATACTGATACAAGCATTTTTAGAGGAGCTGGTTGATGAAAAGGTTTTTAGGATTGCGTCGGCTGCTGCTCTTGCTCGCGGCACTCACACCGTTCCTCCTGGCCATTCAGCCTGGGGCTGATGCGCAGCCGCAAAACAAGCCTCACAAGGTTCGCCTGTCACGGCCCGAGCCTCCGCAGGCAAAGCCTGAGGTGATCTCCATGAACGCCTGGACGGTAGGCCTGGCCGGAGGTCTGCTCGAGGGCGCGCCGATCCGTCTGGCGGCAGAGATCGCCCGTGTGGTCGATGATGGGGATAACCTGCACGTTCTTCCGGTCGTCACCCGCGGGGCCACGGAAAACGTGAATTCCCTGCTCTATTTGCGCGGCATCGATGCGGCGATCATCAATTCCGACGCGCTCGAGGAATACAAGAGCCAGGTTCCGGACATCCAGCGACGAATTGCCTATGTCCTGAATCTGTTTCCGTCCGAGCTGCAGATCCTCGTTCGACCGGAGATTCGGAGCTTGAACGATCTCGCCGGCAAGAAGGTCAATTTCAATACGCAGGGCACCGCAGCGGCCTATTCGGGGCCGCTGATCTTCAGCCGCCTCAACATCGACGTGGAAAAGACGTTCATTCCACACCAGATCGCGCTCGAGCAGATGCGCAAAGGCGAGATGTCAGCCGTCGTCTTCATTACATCGAAGCCGGTGGATGCTTTCGTGAAGGGCCGTTGGGAGCCAGGCTTCAAGTTCCTGCCCGTCCCATACGAGAGCAAGTTCGAGGATTACTATCTTCCCGCCACCCTCGATAGCACCGACTATCCTAATTTGATCAAGCAGGGCGAACGGGTTTCGACGATCGCCGTGCCGACCGCTCTGGTCGCCTTCAACTGGCCGGCCAACTCGAACCGTTCCGAGCGCGTCGCGCGCTTCATCGACCATTTATTCTCCCGGATCGACAGATTGCAGGGTCCGGGTTTTGATCCAAAGTGGAAATCCATCAACCTCGCTGCGACGGTTCCGGGTCTCACGCGCGTCCCTGCTGCGCAGGCGTGGCTGGATCGTCAACTCCGCACAACACGTGCATCACAATGAAACGCGCCGCGATTCTGCTTATCGCACTCGGGGCTACAGGCGGTGTTGCGTTAGCCCAGGATCAGACCGCGCAGCTCCGTTCCTGCCTTCAGAAGGAACACGCGGATCGTCTGGGATGTCTGGATAAATTGACGCGAACCGCCCAACCACAGCAACGCCAGACACGCGAAGACGACTGGATCGTCAGCCAGACCACCTCACCCGTAGATTACTCACCGATCGCAACCGCTACCACATCGTCACGCAGCGCGACCGACGAATTGGCGATGCAGTTATCGATACGCTGTCGCGCCGGCCGGACGGAGCTGGCGCTCGCGGGCTCCGGCATCTCCCGCGAGGGCGGTGATGATACAATTTCCTATCGCGTGAACGATCGCCCGGCGGTGCAGGTGGCTGCCGCCGTGCCGGCATTCGGTCCTGGCGTTGCCTTCGCCGGGGACGTTGTTCGCCTGCTGCAGTCGCTTCCGGATGGCGGCGACCTCATTGTTCTCCTCTCCCCTCGGGGCGGGACCGCCCATGACGGAACGTTCTCCCTCGCCGGGATAGACGCGGTGCGCGCGAAGATGGCCGCGGCGTGCAAATGGCCGCTCGCCATCGCGACACCGAACCGTTGATGGTATGCAGATTGATTTTGTTCGATGGAGACGCAAAATGATCGAGTTTCATCACGTTGCAAAAGCGGTCGCGATGGGAGCGATCGCCATTCTGGTGTCCGCGTCGTTTGCGGCCGCCGAGCAGGGCGGAAACTACTGGACGCCGACAGACGGGCAACCCGTCGTGCATAAGGCGAGCCACGCGAGGCACCACATAGCCAAGCGAACGACGTCGACGCGGACGCGATCCGCGCTTGCGCGTATGGACGATCCCTCCGCAACGAAGAAAGAACATCACCTGATCCTGCAGGTGAATACCAACGACGCCGCCGCGATGAATCTCGCGCTCAACAACGCAACGAACGTGGCTCAGTATTACAAGGACTCTGGCGAGAAAGTGAAGATCGAGGTGGTCACGTTTGGGCCCGGCCTGAACATGTTGCGTGAAGACACCTCGCCGGTAAAGGCGCGCATCGAGGAGATGGCCCTGAGCACCCCCGAGGTTTCGTTCAAGGCCTGCGGCAACACCCAGGAGAAAATGCAGAAGGTCGAAAACAAGAACATACCGATCGTTCGGCAGGCCGAGGTCGTGAAGTCAGGCGTGGTGCGCGTGATGGAGTTGCAGGAGAAGGGCTGGACCTACGTCAAGCCGTAAGCCGGACAGATCGGCCATCCATCGCAATTCGGCCTCGGCCATTTGGCACGGCCATAGAGCCGTGCCGTGTTGATGGCGCAAGTATCACCGAGCGCGCCGAACGAGGAAAATTGATGATGAAGCCTCAAAGCGCGCGGACAACCGCACCTACCTGAGGTCCTCAAACCGGGCCAAAACCAGACGCTGTATGACAGCAAACACCATTGCGGCCGAAACCCCGAACATGAGCACTCCGTTCGTTGCCTCGAGCGGACCCAGCAATCGCCATGTCGGAGTAAGCAGCAGATCCCCATAACCCAATGTCGTGTAGTTGACCGCCGAGTGGTAATACGCGGCTCCAACCTCCTGAAATTCTCCACAGAAGAGAAGCAGGGCAGCCCATAAAGCTATCGCGATCAGATGTGCTACAAACGCAAATGAGATCACTAGCGCAACGATCGAGAGGTCGACCAAAGCGCCTGAGCCCGTGCGTCCGAGCTTCCTCTCGTGACGAAAGAGGTTTATCGACGCGACCAAAGTCAGCGCATGGATGAAAATCGTACATCCGACCGCGCCTGCACCGGCGATCAATGGATATAGTATTGCGAATTGATGGGCTTGCGTCACTTCGAGTCTCTCCGACGGAGAGGGATGCATCAACCCTAAGTCAAGCGTGTGCCGACATCAGCCAGTATCGTCGGATCACGCTGACGATCGCGACGACGAAGAATGCCAACACGACGCCCTGGACGACGGTGAACGGCAACTCGGCTGGGGGCACGCTTGGCGACAGCGCATGCAGCGCCGGCACTTTCAGGAAGGACTGGATCACCAGCACGAATACGTTGAGATAAAGCGAGACCAGCGCGGTCAGCGCGTAAATCCAGCGCCAGGAGCCGGCGAGCTTCATGCCGTAAAGCGCAAAGCAGGCGATCGCCAGCAGAACCAGCGAGAGAATGCCGATCATATGGGACGGCAACAGCTTTTCGAACAGCAACGGTGGAATCAGAAACCCCGAAGCGCTCGTCAGGATGGTGAATGCAAGGAAGATCGCGGTGAGACCCGGCATCCGCTTCGAGCCGAGCATCCCGAACATCACGATCAGGCCCGCCACGATGGCAATCAGGCTGATGATCACATGGACCATCGTGAACATCGCCAAGCTCATACCCAATATCATGACAAGTCTCCGAAGCAGAGCACATGGTTCTGGCAGTCGCCGGAGCTCGGCGGCCTGCCGTGATGAAGGTCAATGAGCTGGGCGGGCTCCCGACCGCCGCGCGCTCATGCATCGCAGCAAACATCTATCAATTTGCCGCTGGCTTCATGTGCTTTGGTTGTAACAACTACTGTGCGGGCACGAGCGCCGGCGCGCCCTTGTTCTTGATCAAGACCACCAGGAATTTCGCTGGCTTTGTATCGCTTGCGTTCCGGTCGACGACATGAACGTCGTTTGGACCTTCGTAGAAGCTCTGTCCTGGTGTCAATGTCACCGGTTGTCCGCCCTTCACTTGCATCACGACGGAGCCCTCCAGCACGTAGACAAACGCATGGGCATTGTGCCGGTGAATGGCGCTCGATCCGCCGGGCGCATGCTCGACCGTGATCATCAGTGCTTCCCTGCCGGGGCTTTCCGGAAGATCCTTGGACATGAGTGGCGTGACCTTAGGCTCCTCAGCCACCGCCGTGCCGGTCATGAAGCACAGCAGAGCCAACGCAGCGAGTTTGTTTGTCATAGTCGCCTCTTTCTTTCGTTGTTCGAGGCCCGCTCGTAACAGAGCGGGCCTACTTGCGATGCGGGATCAGGCCGCTGCCTGTGAGCGGCGGATCCATTCGTCCAAACCGATGCGGCCGAGGCGTGCCTCGCCCAATGGCACCAGCGAGTGCTCGTCGACCCGGCCGCCCCAGTATCGGGCCTCGGGATCGCTCACGACCTCGCGCGGGTCGCCAACCGCCTTCAGGTAGCGGGCAATGATTTTGTTGAACGGTGCGCGCTCCGGGCCGGCGATCTCCACGATGCCGCTTCGCGGCGGCGCGAGTGCCACGTCGGCAACATTGGCAGCAACGTCATCCGCCGCGATCGGCTGGAACAAGATCGGCGGGAGCCTGACTTTGTTTCCATCCGAACTTGAATCGGCGATGCCGCGGAGAAATTCCAGGAACTGGGTCGCGCGGACGATCGTGTATGGGACGCCGGATGACTTGATCAGTTTCTCCTGGGCGACCTTGGCGCGGAAATAGCCATTGTCTGTCCGGTCGGTGGCGACGATCGATAGTGCAACATGGTGCCGGACATTCGCTGCGACCTCCGCCGCGAGCAGGTTGCGGCCCGAGGTCTCGAAGAACTCCAGCACCGCCTTGTCTTCGAATGAAGGCGAATTGGCGAGGTCGATCACCACCTGTGTGCCCGCCATGGCCTGCTTGAGCCCCTCGCCGGTGATGGTGTTGACACCGCTTTGAGGCGAGGCGGCCACAACCTCGTGGCCGCCCCGGCGCAGAATGGCGACGGTCTTCGAGCCGATCAGGCCAGTGCCGCCGATCACGACGATCTTCATGTTTGATTCTCCGTTGTCACGAGACGCTTGATTTCTGTGTTGCTGCCCTGACCCAGCGAGCGGTCAGTAGTCCCAGATGGCCGGGACCCAACGAAAGGCGTCACCGGCGACCGCCACATGGCCGACGGACGGGAACGGCATATGAGTGGCCACCAGCAGTTCGCGGTTCGCAGCCAGCTCCCGCAAAAGACGGACTCGGGCGCGGGCCGCCTCCTCGGGGTCGTGTTCGAAGCCGTTGTGCCAGTCGGGGTGTTCGAACCCGACCGTGAACACGAGGTCGCCGGCGAATGTCAGCCGGTCGCCGCCGGACGCCACGCGGACCACGCTGTGCCCGGGGGTGTGGCCGCCGGTGCGACAGACTTTGACCCCCGGCGCCACCTCGCACTCGTCCTCGAACGTCCGAAACTTACTGCGGTACTCCTTCAAGAACCGCTTGGCCGATTGCCGAAGCGCATCCGGGAAACCTTCCGGCATGGAGACGCGGGAGAAATCGGGCGCCTCCCAGAACTTGACCTCGGCGGCCGCCACGTGGATCCGCAGGTCCGGACGCAGCCTCTCCTTCACGCCTTCGACGAGCAGCCCGCCGACATGGTCCATATGCATGTGGGTCAGCACCACGTCGGTCACGGACGAAAGATCGATGCCGGCGGCCTCCAATCGGTGGACCAACTGTCCGGCCTTCGGCAATGGGAACTCCACCCCCATCCCGGCGTCGACGAGGATGGTCCGGCCGCCGCTGCGCACCACGACCACGTTCAGCGCCCAATCGAACGCGTCCGGCGGGAGGAAATTGTCCTTTAGCCAAGCCGCCCGGGTGGCCGGGTCGGCGTTGTGCGCCAACATCGCGCCTGGCAACGTTAATACGCCATCGCTGACCACCAGCACGTCGATGTCGCCGATCTGCAGCGCATACCGCGACGGAACCAACTCGTCGGGCCTCGGTCTAACGGAGTTCGAGGTGTAGTCCAGGCTCATGTTTGTCTCCTCCTGAGTGTTGCGGATCATCTCATTCATCTTGAAAACTCCTGCGTTCGACCTTCGCGCTTGATCGCGGGCCGCGCTTCCCGCGTGGGAAGCGTGGTCAATGCTGGTGAGGTGTTCAGAGACCGGTGACACGCTCATTGCTGGTCTGTCACTGTGATGGTCTATCGAACTTGACCTGCGACTGCGCCAGAGCGATTGCCGTCACTATAGAGCGATTGCTGCTATCGCATGCACCTCCGCCAAGCGGGCAAGCGGATATGCCGTCCGATTGTGACCGAAACGACTGTCTGTGAGGCGCGCCGCACCCACCGAGGGCAAGCATATGTCGCACGCTTGGATGACTACGGCCGCTTGACGGACGTGCGTTCGCCACCACAGACTGGCCTCTACAGGTGGCATTGGGGCCCCGTATGTCAGACCTTTCGGACGTCACCAGGAGGCTTGTGGCTGTCTTCGCGGCAGACGTGGAGGGCTACAGCCGGCTCATGGGTGTCGATGAGGTCGGGACGCTCAAGGGTCTCACTGAGCGCCGCGCGATCCTCGATAGGCTCATTGGGGAGCACAGGGGCCGCATAGCCAACACGGCGGGTGACAGTGTGCTCGCCGAGTTTCGCAGTGCGGTGGACGCCGTCCAGTGTGCCGTGGATGCGCAGGTCGCCTTAGCCGAGGCTAACGCCAGCCTCTCGCCTGGTAGCCGCATCGCCTTCCGCATGGGGGTTCATATTGGCGACGTGATGGTCCGGGCTGGCGACTTATTTGGGGACGGCGTGAACATCGCCGCTCGCATGCAGTCCATTGCCAAGCCCGGAGGCGCGTGCATCTCCGGTGCGACATATGAACAGGTGCGCAAGGTCCTGCCGATGACCTTTGTGGACCTTGGTGTTCAGCAGGTGAAGAACATCCAAGAGCCGATCAGGGCCTATGAGGTGGGTGCGCCGAATGTCGAGGCCGAGACCCCGCCTCCGATACCAGATAAGCCCTCCATCGCCGTGCTGCCGTTCGAGAACATGAGCGGCGATCCCGAGCAGGAGTATTTTGCCGATGGGATGGTCGAGGAAATCATCACCGCGCTGTCGCGTTTCAAATGGTTGTTCGTAATCGCCCGCAATTCGAGCTTCACCTTCAAGGGCCAAGCCGTCGATATAAAGGAGGTCGGACGCAGGCTCGGCGTGCGCTACACCCTTGAGGGGTCGGTACGCAAGGCGGCAGAAAGGGTTCGTATCACAGGCCAGTTGATTGATGCTGTGACGGGCGCGCACCTATGGGCGGACAGGTTCGAGCGTGACCTGACCGATATTTTCGCTCTGCAGGACGAAGTCACCGTCGCGGTTGTCTCGGCCATTCAACCAAGATTGCTGCAGACAGAAATTGCTATGGCCACCCGGCGGCGACCGGAGAACCTCACCGCCTACGATTTTTTTCTGCGCGCGATGTCGCAGTTTTACCTGACGACCCGCGAAGGGTTGGCAGAGGCGATAAGGCTGGCTCATCGCGCTTTGGCGTTGGACCCAGGGTTCGGCCTGGCCGCTGCCCTCGCAGGTGCCGGTCACATGCAAAACGTCCTTTTGGGCTATGCGGTCGATCCTCAATTCGACAGGGAGGAGGCAATTCGGCTTCTTCGCTTGGCATTGAGCATCAACGATGATGATCCGGATGCGATAGCAGTGGCTGCGGTGACATCGGCTTACATGGTCGGCGATCGTGAAAGTGAAATTGAAATGGCTGACCGGGCGGTCGAGCTCAACCCAAATTCATTTGTGGCATGGAGCTGCAGAGGCCAGGTCTATAGAATTGCAGGGTTGCCCGAGGAAGCGATTCCCAGCTTTGAACGGGCCATTCGCATGAGCCCGGTAGACCCGCGGCTGCACCTGATGCTTGCTGGTATGGGGCAGGCCCTGATTGAGCTTCGTCGCTTTGACGAGGCTATCGCCGCGGGGAAAAAAGCCCTTCGTCAGTTGCCCTCCTTTTCGGGGGCTTACTGCTGCCTCGCGTCCGCTTTAGCCCATCTCGGACGTGACGCTGAAGCTCGCGAGGCGGCAGCGCATTTGCTTGAGGTCGATCCCGACTTCACGATATCGGCTTGGATCGCCCGGGGTGGCCAAACAAACGCGACGCTTATGTTGGAAGGGCTTCGGAACGCGGGGTTGCCCGCATGACCCCGGCCTTTGCAACCGGGTGCACCGCGCCAGATCTGCCACGTATCCGCTGAACTTCAGAAGACGTCTCCGTTTTTGTGACGGATGGCTGATTGGCTTCGGGGCGCAGCGCGGTCCGGCCGCCGTCGACTGAGATCGCGATGCCGGTGATCTGCGGCTCCTCGGCCCGAGGTGACTGCGCAGGGTGCATATACCGGTGCAGGCCGATCTTGATCGTAACCAGCACGGGTGCGGCGAATACAAAGAGCAGAGCGACCGCATTGAACGCCGTGTCAAAGGCGATCACGGTGGACTGATCGATCACCGTCCGGTCCAGGAGACTGATGGCGGCCCGGCCGGCCATCGCGTCCATTCCTCTTGTGGCGAGCATCGCCGCCGTCGCGGTCAGCCGCTCGCCGACGGCAGGAACGCCTGATATGACGTTGGCGCCGAGCACGGTCAAATTGGCGGCGACGTTGTGCTCGATCAACGTCTCTAGGCCAGCGACGCCAACGAGACCGCCAAGCAATCTCCCCGTATTGAAGAGACCGATGCCGGCCGCGCGGTTGCGTTCGTTGAGGTCACCGAATGCGATCAGGGTGATCGACAGGAATAGGCAGCCAAGGCCGAGGCCCCGCAACAGGATGGCGGCCATCATGTCGTGCGCGCCGCTTTCACTGGTCGAGCCGGACAACATCCACATCGCCACCATGATCATCAGGATGCCGAAGGGAACCGTGGCGATCGGAGGAACGCGACGAACCTGCATCAGAAGTGCGGCGGCCAGGAGGGTGACAACGAAGAACGCGCCGCTTGGCAGCAAGAGAAGCCCGGCGTCGGTCGGCCTGAAGGCGAGAACGGATACGGCAAAAGACGGGATCAGGAATGCGCTGCCGAACAATGCGGCGCCAGCGACAAGACTGACGACGAAGGCGAAGCAAAAATCTTCGCAACCGAACAGGGTGAAGTCGAGCAAGCCGCGGCCCCTGATCAGCACTTGCTGGCCAAGAAATGCCAACAGAGCGGCTGCGCCGATCACGGTCAGCCAGAGGATGCCGGGTTCGGCGAACCAGTCCCATCGGCTGCCCTGGTTGAGGACATAAGTGAAGCAGAAGAGTGCGACTGAGATCAGTGTCAGCCCGATCCAGTCAAACGGGCGGCGCACCTGCGCAACGGGCTTCGGGTTGTCAGCGATCAACAGCAGGCCGGCAGCCGCCAGCGCCACCGGGACAACGCTGAAGAAAATCCACGTCCAGGACCGGGCATCGATCAACCATCCTTGCAAGGCAGGAGCGATCGTCGCGGGAGCGACGACGGATCCCATCGCAAACAAGGCTTGCAGGAGTGGTTGGTGGGATCGCGGATAGGCGTGAAAGATCATCGCCTGGCCTGCGACCAGCAGGATGCCGCCGGAGAAGCCCTGCACGATGCGGAGCGCGATCAGCAGGTCGAGCCGGGGTGTGACGATGGTAATGCCGCAAGTGGCGCCCATGATCAGCGTTGAGCCGATGATCAGGCGGCGCGGATCGACACGGTTCATCAGCGAGGGAGCGGTCATGAAGGCGATCAGTTTCAGCGCGGTGTATCCGACGTCGAGCCAGGCAAACTCATCGGGCGTTACATGGGTGTCGCCGATGATGTAGCCGCGCCCGAGCGACAGGACGGTGCCTGCGATCGCCTCCGTCAGCGTGGCCAGCACGATGCCTGCGACGAACAGGGCTCCTGCCGCAGATCGCTCGGCGCGCGGCGCAAAGGCGATGACCGCGCTCATGAGCCACTCTCCCGATCGATGTCGACGCGCGCCGACAGGCCCGGTACAAGCCGGCCGGGCAAAGGATTGTTGGTGAAGCGGATCTTCACTGGCACGCGCTGAACGACGCGAACGAAGTTTCCCGTTGCATTGTCGGCAGGGAGCATGCTGAAGGCGGAGCCGCTGCCGGGCGCAAAGCTGTCCACCACGCCGTCAAGCGTCGTGTGGCTGTAGCCGTCGACGATGATGCGGACGCGCTGGCCGGGCCGGATATGCTCGACCTGGGTCTCCTTGAAATTCGCCACGACCCACACATCCCTGACCGGAACGATATCGAGCAACGAGGCGCCCGGAGCGACAAGGCGGCCGATGCGGACCTGCCGGTTGCCGATGACGCCGTCGACCGGTGCATGCACGATGGTGTTGTCGAGATCGATTTGCGCAAGATCGCGAGCGGCCTCTGCCTGCGCCACCGCAGCCACGGCGGCTTCGCGCTGGCTGGCGAGGACGGCGATGCGCTGCTTCTGGGCCTCAATTGTTGCCACCGCCGCGGCGACGGCCGCCTCTGCTTTCGACAGCGCCGCGTCGCTTTCATCGACCTGGGCCTGGCTGACGGCATTGGTGCGGATGAGTTCGCGGCGACGATCGGAGGCCTTGGTGGCCAGATTCATCTCGGCCGCGCTCGAACGCTTTTGCGCTTCAGCCTGCCGGATAAGGGCATGCTGAAGCTGGATCTCAGCATCCACATTGGTGAGACGGGCTTCCGCGGCGTCGACATTGGCTACCGCCTGCGCGAGCCGCGCGCGGTAGTCCCGATCGTCGATCCGGAACAGAACGTCACCCGCGCGGACGCTCTGGTTGTCCTGCACTTCCACGGCGGTGACGTAGCCCAAAACCTTTGGAGCGAGCGAGGTAACGTCGCCTCGGATGTAGGCGTTGTCGGTCGAAGTCTCGCTTGAATTGGCATAGGCCCATCCGCCGGCCACGACCGCGACGGAGCCGAGGCAGAGCCACAGTCCGATCATTCTTTTCGTGCTGAGATGCGTCATGACGTCCTCCGATTATGACCGCCGATGCCTATCTGAACGGGCCGCGCTTCCGTGGCCCGGTTCGCGCGAAGGGCTCAGAAGAAGCCAGTCACATCAGTCACATGCTCCGGATCTGCCGAGGCCAGAGCGGCGGCACGCTGGGCGCGCGGCGGGTAGATCCAGACGGTGTTGATCTCCTGCTTGGTCTTCTTGGCGACGTCGCCGACCATCGCCACCTCGCGCCCCCAGCCACGCGTGAACAGCGCGCCGGCTTCGCCGAGGTCGAGGCAGGTGACGTAACCCTTCTGATGGTAGGGCCTGGTCGGAACACCCAACAGTTCCGCCGCAGCGTTATTGCCGGCAAAGGCGCCCATTCGCGTGGCGTGCTGGCATGACATCAGCGCGTAGTTGCCAACATCGTCACATGCGGCGCGGGCGGCGTCACCGGTTGCGAACACGCCAGTCACTCCTGGCACACGCAGGTCGCGGTCGACCAGCAACCGGCCAAATTTGTCGCGTTCGGCAGCAATCTGCTGCGTTAACGGCGCGGCGCGAATGCCCGCCGCCCAGATCACGGTCTCGGTTTCGATGTGCTCGCCGCTGACCAGCGTGACGCCGGATTCGTCGAGCGAGGCGACGCAGGCACCCAGCCTCGTCTCCACGCCGAGCTTGCGCAGCGCATCCTCGATGATGGGGCGCGGGGCTTCGCCCATATCGGGTGCGATCACGGTGTTCCGTTCGACAATGATGACGCGGGGCTTGGCATTCTTGCCGAAAATCTCGCGAAGCCGCTTCGGCATTTCGGTTGCCGTCTCGATGCCGGTGAAGCCACCGCCGGTGACGACGACCGTGTCACGCCCGTTCACGGCCGGCCGGCCGGGGAGGCTGTGCAGATGCTTGTCGAGGGCAACCGCATCATTCAGCGAGTCCACGGAAAAGCCGTGCTCGGCAAGGCCGGGGATATTCGGACGGAACAGCCGGCTGCCGGTGGCCACGACGAGGCGGTCGTAGGAGAGTGTCTTCCGGGTGCCCTTGGCGGTAGCGATCTGCACCATGCGGGACTTGGTGTCGACCGTTTCGGCGCTGCCTTGCACGTAGACGACGTCAATGGCCTTGAGGACGTCAAGCAGCGGCGCCGTCAGTGTCTCGGGCTTCGGCTCGTAGAGTCGCGGGCGAACCACCAGCGTCGGCTCCGGAGCAACCAGGGCGATTTCGAGTTCCTCTGGCAAAACGCCGTGGATGTCGCGCAGACGAGCGGACGAAAGTGCAGCGTACATTCCGGCGAAGCCGGCGCCAATGATAACTAATCGCACGTGATCAACTCCTCTGTTTGAACCTCCCGGGCTCACGCGCGTCATCACGGCCGCTCTCCGTCCGGGAGAGCTTCTTGCATTCGACAACGACGCGAAGACGTGAAGCGAAATTGCTAGTTCTCAACGGGCCTGGCAGCCCGGCATCGACGACAACGGCAGCGACCAGCCGTGGCGAAAGGAGATCGGCTGGGCAGTGTTCGGGTCCCGGTCGGCGTAAGGAAGCCGAGCGCCACCTCCGGTCATGATGGACATCAGCGGATTGGTCATTTGCACGGATTGCGCAGGAATTTCGACCTGCTCGCCGGTTGCTGAGGTGAAGCGAACGGCCAGCGAAAGTCCGTACACGAGTGCGGTGGCTATGGCCCTCCGCCGCGGTGCGATAGCAAGGAGGGCGACATGAGTGTTCCAGGTCATCGTTGTCTCCGTCCGTCGTGCATGGGGCACCGTGATGGTCTAGCGGATCGGAGCTGGGGCTGCGCCAGAGCGATTGCCGTACCTGTAGAGCGATTGCTGTTAACGCCTGCGAGGAGCAACCCGGGTAGCCAATTCCCTGGTCATGCGATCGCAGGAGGGTAGCTCGCTTCGACGGTCCAGGAGTCCTTCGGCTGGCTGTACAGCCGCCAGAAGTGTTCGGCCACCGACGAGGCCTCCTGTGAGTCGGGGGAAACAAAGGTGCAAACAGTCACCGTCGCGACGTGAATTCCCTTTTCTCGGAACGGCTCGAAAAGTCCATGAGCCAAAGCGCGAATCCCGGCCTTGCCGATGCTGATCGAGAGATAGTCCGGGCTGGGAGCGAGTGCGAAGCCACCTCCCGTCAACAGGATCGCGCCGGACCTCTGCTCCTCCATCTTCGGGGCGACCGCCTGAGCGGCGACAAGCGCCCCTCCGATGTTCACGGCAAGATCGCTGTGGAAGCTTTCGCGCGGCTGTTCAGAGAGGGTCGCCTTGCGCGCGGATGCGGCGTTGTAGTGCAAGACGTCGATTGAACCGTGCTGCTTCTCAACCTCTGCGACCAGTTCCGCGACGCTCCTCGGATCACCCGCGTCCACTTTGCGCGCGTTGGCCCTGTAGCCTTTCTTTACGAGCCTTTCGGCCAGCTCTTGCGCCTTGGCGACGTTCCGAGCGGCCAAAACCACTTGGAAACCCTCTTTGGCAAAGCGTTCGGCGGTCGCCAAGCCCATTCCCGGGCCCGCTCCGATGCTGAGAAATGTCTTCATCTCCTGATTCCTTTCGACGCTGCACTCGATATCGGTGATGCCATCGTTGCCGAACTTATCCACGCTACGGGCGGACCACACAGTCCGTCACAGCCGCCTGGTGCCTTTCAACATTCACATGTTTGGTAAGCACCTCGCATTTGGCATTCGCCAGGCCAGCGTCGGCGCAGGAGGTGTTCACCGCATGCGTCTTCGCCAGTCACTCGGCGTTTCACCGGTCAGCTTTCTGAACGCTGCGGCGAAGGCGGTCTGGGAGGAATAACCGAGCGCCGCTGCGACCGAGACGACCGACACATCGGTGTCACGCAGCATGTTCATGGCCTGCTCGAGCCGGTGCTGGCGCAGCCAGGCATGCGGCGACAATCCGGTGCTTTCCTTGAAAGCGCGGCAGAAGTGGAAGCGCGACAGGCCCGCATCCGCAGCCAGCGCGGCAAGCGATAGGTCCGCGTCGCTGTCCGAACGCAGGCGTTCGATGGCACGCCCCAGCGCCTTGGGCGACAGTCCGCCCATGACCGGCTGGATCGTTGCGGGTGAGCCGCCGTACGCCGTGAGCAGGCGCGTCGCCAGAAGATCCGTCAGTTGGTGTCTGAACAGCGCATCCAGCGCTGCACAGCCTTCCAGGGTGTCGGCCGCGCTCAGGAGCAAGCGGGATGTAATGGGGTCAGGATGCGCAGTGCGCTCCACAAGGTCGCCTGGAGCGGTTGTGCCGGCTTCGTGGGCAACGCGATTGAGCGTTGCCTGCGGTAGATAGAGCTGAAGGACACTCAAAGGCTGGTAGATGTCCCATCGTGAGGATGAACCGGCCGGAATGACCGTCACAGTCCCGGGACGTGTCATTCCATGTACAAACGCTTTACCGTCACGGCGCTCGAACTTCACTGGCTCGGCAGGGAATGTCATGATGACGTGGTCGGCCATGGGCCGGACGACGTCGTGCAGGGGATCATGCCTCCAGAAGGTGATCACGCCGCTGGTTGGGTCTGAAGCCATGCGCAATGGCGCCATCTTGAGCACGCGCGTCATCTCCGCATCGGCGTGAGGACACTCGCCGATAGGCAAATCGTGCTGCTGCGCCTGCGAAGTGTCTCGCTGATTGTTCTGCGAATGATCGCGCAAGACTGGCTTGCTGCTCATGGATCTGTCCTCGCCGTTGAGGGGCATTTCGTTGAGCGTTCGGCATGCGTTCTAGGCGCTCAACGGGTTCGACGTCTTTCCCAAAGCGACGGTGCTTTGCCTGATCATGCTGCAAGCCGCCATCACACGCCCCTCTGCAACCGAATTGCAATCGAGTGCGGCGAACGGTCGCGGCTTGCTGCTGTCGAACTGAGTTGCGGATGCTACACCGAGCGACGCTTCGCGGATGGACAACAACACTGACACTCTTTTGGGAGAGCTATCGACTCCGTCACAAGTGATGCCGCGGTGCCTCAATGGTCTCGTTCCGAAGCGGCGGTGCTTTGTCTGATCATCACGCTCTAGAAGAGGCGCGCGTTCATAGAAGGGTGCGTTGCCCTTCCATTCACTGAAGCAGAGGGCTGACGCTTTCGAACAAAGTCTTGAGCTTTGTGTCACTATTTGTGGCGGCGCAGCCTAGTCCCCTGCTCGCAGTCGGCCGCGTTCTGTTCGGCAAGATCGCGGGACTACTTTGCATACATTTTATCTCACTTCTCCCTGAGGAATAGCCGACATGGACGGCGTCGCGGGCCGCGAAAGCCCGCAGCGATTGGCGCGAGGCGCATGCGTTAGCAGCAATCGCTCTACAGGTACGGCAATCGCTCTGGCGCAGTCGCAGCTCCGATCCGCTAGATCATCAGGGTGCCCGCATCCAATCGGACGGAGAAAGAAGATGATCTGGAAGAGCATCGTCAGTCACCGTGGGATCGCACCGGCTTCTGCGCGCTGGTCCGCAATGTCAGGTCTTGCCTGCAAGACGGTTGAGACAGTCTCCGACTTTGCCAGCGTCGTGCACAGCCTGGTTATGGACGTACGCGACTGCTACCGGCCCGAGCTGCACTACATGCGAGGCCCCGGCCCGAAATGGCGCGCGAAGCATCAGCACTGGCTAAGAGTCGATTCTGAAGCTGTACTGCCGGTCGAGCAGCATCAGTTGTCGCCTGTGTATGTCAGCCAGCGCGGCCGCCCGAAAAGCCATAGCCGATAATATTCCGCATAGCTCCAGCTGAGCCGAACTGGGATCGTCAGTCGCCGGTCCGCACGAGCTACGAGGTTAAGCGTACCTACCCGCTCGCCAAAACCGCCGACGCAAACAACGACTCGTCCAGGAAACATCGGAGACCCGCAATGTCGAAGCTAGAGATGCTTACGCCGCAGAACAGCGCCATCGCCCTGATAGATTATCAGCCTGCGATGTACCAGGGCGTGCAGTCGCACGATCGACTGGTCGTCTTCAACAACATCCAGGTTCTCGCCAAAGCGGCCAGGCTTTTCAAGATTCCGACTGTGCTGACGACGGTCGCCAAAGACTCGTTCTCCGGCCCCTTCATGCCTGAAGTGACCGAACTGTTTCCGAAGCATGACATCATCGATCGTACCTCGATGAATTCGTGGCTTGATCCGAATTTCCGCGAGGCCGTCGCGTCCACCGGACGGAAGAAGTTCGTCATCGCGGGTTTGTGGACCGAAGCTTGCGTGATGTTTCCGACGCTCGACATGATGCAGGAGGGCTTTGAAATCTATATTCCCGCCGATGCCTGCGGAGATCTTTCAGTCGAGGCGCATAACCGCGCCATGGACCGTGCGGTCCAGGCGGGCGCGGTTCCGATCACGTCTCTGCAATACGTCTTCGAGCTGCAACAGGACTGGGCGCGCTCCGAAACCTATGAGGGCGTGATGGACATCCTGCGCGCCCACTCGCCCTACGGGATCCAAGTCCGCTTCTCGAAATGGGCGCTCGGCGAGCATGCGTCCGAGGCGCGCACCAAAGCCGAGTGACGCCGGGGCATGAAGATCTTTTTCGATCACTCGGTGCGGGGGACCTTGCCGAGGGATCAGGTACCTCTGTTCAAGGACAGTGAAGGTGGCAAAGCAATCCGCAACTACGCTGATCCTACTTGTGGAGCGGCCCGCCCATTTCCCGCTCATGGCCCGCCGTCACGCGCGCGCGGTATTCGCCCGGCGACTCGCCGAACCAACGATGGGTGGCGCGGAAGAACGTGCTCTGGTCGGCATAACCCACCAAATAAGCGATCTCGGAAGAGCTCAGCCGCGTATCGGTCAGATGATGCTGCACAAGCTCGCGCCGCGTTTCGTCGACAAGCTTGCTGAACGACGTGCCTTCGCTGGTGAGACGGCGCTGGAAGGTATGATCGCTCATATTGAGCGCCGCGGCGATGGTCGAGCGCGACGGCGCGCCGTCCGGCAAATGACGCACGACCGCCTCGCGCGCGCGACGGCTGATCTCGGCCTTTTCCAGCCTGCGCAACGCCTCCAAGGCGATGCGGTCGTGTACGTCTGCAAGTTCGGGGGCGGCAGTCGCAAGCTTGCAGGCCAGATCTTCGCGGGAGATGAGCAAGCCGTTGAATGCCGCGTTGAACCGCAGTGGCGCACCGAAGGCCTCGTCATAGGCCGCAAGCGAGGTCGGCGCCTTATGCATGAAGGCGACAGAGAGGGGCTTGATGGGGCGACCGAGCATCCAACGGCAGAAGGTCAGCATGATCAGCGCCATGTAGTCATAGCGTTGACGGGGAATCGGAGTTTCGTTGCCAAAAAGCTCCACGCGCGTCCACTTGCCGCCCTTTGCCGGCTCGAAACTGATCGTGGAGGCACTGCTGACAACACCGTTGTAGCGGATCAGCCGTGCAAGGCCGGTCTCGAGGTCTGGACTCGACATCATGGCATAGCCGACGAGCCCGTAGTGGTCGGTCCGTGGCGTGTCCGGGGTGAACAGGCCGACGTCCGGATTGCCCGAGAGTTCGGCGGCGATCGTCCAAAGCCTGTTGATCCCCTCGGTCGGCCAGCGAAAATCGCCATGCTCCAGATTTTCGATGCGAAGTCCGGCTTGTGCGAACAACGCGACCACGTCGAGCCCCTGCGCGGAAAGCGTGTTGGCGACACCGCGCATCCAGGCCGACGAGGTCGTTCGCTTGTTCAACATTTCCTATGGCGTTCCCGAGCCAGTCGTTTGGCTCTCCCGGATCATTGTTCGCAGCAGCCCCTTCCTTCATATCAGAGCCACACAATTTCCGACTGCACGACGGCAATCAAATCTGAAGAGCACAGGAGCACCAAATGACTCATATTCTTCCCAGCGGCGGTGGCAAGGCCCTGATCAATGTCGACGATACGGCCTTGTTGTTACTCGATCACCAAACCGGCCTCTTCCAGACGGTCAAGGACATTACCGTCGCCGAGCTGCGCGCCAATGTGATGGCGCTCACCCGGATCGCCACCCTGCTGAATATCCCGATCATTACCACGGCTTCCGTGCCAGACGGACCCAACGGTCCGATCATGCCGGAGATTGCCAAGCTGGCGCCGCAGGCCATCTACGTGCCGAGGCAGGGCGAGGTGAATGCCTGGGACAACGAGGCCTATGTGAAGGCGGTCCGAGAGACCGGCAAGAAGACCCTCATCATGGCCGGCGTCTGGACCAGCGTCTGTGTCATGTTCCCGGCGCTCGACGCCAAGGCCGCAGGGTTCAACGTTTATGCGGTGATGGACGCCTCCGGCGATCCCACGGAATTCGTCTCACGCACGACGCTCGCGCGTTTCATCCAGAGCGCCATTGTGCCGACCTCGACCAACGCGACCATCAGCGAGCTCCACCGCACCTGGCGACGTCCGGAAGGCGCAGAAATCGCCGATATCTACACCGTGGCCACTCCGAACTACCGCGCGGTCATGGAGAGCTACGACAACGCAAAGCGCGTCGGTTCGTCGGGCAAGCAGGCAGCCTGATGCAAGGTTGACGCGTCGCATCTGCCGCCGACGGAGAACCGTCGGCGGTAACCCTGAAGAGGAAGCGTCATGAAAATCTATGTCCTGTCCCTTGGTGCCGGCGTCCTCGTCGGCGTGATCTACAGCCTCCTCAACGTTCGCTCGCCGGCTCCGCCGCTGGTGGCGCTGGTAGGCCTGCTCGGCATCCTCATTGGCGAGCAGGCGATCCCCGTCGCCAAGCAAGTGATGGCGGGCTCGGGGCTATCTACCGCCTGGCGGCAGGCGAAATGCGCGCCGCATATGTTCGGAATGCTGCCCGGGCGGCAGGCCGGCGGTGAAACGTCAAGCGTCAGCGCGGCGGAGAAGGCATCATGAGCGTTCCCGATATCATCTTCCACCGCGGGCTCTTCACCACGCTTGACCGCACCAATCCAGTCGCCAGCGCGGTCGCCATCAAGGACGGTGTGTTCACGGCCGTCGGCCATGACAAGGACGTGCTGAAGCTGGCTGGGCCTTCGACCAGAATCATTGACTTGAAGGGACGCAGCGTTCTACCGGGATTGATCGACAATCACCTCCACATCATCCGCGGCGGGCTCAACTTCAACATGGAGCTGCGCTGGGACGGCGTCTGGTCGCTCGCCGACGCGATGGCCATGCTGAAGAAGCAGGTGGCGATCACGCCGCCGCCGCAATGGGTGCGCGTCGTTGGCGGATTCACCGAACACCAGTTCGCGGAGAAGCGGCTGCCGACCATCGACGAGCTCAATGCCGTCGCGCCCGATACGCCCGTTTTCATCCTGCACCTCTATGACCGCGCTATCCTGAATGCCGCCGCGCTGCGCGTCGTGGGCTACACCAGGGAGACCCCCGCGCCGCCGGGCGGCGAAATCGTGCGCGATGCAAAGGGCGATCCGACCGGGCTGCTGCTCGCAAGCCCCAACGCCAGTATCCTCTACGCGACGCTTGCAAAGGGACCAAGACTGCCGTTCGACTACCAGGTCAATTCGACTCGCCACTTCATGCGCGAACTCAATCGTCTCGGGGTCACGGGCGCGATCGATGCCGGCGGCGGCTTCCAGAACTATCCCGAGGACTATGCCGTCATCCAGAAACTCTCCGACGACGGACAGCTCACGATCCGTCTGGCCTACAACCTCTTCACCCAGAAGCCGAAGAGCGAGAAGGCCGACTTCCTGAACTGGACCAGGACTTCCAAGTACAAGCAAGGCACCGACTACTTCCGCCACAATGGCGCTGGTGAAATGCTGGTGTTCTCCGCCGCCGATTTCGAGGACTTTCGCGTTCCGCGCCCCGACATGCCGCCAGAGATGGAAGGCGAACTGGAAGACGTCGTACGCATCCTCGTCCAGAACAAGTGGCCTTGGCGACTGCACGCGACCTATGACGAAACGATCTCGCGCGCGCTCGATGTGTTCGAGAAGGTCAACCAGGACACGCCCTTGGAGGGTCTGCACTGGTTCTTCGATCACGCCGAAACCATCTCCGACCAGTCCATCGACCGCATTGCCGCGCTCGGCGGCGGTGTCGCCGTGCAGCACCGGATGGCTTATCAGGGTGAATATTTCGTCGAGCGCTATGGATTTGGCGCGGCCGAGGCAACGCCGCCGGTGAAGAAGATCCTGGACAAGGGCGTCAAGATATCTGCCGGCACCGATGCCACTCGCGTCGCCTCCTACAATCCCTGGGTCTCGCTCGCTTGGCTCGTCACCGGCATGACGGTGGGCGGACTGCGCCTTTATCCGCAGCGCAACTGCCTCGACCGTGAGACCGCGCTTCGGATGTGGACCGAGAACGTGACCTGGTTTTCGAACGAGGAAGGCAAGAAGGGCCGCATCCAGGTGGGTCAATTCGCGGATATGCTCGTCCCGGACAGAGACTTTTTCGCCTGTGCCGAAGCCGACATCGCGGACATCACGAGCGACCTCACCGTCGTCGGCGGCCGCATCGTCTACTGCGCTGGAGACTTCAAATTACTTGGTGACGTCGGCCCGCCGCCGGCGATGCCGGACTGGTCGCCGGTGCGCAGCTTCGGCGGGTACGGCAATTGGGTCGGCTCGGACGGCAAGGCTCGGGCGGTGAGAGCATTCGCCATGCAGGCTTGCGGCTGCGCCAATGCTTGCGCGATGCACGGCCATGATCATGCCCGTGCCTGGTCAAGCAGGCTCCCGGTTTCGGACCTCAAGGACTTTTGGGGTGCTCTCGGCTGCGCCTGTTGGGCGGTGTGAGATGAAGCCGAGGACCGACACTCCGTGCTGGACCGCGGCCATTCTTTCCTGGCCGTGGCTGCTGCCGATCTCGAGAACCGCGCTGGTCTCGGCCTTCCTGATAGGCGGGATCCAGAAGCTCGTTGATTTCAACGGCGCAGCCGCGGAGCAGGCACATTTTGGCCTCGAGCCGGCGTGGCTCTGGGCCATCGCGGCGATCGTTGTGGAACTCGGCGGCTCTGCGCTAGTGATTTTCGGATGCTTCGTCTGGCTTGGTGCCGGCGGCCTGGGCATCCTGACTGCAGTTGCCATGCTGGCTGCAAACAATTTCTGGGCCATGGACGGCCACGACCGCTTCATGGCCTTGAACTCTTTCTTCGAGCATCTCGGCCTGATCGCAGGCCTGGTGCTCATCTCCGTGCTTTCCCTGCGCGAACACAGCGCACTCCAGAAGCGAGGCTTCCCATGATTGGCGACCGTCATCTGATCAAGTTCCTGCTCGTCGCGTCGCTGCTCGGTGGCGCATCTGCAGCCGTTGCAGAGGACTTAGAGCACCAGTCGGCTTCCCAAGTCGGCGTCGGTGCGCAATACGACACGACCCACGTCTATGTGGCGTCCGAGGATGTCGAGAAATTCGTTTCCAGCTTCCTCGCCACCTTTGGCGGGCAGAGCACGAAGCAGGTCGTCGCCACGGTGACACCGACGCCCAGCAGCACGACATCGCAGCTCCTGCAGACACCGGTCGGCACCGTCTCCCTGTTCGGCTTCAAGACGCCGATACCCTATCCATTCGGCGCGGAGCGGACCGGATATCTGGTCAGCGACATCGATGAAGCGATTGAGGCTGCCAAGGCTGCGGGCGCCGACGTTCTGGTCGCCACGTTTCCAGATCCGATCGGCCGCGACGCGGTGATCCAGTGGCCGGGCGGCGTGAATATGCAACTGTACTGGCACACGACGAAACCGTCGTACCCGCCGTTCGAGACCATACCCGAAAACAGAGTCTATGTATCTCCGGAGCGGGCCGACGGGTTCACGCGCAGCTTCCTCAACTTCTCCCACGGGAAGGTCGTTTCCGACGACGCCAAGGCGGCCGGCATTGAGATCGGCCGTCCCAAGGACATCTATAGACGCATCCGCATCGAATCCGTGTTCGGCAAGATGACCGTGTTTGTCACGGAGGGACATCTGCCATACCCTTACGGCCGCGAACTCACCGGATACGAGGTCGCCAACTTAAAGGATACGCTGGCCAAGGCGACAGGATCCGGCGCCGCGATCCTCGTCGCGCCGTTCGCGTCCGACCAGAGGGATTCCGCGATCGTACAATTCCCCGGCGGCTACGTGGCTGAAATTCACTCGCTGACAAAATAACATTCATCTATAAAGATCGCTGAATGCAGCCTCTGCCCGGTGTTGCTGCCCATGGGAAGATCTGGACTGAACAGCACTGGCATCCTGGCGCGCGCTCCAAGCGCGGCGTGGTTTCTTTGCCTGCTTGCGTCTTACTCGGCAGCGTTTGCCGAAGATGCGGCCACGCGCCCGGACATCAAAACAAATCGCTGGCAGGAAGACTGGTCGGTTCTTGCGAATCCCGCGCTTCGGACCGACTGGTATGATCCGATCAAGTACATCCCTATCCAGCCGGGCGATCAGCACAGCTACGTCTCTTTCGGGACGACGCTTCGCGAACGCTTCGAAAGCGTCAATGCGCAGAGCTTCGGCGTCGGCGGCACCAGGCCCGATAACTATCTTATCCAGCGGCTCCAATTTCACGCCGATTTCCATTTCGACGAGCACTGGCAACTGTTCGTTCAACTCGAGGACGACCGCGCCTTCGGCAAGAACATCATCACTCCGGTCGACCAGGATCCGCTGGACCTGCGGCTTGGGTTCCTCGCGTACGTAAATGCAACCGAGGCAGGGACCTTCAAGGCGCGGGTCGGACGGCAGGACTTCGACTTCGACCTGCAACGCTTTGTCTCTTCGCGGGACGGACCAAATGTACGCCAGTCGTTCGACGCCGTGTGGGGCGACTGGGAAAGCGGTCCCTGGCGCTTCATCGGCTTTCTGAGCCAGCCGGTCCAGTACGACCTCATATCTCCCTTCGATGATACGTCGAATAGTCACTTTCGCTTTCACACGCTACGTGTCGAGCGACAGGTGCTGGGGACCAACGAACTATCCGGGTACTACTCGTTCTATCAGAAGGATAACGTTCGATATCTCGACGCCAGCGGCGATGAAAAGCGAAACGTCTTCGACGTTCGGTTCGCTGGAAAACTCAACCAGGTCGATTGGGATCTCGAGGCGATGGGCCAGACCGGCGTCATCGGTGGCAAGGATATCAGCGCGTGGGGCGCCGGCGCCCGTACAGGCTATACCTTTGCCGGAGTTCCCTGGCAGCCGCGAATCGGGCTGCAACTTGATGGAGCGTCCGGCGATCATCATCACGGCGACAAGGTGCTGGGCACCTTCAATCCGCTATTTCCGAACGGCTACTACTTCACGCTCGCCGGCTTTACGGGCTACGTGAACTTGATCCACCTCAAGCCGTCCTTGACGGTCAAGCCGATCACCAACCTGTCTATCATGGGCGCTCTGGGCTTTCAGTGGCGCGAGACCACCGCCGATGCGATCTACGTGCAGCCCAACATCCCGGTCGCGGGCACGGCCGGAAAGGGCAATACCTGGTCGGGCGCGTATGCGCAGCTTCGAGTGGATTATCGGTTTGACGCCCATCTGACCGGCGCCTTGGAGGCCGTCCACTACAAGATCGGAGATACGATCCGGCAGGCCGGCGGCCACGACAGCGATTATCTCGGGCTCGAGCTGAAGTATTCGCTGTGATGGCGGCTGGCGCGCAAAACCGGCTTCTGCTGCCACTGCTCCTGAGCTGCACGGCTGGCTACGTCGACACGGCGGGCTTCCTTGCACTTCAGGGGCTCTTCACGGCCCACGTGACCGGCAACTTCGTCACCCTCGGCGCATCGCTTGTTCTTGGGACATCCGGTGCCATAGCTAAACTTCTGGCACTGCCGGTGTTTTGCACTGTGGTGATCGCAACAAGGCTATTAAGCTCGCTGCTATCGCATCAGCTGCGCGCCGTCTTCGAAACGATGCTCGGTCTCGAGATCGCCCTTCTGGTCGCGGGAGCCACCCTTGCGGTGCGATTCGGTCCATTTCGCGATGGCGATAGCTGGCAGGCCATCGTTACAGGTATGGTGCTGGTCGCTGCTATGGCAATCCAGAATGCCACTCATCGTATCTATCTGGCCGGTGTCCCGCCCTCGACGCTGATGACCGGCACGACGACGCAAATCATGATCGATCTGGCCGACCTGGCTCTCGGGAGAAATGAGAAAAACCAACCCAATGATCGGCTGAAAACTATGGGCATGAACGTCCTGGTGTTCGCCTTGGGCTGCGGCGCGGCCGCTCTTCTCTTCATGCAATTTGGCGTATGGTGCTTCGTAATTCCGCCGATCTTAGCTGCCCTCTGCCTTATCGCTCGCGTCGCCGCACCCGCGGATCAGTGAGCTCGCCGTGCCGCCACAGATCCCTCCAAACTTGGCGGCTTCCCGCACGAGGATGTCGATCAACATTTTGGCGGGCATCTCCCGGGCAAGCGCGGCTGCCTGGCCTGACCAGAGCGGCGTGAAGTCGGTGCTCCCACCCTGCTCAGCCGCAGCACGCAGCGGCGGCAGTTCGCCCATGGGCAGCGGAAAGTCCGGCGCCGCGTCCGACCAGGGACCGATCTCGACGGCGAGGCGATTGACGAGAACCCTGGCCGGCCGCCCGGAGAACACGTTTGTCAGGACAGTCCGGTTCACCCGCGCATTTCGCAGGGCCTCGCGATAGAGCGGGGGCGTTGCCGATTCGGCACAAAGCAGAAAGGCAGTCCCCATCTGCACGCCGGCGGCTCCGAGCGCGGACGCCGCCGCGATCCCTCGCCCATCCCCGATCCCGCCGGCAGCGATCACGGGCACGCTGACGGCGTCGGCGACTTGTGGCACCAGGGCGAATGTACCGGCCTGCGAGGCGACCGCGCGCTTGTGGTCGGAATCGAGGAATATGCCTCGATGTCCTCCGGCATCGTACCCCTGAGCGATGATCGCATCGGCGCCATGCTTTTCGAGCCAGCATGCTTCGTCGACCGTCGTCGCCGATGAGATCACCTTGCAGCCTGATGCCTTGACCCGATCGACCAGCCCGGACTCGGGCAAGCCGAAATGAAAGCTCACCACCTCCGGCCTGACCTCCTCGATCACGGCGCACGCGGCGTCGCCGAACGGAGCGAGATCTAAGCGCGTCAGCGTTGCGGCATCGATACCCAGTTCGCGATAATAGGAGGAGAGCTTCTCATGCCAGGCACGCTCGCGAGCGGCGTCCGCCTTTGCCGGATCGTGGCAGAAGAAATTGAGGTTGATCGGTTTCGGTGTTGATCGTCGGAGCTCCGCGACGCTCCTCGCAACGAGCTCCGGCGTCATGATAGCGCAACCGATCGAGCCGAGACCGCCGGCATTTGAGACCGCAGCCGCAAGGTCGACCGTGCCCAATCCCGCCATCGGCGCCAGCACGATGGGATGCTCGATCCCAAACAGTTCAACAATCCGTCGGTCCGACCACATGACATACCTCCTACCAGCGACCAGCGGACGCGCCGCCGTCGACATGCATGATCTCGCCGGTGACAAAAGCCGCCCGCTCCAGGTACATCACGGCATCGACGACCTCCTGTGTCTCGCCCATGCGGCCCATCGGCTGCAGGCTTGCGAGGAAGCCATGCGCCTCCGCCGCGTGCATCGGCGTTGCGATCGCACCCGGCGAGACGGCGTTCACGCGGACGTTCCGGGTTGCGTATTCGATCGCGAGCGAGCGGGTGATCGCGTTGAGCCCGCCCTTGGTGAGGGCCGCGAGCGCCGCCGCCAGCGAGGCCATCGGCTGCACGGCGATCGTAGCCGTTATATTGACGATGTGACCCGAGCCCGCGAGCAGCATTCTCGCCGCCGCCCGCTGCGTCAGATTGAAGAAACCCGCGAGATTGACCCCGACCATCGTGGCGAAGTCGGCCTCGGAATATTCCGTAAAGGGTCTTGCAATGAACACGCCAGCATTGTTGACGAGCGTATCGATCCGTCCGTAGCGCTCGATGGCAAGTCCCACGATGCGATCGGCGGTCCTTGCGCTCGCGATATCGCCATCGACCGCAGCTATCGACGGATCGTGGCTCTTGTCGATCGAACGAGAGCTCGCAACGACGTGATAGCCGATATCACGATAGGCCCGGACCAACGCCGCGCCAATGCCTCGCGACGCGCCGGTGATGACGGCGACCTTCCGTTCGGATTTCATATTCGCTCCCTTCGCGCGATCAGTGTACGACGAACGAATAATTATCACTGTCGACGCAATGCGGCTTCGCATCGCCTGCTCAGTTGCTGTCATTTCTTGCGGTGAACCGGACGCAGATTGTCGACGTCAGGGTATCAGGCTGCGCCGATATTGCGCAGGTGTCCGACCCGTGGCTTGCCGGAATGCACGGGTGAAATTGGCCTGACACGAAAACCGGAGCGCGAGGGAGATATCGGCCAAGGCCCGATCCGCATCGGAGAGCAGTTCCTTGGCGTGCTCGAGACGCCTTGCGCTGACATGCCGATGCGGCGATTGGCCGACGGCGGCCTTAAAGGCACGCGCGAAATGGAACTGGCTCAGGCAGGCAATCGACGCCAGCCGCGACACCGTCAGATCACCCTCCAAATTGGCTTCGATAAAGTCAAGCACTCGCGCCAATCTGCGCGGCTCAAGCCCTTCCCGTGCAGCTGGGGTGGCGACGCCGGACGACGGCGCGTCAACATGGTTCTGGACGAGTCTTGCCATCAAGCTCAGTGCAAGGGTTTCGGCGAGCAGCGCGCCCGCGGAAGTCTCGTGCTCCAGTTCGGACATGATGGCATAGCCGATCTCGGCCAGCAGCGGATCATGGAATCCGCCCTCGTGGCGGAGCGACCTGATCGCCGTCATGTCGAAATCTTGACCCAGATTATCATACGAGAATCGACGGGGCGAAAGGTAAAGATGCAGGATCGCCGGCTGCGGCTCGGACATGTCGATCAGGCCTTCCTGCACGCCCGCCGGCCGGAGCCAGATTGTTCCGCGTTCGGAGACGGTCGAGTCGGTGACCCCGTCCAGCCTTCGCGTGACGATGGACCGACTGCCGCGGACATCAACGCAGATCTCGGCATCAGGCTGCGGGTTGTTCCAGGTAACCGTACCGCTGTGGCTGCGAAGCTCTGCCGTGAGATTCGACCAACCCCGCGTAGCGGATGAGGCCAGCAGCCCGGCATCGCCGTATTTATTCAAGCTGCGGTCGCCTGAAACGCCTGGGCGAGATGCTGACTCTTCGTTTCCACTTGATGGATTCACGGGGACGTTCCCATTGTTGAATGGCACTCAGTAGCCGCCAGCTCAATGGATCAATGTGGCTGGCCTCGCGGCGGACCGCAATTTTCGCCGGCGCCCTATCACGCATTTGCGATCAAAGCAGCCTCGCCGCCAGTGCCGGCTGGTCCGCTCATAGCCGCAAGAACACTCCTCCTGTGACAACGAACGAGGTCCATCAGAAGCGGCCCAGCAGATTTCTGTGGGGCATTCAATCCGAGCCGGCGCGTGATGCTGGGTTGAAAAGATAAGCTTAGACGATCTTCGGCCCGACCGGCGAGTAAATGCAGATGACACCGCACCGACCACAAGAAGCGGTGCGCATCGACAAGCGACGGGTGCGTGAATGACTTTGAATGGAGCGATCCAGGCCCATTCAACAGGATTGCGCGTTGCAAGTCTCGCAGGCCACCGGGGCTACGTTTAAGATCGGGCTCCTCCTCAAAACCTTGCATTTCGCACATTGCTAAGCGATCCCTGCTCGATAGGGCACTCCCGACCGTGTCTCTCCAATGTCCCGCGTCAGGCCCGGACAGGAGGGCCATGACAGCGCTATCGAGGGCGGTGAACAAACCGAAACCGCCCCACAGAAGGCGCCGGTCAAGCAATCCAGAAAGAACAGTGGCATCATTCCGTGCAAGTTCAAGACACTCGCTGGCCGATCGCACCGCGTGATCCAGCTTGAATCCGAGATCCCAAAGGCTGCCGACGACTGTACTGATGCAGGCCTTCATCTCCGGCGCGCAGCCGTCAGCGCAAGCTCGGTTTGTTTCAGGAAGAAGAAACAGCAAGTCGAGATCAGAGCCTGGTGCCAGCTCCGTTCGTCCGTAACCGCCCACCGCAACTGCCGCAAGAGGAGCGACCATGCTGTGATTACGCAGCCCATTGGATATCGATGCAACGTGGAGCAGACCGATAACTGTGCTATCGGCAAGTTTCGCCCGGTCGCGTAGATAGTCTTCGACGGAGCCGCCTGCTTCAAAGCGCTCGCGCAAGATGCCATGCGCCTGCGCCACGAGCGGTCGAAGGAGCTTCACCGGATCAGGCTCTTTTCCCGCGCCTCTTTCGCTCGCAAGGGCGCGTGACTTGTGGCGTATTGGGGTAATGAAGGTCGCTTCGAAATTGGCTCTCGCCAAGAAGTCTGCAACGCGACATCGCCTTGCTTCGATAGCGGCGGCGCCATAATCCGAACCGAACCTCGTCTTGCCATCTTCGTAATTTTCAAGGGATGCCGCAGGAGCTTTTAATCTCGTCGTCATGCTTGCTTCTCACCATGTTAGTTTAGGTAATCTGATTGAAGCTGCGACTATGTGCTCGTGCAGCGACAAGCAGGCCCGTGCAACTGATCAGCCGAATAGCCCGCTATCTGCGAATATTCGTGGACGATCGCCTTGCGCTGCTCAAAGGGCGCAGCGTCTTCGAGATTGGCATCGCATTCCGAAAGCCGCGACAGAACGAAGTCGATCACACGTTCTGGCCCACCCTGACGGTTGCTCATGACGATGGCATAGACCTTCTCGCGCCGCTCCCGCCCGTAGGCATTGAGTGCACCGGCCACGTCGCCATTGGCTTCCGCGAGCTGTAGGGCAAGCGATTTCGCATCGAGAACCGCTTGGGCCGCACCGTTGCCGCCGAAGGGATACATCGGATGCGCGGCGTCACCCATCAGCGTCATGCGTCCGACGCTCCATCGGGGCAACGGATTGCGGTCGCACATGGCATATTCCCAGATGTTCTCCGAGGCCGCGGCGAGGGCACGGATGTCGAGATCGGGAATGATAAACTTCTCGAGCATTTTCAGGCAGCGCGTGCGGTCAGCCCTGCCTTGCCATTCCTCACGCCCATCCAACGGGCTGCCGTCTTTCGCCGCTCGATGAACGAACACCCAGTTCGTCAACAACGTATCATCCGTCTCACCGGCGGCTATCGGATAGACGACTAGGCGCGCATCATTCGAGCCCGCTACCACAAAATGCTTGCCGCCGCCGAATTTTGGCCAGTTCGCTGTACCGCGCCACATCAGCCGTCCGCTCCAACGCGGCTCTCCATCATCGGGGAACAAGATTCGGCGGAGCCGGGAATGGATGCCGTCCGCACCTATCAAGACATCGCTACTTGCCGCGAACCGTTGACCCGCTCCCGAAACGAAGCTGGCTTCGATCTGTCTCCCTGTGTCGTGGCAGGATACAAAGGTGCGATCGACATGAACTCTACCGGGGGCTCGCGCTCGGAACGCGTCGTGCAGCAGGCGCTGAAGCCGGCCGCGATGGATCGAGATCTGCGGATAGGACAGGCCCGCACGACGTCCGCGCGGCTCGTCCCACACGGTAAGTCCTTGATCCGTGCAATAGAAGAGATGGTCTGGTGCAATGCCCGACCGTTCGAGAGCCGGAAGCATGCCGATCTCATCATAGGATGCGATGGCCTGGGGCATCAGGTTGATGCCGACGCCCAGTTCCTGGATCGCCGGCGCCTGCTCGAACACCTCGCAGTCGATGCCGTGCTTGTTCAGGAAAAGCGCGGTGGTCAATCCGCCGATGCCCGCACCCACGATGATCGCCTTCATGGTCGCGCCTTCCCTATCCCACTTGCGCTGGATGCGTGGGCACGCCTAACTCCCGTTCCGACCGACCTTGCGATACAAGATCGGGCGAGTTGATCGTCGGCAAAGCCGATGGGTTCTGGCCGGCATCGTTCGAGCGGACCGGCTCGTCATCGATTCCAACATTTGCTCGCGGCCGGCGCACCCTGCTTTCAATTTCGCTTCGGGTAATCCCGATATCGCGTAGCATGTAATCGCTCATGCGGGCGATTTCTGCGATGTCGTGATGAGCCGCAAGTTCGGCTTCGATAGCCGCCCTGACCCCTTTCATGAGCGCACGGAGCCGGGTGATGGCGCAGCGCGCGATCGTGCCCCATCGCGACCTGCGCCGCGACAGAGTTGTGATGCCGTGACTCTCGTAGAGCGATCGTCGTGAATGCATTTCCATTGCAATTTCTCCGTGGTTATTTTTCTCGCCGAAACGCAGTTTGCTTCTGATGCCCGCGCAAGCGACCAGCAGCACGGCACTCTCGGGCGCGCGTGAGTTGCGGCTGATCAGCCCGAGGCCGCAGATCATCCTTGCGCCTCCTGTTCGGGGGCGACTCCCAACTTCTTCAGTCTTCGGCGTCATGATCCGGCGTCTCCCTTTCTGTTGAATGAGCCGGTGGAAGGGCGGCGGCCGCTGGTGAACCACCGTGTCCGGCGTGCGGCCGGTCTGGGGACGGAAACACGTCCAGGCTCAAACGAATGTGTACCGGCGACAGTCGCAACGGCCACACGGGAGATGTGCATGGCATCAAAAGCCGCCGCCGAATTCGTGCACGTCGCGGCGATTGCCAGTCTGGCGAGCAAATGAATAGCCGTACGGCGTATGGCGATGCCCGCCGCGGCGATGACTCGCTTGCTTGTCGGCGCCCGGTCGAACTGGATGGAGCGTCGATGCACCGTGAGCGACGGCCGGCGTGATAAGGAATGCGTTGGCAATTCAAAATTCTCCGCAGGCTGATGCGAAGATTTTGCAGGAGATCCGCTACGGCATTGTCTCTGGCGCGGGAAATAAGACTACAGCTGTAATCTTGGTCCTCATTTTTGTCATTGCCTGAAAGATCGAACGTTATCGCGCACGGTCGACGACTGCAGCCGCGCCCGCGCCGAGTCTGTCAGGCAGCGTGACAAGGCGCCGGCCAGGTCCGCAGAGGTGAGCGGATCATGAATCACTTCGGAAACACCGGAAGCAGCCAGCAGCGGTGCTTCCAGATCCCGCGTTGAACTCGTCGCCAGGATGATCGGCAGGTTGGGAGCAAGCTGACGCAATTTCGTGGCGAAATCGATGGCGAAACTCGAGCCGGGCTGGTGACACACGAGGGCTGCGTCGAAGCGCCCGGGCACCGCACAAGCCTGCGCGGCCTCCTGCGGCCCGGTGAAGCCGACTCCTTCGTAACCGAGCGCCGCCAGAATTTCCTCGTGCCGCAGCAAGCGCTCGCGGTCGGTCTCAAGCACCAGCACGGCTTCACCGATGCCGCGACCAGCCGAGCCGGACGCACGCTGAAGAGATATCGGTGCAAGGGACGGGACGGATGGAAGCCAGATGTCGAATCGTGTTCCGGCCCCTGGGGTACTCTGCACTTCCAGCGTGCCATTGTGCTCCAGGACAATGTCGCGGGCAGTGGCAAGTCCAAAGCCATTGCCGTTCAGGCGTGTCGTGAAGAATGGCTCGAAGATCCGCGGCAGTGTCGCCTCATCCATACCGCGCCCGGGGTCGGAAATCGAGACCACGACGAAGCGACCCGGATTGATCGCGATCCGGCCAATCATTGCGGCATCGGTCATCTCCCTTGTGGCGATTTGAATCTCGATGACGCCAGGCTTGTCCATCGCCTGGGCGGCATTGTTGCAGATGTTCAGGATGACCTGCTGCAATTGCGCGGGCTCCGCCAAAACGACCGCCGTCTCGGACGTTTCGCTCACCGCGATTTCGATGTGGGCAGGCAACGATGGCGCGAGTAGCGACTTCGCTTCCGCGACCAATGTCTTGACGCAGACGGGTTCCCGTCTCCCCTCGCGACGACGTCCGAATGTAAGGATCTGGTCGACCAGATCCCGCGCCCGCTCCGCGCCTCGCCGGATGGCATCCAAATTGCGGCGCGATCTGGCGTCTGGGTCGAGATGTTCGTCCGCCATCTCGGCATGGCCGAGAATGCCGCCCAGAATATTGTTGAAGTTGTGGGCGATACCACTGCTGAAGGTGCCCACTGTCTCCATGCGACGGGCCTCCTGCAGGCGCGTCTCCAGCCGCGAGCGTTCGTTTTCCATGCAATGCCGCTCCAGCGTATACACGATCGTATCAAGCGCCATCCGGAGCAAGCTGAGTTCGCCAGCAGAGGTGATACGACAGGCTCGATCAATTGCGCCGAACCCCAGGGCGACGGCGACACCGTCCTTGGTGACGCGCGTCGCGCACGCCCATCCACCCAGGCCCAGGGCCACACAGGATTCTTTGTTCTCGCCGATCGGCATGCGGTCGACGCGCGGAACATGGATGATTCCATCGGCGGACTGCTCAAACCTGGCCGTCAGCGCCATCGCGCGTCGCGGCCAGTCCGGAGGAGAACTTATGCCCGGCCTGCACCAGACGTGCTCCCGCGGCGCGGCACCGCTCGACACAAAATAGGCGCGGTCACAACCGATGCACTCCGCCATGTCGGCAAGAGCGCGTGTGATCCCCGCGTCGATACTGTGCGGCTGCGCATTGATGAAGCGCATCGATATGCCCGCGATCACGTGCTCAAATGCGGCACGCCGGCGCAGGGCAATCGCGCGCGCCCGCAACTGCAGTCCGAGATAAATCAGGGCACCGAGTAACGCCAAGGACGTGCCGTAGAGGAGTACACGGTACCGACGCGCCGATGCACGGGCGGCGAGCTGGCGCTTCATGATCAGTGCGCGAACCGCATCCTGCTCGCGGGTAGTCGCCGCAGCAATTAACGCCTTCAGCGCAGCATCGGTCGCCGGCAGCAGGTCATGCAGCAGGCCGCCATGCGCAATCGCCGCCTGTATTGATGCGGCGTCGTCGCCCGGGTCTGGCAAGCGCGCCAGTTGTTCCAATCGATCCTTGACGTCGCGTGCCGCGGCCGGCGATGTGTCCAGCGTGAGGCGCAGCATGGCCGCCGACAGCGTGGTGGCGGCGGCAACGACCGGCGTGCGGTCCGAGGCGGCGAGACGGGCGCTGAACATACCAAAATAGAGGAAGGAGTTTCGCAGCAGTGCATTTCTGCTCTTGAACTGTTCGATCAGGTCCTGCTGCCGATGCGCGCTAGCGGCCAGAACGGCGATTGCGGCCTCCTCTTCTGCGTCGGAACTGGTTGCATCGCGCAACTGATGTACAGAGTCATCGTAAGCGTCGGTCAGGCGCGCCAGCTCATCGTAGTTTCGAGACAAGCCCGCGCGTGCCGTCAATACTTCCCGATTTAGGGCGCGCTCGAGTCTGGAAAAATGGTCGAGTGCCTCGAGCTGCTGGTCAAGGCGCGTCGAGTTGAAGTTCAGCCCGCCTAGCAACAGCCAAGTCAGCAACAGAAGCAGGAATGACACGAATACTACTAGAGGCGTCATTCTCATGGTGCAGCTCCGACCTGAGCGCCGCGATATTTTCCGGTCAAGGTTCCCAGATAGGCAACGACCGCCTTGACTTGCTCGTCGGTCAGCGTCGAGTTCAGCTGCGCGACGCCCATTTTGCGAACGGCGTCATCGAGTGTTGGGGCGCTGCCGTCATGAAAATATGGCGCTGTGGTCGCGACGTTGCGCAGGCTGGGCACGCGCAGAACTTCCGGCTTCGGCGATCCGAGCGGGTGGAAAATTCCATGTCGCTGAAAGAGATTGCCGCCGATGTTCACGCCCTGGTGACAGGAAACGCAGCCCAGTGATTTGAACAAGTGATAGCCGTCCTGCTCCTGGGCCGACAGAGCCCCGGCGTCTCCCGTCAGCCAACGATCGAACCGGCTATTCGGCGTGATCAAGGTTCGCTGGAAGCTTGCGAGGGCATCGACGACATTCTCGGCATCGGGGCCACTACCGTAGGCGGTCGTGAACTCCCGGCGCAGGCCAGGATCCATGCCCAGCCTTTCTGCGATATCGGAGATATTGGCGCCCATGACCTGCGGATTTTCCAACGAGGCTTTGATGTCCGACTCGATGTTGCGGATCTTTCCTTCCCAACCGAAGCGGAAGCTGAGCGCGGCGTTGAACACGGTCGGTGTGTTGAGCGGAAGGCTCGAGCCGTCGAGGCCAGCATCGTAGCTCGACCTGCCCGCGCCGTTGGTACCAAGATCGTGGCACGACGAGCAACTGCGCGAATTATCGCGAGACAGCCGAGGATCGCCGAACAGACGCTCACCAAGCCTGACCTTCAAGGGATCGATCCGTGGAGGCTTGGGAACGGGAGTGATCGGCTCTTCGGAGAAAATGCTGTTCATTTCAGGCGGCGGCACGAGCGGTTGTTGCGCCGCCGACGAAACCAACAGGCCGCCCAGGATCACGACGCAGGTCATCGCGATCCAGCGCGATCGATGGGCGGCACTTCTCGTCTTGCCGCGCATGGTCAAGTGAGACGAAGCGCTTTGACGTGACAAGCCAGGCGATATCTGGTCAGCGCAACCATGCTCCACTCTCGTTTGGGCCCATTCGCGCCGGGCGCGCGGGGACGTTGAAGTAGTTCGCGCGGGCGCGGCCCTTGCAACACATAGGCCGCGTCCACCACCGTCCACTGACCGGGTCAGTCGTCCCGGCCATATCGGATTATCTGTTCTGTCTGGGATCGATGGAGAATTCCCATATCCCGCAGCATCCGGTCGTCGTATTCCGCCAGGGTAGCCACCGCCTCTTTTATCTCCCGCTCGCGACGCCACTTTGCCCACCCGCCAGCGACGGCGCGCCATATCACGGCCGACCAATTAGGATGGACCAATCTGTATCGGTCGACCTCGCGCGCAGAAGATGCGAAGGCGTCTCGCGTAGCTGGCGTCCAGGTTTCAATTGCGGTTCGATCGGCTGCGCCATCACGCTCAACCATCGTTATTTCGGCACGGGCGTGGAGCGAGGCCAGCGAAACAAATTCTCGTCGTTTGCTCCGAGCATGCTTCTGGCGCTGTCGAGCATCAACCTCGTTGGCGATCGTCGTCACCGCCGTCGTTGCAACCCAATGTACCGACGCACCATAGAGCGCAAACCCTTCGACAAAAAACCAAAGCACCGACTGCCAGACCGCGTCGGCCCGGCCCATTGTGGGCCTCCTCGCCGGAAGCGATCTCGCTTCGGAAAGTTCCAGAATTTGCCTCGACCCTTCGGGCAGGAAGCCGCGCCCGTTGCGCGCGCCAATGCTCGGCGTTGGCAAATGGCCCGATGCCGCCGGCAAAGAGGGTCGCCGACGATCAAGCGTGGGCGCCAATGGAAGGACCTTGTGTTTCATCTTTGGATCTCCGTCAACCAATACGGAGATTCTGATGGCCGCCCGTTACGCGATCATCAGCTGCACGGAGTATTCGGCTACGACCGTAACCGCGCTGCCACATTTCGATTCTGCTCAGAAGGGTTCTACCGGCAATGCGAAGACATAACCTATCCCGCGCTCGGTCTGAATCACGCGCGGCGCACTCGGATCAACCTCGAGCTTGCGCCGTAGCCGCAACACCTGGACATCGATGCTTCGATCAAAGATATCCTCGTGCATCCGTGTGGACTGCAATAGCTGCTCGCGCGACAACGGGCGCTGCGGCGCCTCGAGAAACGCCAACAGCAACGCATACTCGCCCTTGCTCAGCGCAACTGGCGTTCCCTTGGAATCAAGAAGTCTGCGGCCGCGCCGCTCGAGCTGCCAACCGTCGAACCTGTATCCGCCCCGCTCCGGATTGTGAGCGCGTGCGAGGCGTCCCATCTCCTGCCGCCTCAGGACCGCACGGACGCGGGCCAGCAATTCCCTGAGGCTGAACGGCTTGATGATGTAGTCGTCTGCACCGAGTTCGAGGCCGACGATGCGGTCGATCTCGTCGGGGCGATGGCCGGTCGTGATGATGACCGGAACGTCCGAATGAGATCGGATCTCCCGCAACATGTCGAGCCCGTCCTCCTGGCCTAGCCGCAGGTCGAGAATAATCAGACTCGGTTCGGCCCCGTTCAGATGGCGAGTAAGCTCGGTTCGATTTGAGGCCGGCTTCGTCGGGATATTGTGATCTTCAAGGTATCTGATCACCAATTGCCGCAACGAAGGATCGTCATCAACAACAAGGATATGGCCAGCATCGGCAAGCATAAATCTGGTCTCTCACCTTTTCTTATTGGACTATGACCCCCGCAATTCGAACTTCCGGCAAATCCCTGCCCTCATGCCCGCCGCCCAATCGGACAGCGATCAAGCCGTCGTATCTAGGACGTCCCAAAATGGACGTCGCGTGCCCAGAACGCACTTTCTGCGGTACCAGCGCGCACGGCGCCCTCTCCCGGATGGGCGCCGGGCGAATAGCCAAACCGCTTGCGGAATCTCCGCGCAAAATGCGCATAATCGCGAAAGCCGCAGGCGTAGGCGACCTCGCTCAAAGGTTGATCGGCGCCCTTTAGCGCCCGGCGGTGGAGAAGATAAGCAGCATGGTCCAGGCGATGCGAATAGATGAATTCGCTGCATGTCGTCATGCGCTCGGTGAAAAGCTTCTGGAGGTAGCGCAGCGAAATTCCAACTTCGCTGGCCAACTCGGCGGGGCCGAAATCCGGATCCGCAAGACCATCCTTCACCGCGCCGGTGATGCGCGCGAACAGCTTGTCCGCTGAGCGTGAGAAGGGTCGCAGATCGGACGGCGCAAATAGCGCGCCGACCAGGTCGTAGACGGCGAACTGCATGTAGAGATCGGCGGACGATAACGCGGCTTCCATATCCGCATCACGAATGAGGTCGAAGAGCAGACGACTGGTGCGCGTTACCTGCCTGCTAACCACCCCTTGCGGCTCGAATCCCAAGTGAGAGCGCAGCGCTCTGCGCGGCAGCCTAAGCGTCAGCCACTCCGGGCTGCTGAAGCGGGAGAGATAAGTCACTGGCCGCGCCGCATCGACGAGCGCAACATCGCCTACCGCGAGTTGTGCCGCCTGATCGATCTGGCTCATTTCCGTCTGCCCGGCGACTTGGAACATCAAGAGGTAATGATCCGCGCCATCGCAGCGAACATCGCGGTAACTCCGCTCTACTTGGTGATCAGGGTAGCTTGGGTCCGCCGATCCCCACCTGATCTTAACCGAGGTTGCCTCAAGCCCGCATGCATTGAAGGGACGGATCAAGCCGGCAAAGGCATTCGGCGTCGTGACCTCGACGTCGCGCCCGCAATTTGATCGAAGCAATGCTCGCCACGCGTCGAAATCCAAAACAGGGGCGCCGTCGAGATCGTCACTCTGAAGCATCATTGCCTCCGTCCGAGTTGAGGGCGGTATCTATGGGTTCCGGCAACATCTTGCTGCGATGAACCGCGTAAAGTCTCGGGGATGTGATGAAATGTGATCAGTTTGCCATGGGCTGCATACCTTGCGCGTCCCTAGAGGAACGCCTCGTGAGGCATCGGGCAAGTGGTCGGCTATTCATAGATCCAAAGGCCGCGGTCATCCGCGGGCGCGCCCGCGGATGACCCAGAACCGGCATAGTGCGAAGCGGCTACAACTGGCGGATGTTGCGTTACAACCGTAACGTCACCGCTGTCGGATATTGGAAGCCTAACGGATGCCGACACGGCGGCGCGTGATCACGGTCGCTGCGGCCCGCCGCGCGGCCGCCTGTTTCGGCGCATGCGCGAGCTCGCCAATGATCCGAAGAATCTCGGCGCGCGTATCGATCTCATCGAACTCGTCGGCCATCGACGACGCCTGCCTCCGATAGGTCGGGCTATCGAGCACGGTTCGAACGGCGTGGCGCAATGCGTCAGGCGTCGGCTCGTTGGTCGCCAGATCGATCCCTACACCGGACCATGCGACGCGCGCGTTCACGTCTGCCTTGTCTTCCGTTAGCCCAGCGGTGACCAGCGGAATGCCGAAGCTCATCGCCTGGTTGACGCTGCCGTAGCCGCCATTGGTAACGAATGCGTCGACCTTGGGTAGTATCCATTCGAACGGCAGATATTGGGCAAGGCGCGCGTTGGCCGGAATTGGACCCGGAATGGCGTCGACGGGGCGGCCGCCTGCAGTGGCGACGACGAGCAGGTCAGGCTCATCGGCGAGCGCGGCCAACGTCGGCGCAATCAGCAGGCCGAAATTGTGGTTGGCCAGTGTTCCCTGCGTTGCCAGCACCACCTTGCGCGAGCCGTCGAGCTCGTGGGCCCAGGGTGGCAGCGGCGCCTGATCCGGAATGAGCGGAGGCCGCCCAACGAAACGTACCGAGGCCGGAAAAGTGCGCGGAAACTCGAAGCTCGGAACGGTGAGCTGTAGATAAGCATCGGCGAGTTCGACGACCGAATCGAACATGGGCATCGACAACGGCCCGACACCCATGGTCTGCAGAAATCTGTTCAGCCTATCGCCCACCGGGTGATAGAGGTGCTCGTCATGTTCACGATAAACCGCTGCATAGTCGTCACGCTGCGCCTGCGTGGTGGCAGGATGCAAACCGGCAAAATTCGGCGCGCCATCCTCGCGGCGCCAATGCAGGAACGATGTGCCGCACAGCGCAATCGGCGGCCGCTTCGCTCGCGGTCCGAGCAGCATGGGCAAGACCCCGAACAGCATGTCGTCGCCGATGATGATTTCGGCGGGGAAATCCTGCAGCACCTGCTGTATGCCCTTGTGCTGGCCGGGAATGGCGTCGACGAATACCCGCTCCATGGCGACGCGGAACCAATCCAACCCCGGCGGAATGGTTTTCAATTCGGGAGCCACCGTCGCGAAGTCGCGCAGGTCGAAATCCGCGCCGGCCGGAAACGCGTAAAATCTTGCGCCGATGCGTTCGATGGGACTGCGCAGAGCACTCCCCGACAGAAAGGCCACCTCATGGCCTTCGGCGATCAGGAAACGTCCGATCGCAAGCAGCGGATTGAGATGGCCGGTGGCGGGAGTCGAAGCAAGGAGGATTTTCATGTGACCTGTCACTCTCGTTGGTGAAACCAGCCGCTGTTCGGATGCCCGAAGGGGCGGCTCATGCAAGGCACAGGATGGCGTCTCGCAATTACGCCGCGACTTCAAGAGCGTCCGAAATGGTTACGGCCGCAATGCGGGATAGCTTTGGGAAGGCGCGCAACCGCTTGCTCGACAAGAGGGCCAGCGACAAAGCATGACTTTGAAATTCGAGAAGCCGGCGGCCGCCGATTATTGCCACGATGCTAGTCACAGGCAGCGAGAAGAGTCTCACGGATCGCTTCCAGAAGGCCTGAGATCGGCTCGTAACTCTGATGAACTGTACGGAGCCTGCCGGCAAACGTGCCGACGCCGATCGTTTGTCGGTCGGACGGAAGATTGGTCAACAGCGCCGGCCCCCAGACCGCCTTGAGCTTTAGAGAGCCGTATTCAACCGCAAGCGGCAGAACACCGAGATTCGAAATGACTGCGGAGCTCTGTAGCAGGGAAGCAAACAACGCGGCCACGCTCTCCTTGCCTGCGGTCGGCGGTATCTCGGCTGCGATCCATTGCATCATTCCGGCCACGGCCGCGGGTGAGCGCATCGTCCCGAGGTGCTCTACGAAAATGCACGGGAAAGGCAAGCGAGTAGAGATGGAAGAATCTCTCGCCGCAGCCGAGCGGGCGGATTGGAGCGGATTCTCGTCTCTCCGCCGCCACCAATCCAACCAGGTTGCTGCCCGCGACCGTTTCGTCGCCTGCCGTCATTACCTCAGCAACCGTGGCAGATGATGAGCTTGCGATCGATGGCTGCGTCCTCGTCAGTGAGGCGCTCGAGCTCACCGTGACTCTGCGACGGCACATCGCGCGCTTGCGGTTGGCGGTGCCCGACCGGCGCCCGGCCGATCAATCGGGTGTCTTGCGTCAGTGAGAACGGCGCGGTTGCAGCGGTAGAGTATTCGGCGGATGATCTCGCAACTCCCACCGTTTGCGCGATGGCCCCGCGACTGCCGAGTAGGGCCAGCACTGCTAGTGTCCTGATCAGGTTTCGCATGTTCACCTCTCCTGAAATCTGCGCGTCGCCAGTTGTGACGCCGCCGACGTGAGTCTTGAGGTGCTCACCTTGCGAAGGTGAGATTACGAACGGATGTTGTGAGCGCGCGAAACGACTACGGCCGTAATATGCCGCACGCACTTCGCCTGCCTTAAAACGCCTGCGTCACTCAAAGGAGCCGCTATACTTGCTGACTTCAGATTTTTCGTTGGCGACTTCGATCGAAGCGTCGTCGATAGTCTGCATCTGTACGGGGCAAGGCATGCCCACTTTCCAGCGGATCAGAAATCATCGCAAGACGGCGCTGACATGCCGGCGGATACAGGCAGTAGCTTCACGACATCGGTCACGCGCCGACGGTCTCCCGTTGATGGCGCCAGTTTGGCGTTAGGACGCTAAGACAGCGCTCGCCGCCTTACGAATGACATCGAGCACCACATCTGGCTTCGAGAGCATCGGGACGTGGGAGGTAGCAACTTCAGTGGTTGCGGCTTTCATGCGATGGGACACAAAACGTTGCAGATCAGGATGAACCGTCTGGTCCTGCGTGGCCAGTACATACCAGCTAGGCTTGGACTTCCACGACGTGCCCTCGACCTTCTGGTTGAAAAGATCTGCGATGGGTGCGGCCTGCGTTGCATACACCAGCTTCTGCTCTGCCTCGGACAGACCTCCCGCAAAATGCCTTACCCCGCTCTTCTTGAGCCAGACACGCGCTTCCGCCACTTCGATATCAGCCCAGAGGCCATGAGCGAAAACGATGCTTGGTTTAGTCACGATGGTCTCCGTCGATTGAGTGAAAACGAGTTGACCTGAGCGCCTGACGCAGACTGAACTTCGGCCCTGTCGCCTTGTCGATAATGTAAAAAAAAGTAAAAGGAGGGGGCAACAATCAAGCGAACGCGAAAAACGACGCTTTTCGGTTTAGCCGTCTGAACCGATCAGTTGGAAAACGCTGGGGGCGATCCAACCATATCTTTTGGCGTGGCCGACGCCCCTAAACTGACCGAACGGGAGCCGGGAATGTTGGATCGCAGATCACCCCGACAGCGATCCCAATCAAGGAAGGATGCTTTCCGGCGGGCGCGACACCTGTGAAGCAGCGGTGTGTCGCAGAGCTGTGCATCAGCTCCCCAGCCAGCCAGTTTCGTCAGTGTTTTCAGCCTGGGCGGGCGATGTGGCTGGGGCGGGAGGGATCGAACCTCCGAATGGCGGAATCAAAATCCGCTGAATACACGAGCAAAATCAATGACCCTTCTGAATTTCCTTCTCCGTTCACCCATTGACGGTACTAGGGAATTTCCTGCGTTCAGAATGATTTAGCGGTTCGGTATTGCAACGAGCAGGCGACGAACGCCTGGGATCAGGTGTGGGGAAGGCCTGATCATCTCCATTGGTTTGTATTGCGATCGAAGCTCGCACGGCTCATCGATCCGGTGGGGCGAGCTCGGACTACTAGGGTGGCTAGCCTCAACTACAGTAGGGCGGCATTTGAACGCTATATCCCACTGTGCGGTCATCTGTCGGGGGTTCGAGTCGCTGGAGCGCTACCTACGTTCCCCCCGACAGTTTTCTGCTGAGTTTACGGTCTCTGTGGCCTAGCCCTGCCCTGACTTCTCCCCTTGTGGGAATATGTACTCCTATGTAACATATTGATAATGCGATTGAAATTGAAAATGGTGTCTGTATAGTGTCCCTTGCCAAAGGACCAAGCATGGGCGCCCGGCAGTTGGCAGTGAAAGGACCCGGCATCCGCACCTAGCCTGGCTCTTCTCACCTCCCGACGCCAGATGGCGGACGGGGGAGTAGCCTTACACGGCACGGGCCGATGAAGAAATGGCCGTGGCTGCCGCACCCGGCAGGGCGAGCTGCGACGCCGCATTGATCAGCGAAACGGCTTTGCTACCATTGCGGGGGCTGCACGATCGTCTATTCATCGCACTGACCACGTTGGCGATGCTAGGGCGGCGGCATTTGCGTGTCGCTGCGCGAGCCGTCTTCAGCTTCTAAGGCCTGGAAGTCCAAGCTGGATCGCTGCCGCAGGTTCGCACGCGGCGCTCGCGCCAGCCCTGCCCGTCCCAGAAGCGCTGGGTATTCCAGTGGCAAGGAGGCATCGCCTCGCCAACCGGGGCATCGACATAGCCCGACCAGTACGGAGTGCCGCGTGGTGGTCCGGGATAAGTGCGCGGATACGGATTGCCACCGGGTCCGTAATCATCGCGCGGATACGCTGGCGAGGCTGCTAAAACGGCGAAAGTCGCGGCGGCAGCGAGAGCCAATAACGTCTTCCTCATGGTGAACCTCGCAATAAGTCAGACTACTATATATGGGGCGATCAACAGACAGACTGCTCGTCCTCGTAAGTGGGAATGGCGGGTATGTGACTCCTTAGGCGACGCCGTCTTGCAAGGTTGGGAAAGTACCCGTGCCGAAGCTGAGTACCAAGCGGCGGCACAGGTTCGCCTGCAACGAGGTTGAAGAAACGGGTTAAGGTTGCAGCCCCATCAAGGGCCAAAAGGCAAGTTCAATGACTACAATCAAACTCTTGTCGATTGGATTGATCGCGATCGCCATGCTCACAACGTCCGCCGTGGCGCGCGAGCCACGCGTCAAAATCCGCGTGCCCATGAGGCTTCCGGTTGAACCGGATGGCCGCTGGATTATCTGGGACGGCATTCCAATATGGTTCGGTCCATCGGTCCGGGGCTGGCCCGGCCACATTTGCGACGAGGCCGACAACGCGAAGATATGCTGAGGTGCGGGGGCAGATCGCACCCCCGCGCGCTCTCACTTGCCCCGCTGCTTGAGGTCCCACAACCGATAGGCTTCCTCGATATACGGGTCTGGCTCCGTGGGCTCCGGGATCAGCTTCCCGCTGGGAGCAGCTTGGCGATCGTCGCGATGCCAGTCTCGTTGGACACGTATCCCGAGGTGAAGACCAGCGCCGCTTCCTCGCCGTGCAAGTCGGCGACCTCACGCTCTAATTCGATGAGCGGATGGTGGGTGCCTGAAATGTAGCGGGTGCCGCCCGCGCCAGCGCCCATCTCAATGGTTGCCTCGACCATCGCGCTGATCACCTTCGGGTGCTGGCCCATGCCAAGGTGATCATTCGAGCACCAGATCACTACCGGGCGTCGGCCGTCCGGGGAATGCCATATTGCGTGCGGAAATCGCCCAGCGATTCGCTCGAGATCGGCAAACACGCGGTGGCGCCGCTCGGCGTGCAGCCGGCAAGTGCAGCGGAAAAGAAATGATCATAAGTCATGAAGTACACCGAAATTGTTCAACCTTGCTTTCTAAGTCTACGTACATGCGAGCCCTCGAGCAGGGCGCAGTCGATCCTCGGGAGGGAGAGGACTTTGCCGGGGCCACGGCGAACGCTCGGAGGGCGGCGCCGCTCAGTGTGGCATGCCGAGCACGAAACTGAAGGGCACGACAAAGCGCTCATCGCCCTCATCGTCGCTGACATGCAGCACCCAGTCACGCCAATCCTCAAGGCTGCGCTCGTTGGTGAAGGATTGCACGACGCGCGTCGCATAATCGCGCGCCTCAGCGAGGTCACTTACCACGGCGCCGCGGTGATCGAGGAACACCTTCCTCGTATTGGAGCAGTGGAAGTATACCTGGGTCATGTTCATCTCCTTCAAGGGGGGCGTAGCTACGAGATCTCACCGTTGCTGGTGTCCTCGACCGCGCGGTCCGAAAAACGAAAGCGATCAAGACAAACTTGATGTGCATCCTGATTGAATCGGCCCGGATGATTCCATTAATTCAGGATTCGACAGTCTTGGCTTTGCGTAGCTTGATGAGGCATTGTCATTTCTTAGCGTTCGGCATTTTTCTAGTCGCCCGATCGCCTGAATTGCTTGGCGGCAACAGACGATTTGATGTTTCGTCAGTGGATGTCGGCGATCCTCTTCGACATCTGGCACGAACCTGCAGGTCGTCCGCTCATGCTTCGATCTCGTCATCAACTGATGACAAGGCCACAGCAAGCGATGAAAAGCCTGCGACCAGTCGCGTCGCTATCTTCGACTTCATGAACGGGAATTGAAGCCCCCTGATGAAGGGGTGCCCTTGGACATTTCCGGATGTTTTACGGACATCAAGTCGTCTCGCATGCCGCCACATCAGAAACTTGTTGGGTCGGGAAGTGTCCGTGCGGGGATTGCCCCTCCGCACGATCGGGATGCGGGCGGGCGAATGCCGTCGGTTGATGATTCTCTTGCGATGGGCGCTGCCGATTTTTTACTGAGCATCATCGCCGGGAGCACGGACACTATCGGCTTTCTCGGGCTGAACGGACTGTTCACCGCGCATGTCACTGGCAATCTCGTGGTTCTCGCCGCGAGGCTTGTCGCTGGCGAGCAGGCGCCGATGTCATATTTGATCGCAGTTCCTGTCTTCATAGTCGGTCTTGCTCTTGCCAAGGTGCTCGCGGCCGCTTTGGAGCGAATTGGGATCGCTTCGCTGGCGCCCCTGCTCCTGCTGCAATTCGTCTTGCTCCTGGCGTTTCTCGCTGTCTGCCTCGACGCCGGTCCCCATGTCGGTCACGACGCCGCAATCATGACGCTGGCCGGCATGCTGGGTGTCTTGGCGATGGCCGTTCAGAATGCCCTGGTACGACTTTCCTTGAGGGAAGCGCCGGGCACGGCGATCATGACCACCAACGTCACCCTCTATGCGATCGACGTGGCTGAAATCTTTCTCGGGCGAAATGCGGTCAGCATTGCAACCGCGCGCCGTCGCGCCAGCCATACATGGCCGGCAATCCTTGGATTTCTCGTCGGCTGCATCCTTGGCGGGGTGTGCGAGGCAGTTCTCGGACTGAAAGCGGTCGTGCTGCCTGCCAGCCTCGCACTCCTCGCCGTGGCGTTGAGCCTAGTCCCGCATCTTTCACCACGTCGAAACTAACCGCACATCAAAACCGGACAGATCTAACATGACCGCAATCAGGGTAGAATCGGACAGTCTGGGCAAGGTCGAAGTACCGGCACACAAACTGTGGGGAGCGCAAACGCAACGTTCCCTTGAGCACTTCAGCGTC
>NZ_JBANBJ010000021.1:0-121314 GCF_059803515.1 Bradyrhizobium sp. UFLA05-125 | reverse complement strand
CATGACGACCGCACCTTCACAGGCGTGCTACTGCCCAGTGGGGCCACCCTCCTCGGCGATCGGGTTAGTCAGGACGTGGACATGGTCACAGTGCGCTTCAACTACCGCTTCGGCGGTTACGGTGCACCGGTCACCGCGCGCTACTAAAGCATGATCCGGAAAAGTGTGAAGCGGTTTTCCGAAAAGATCATGCTCAAACAATAACCTAAAGCGCGATGACGATTCATCCTAATCTCATCGCGCTTTAGTCGATCGCTGGTTAGCCACCATTTGAGCCCCGGCACAGCCGGGGCTTTTTTTGCCGCACGAACGGTTGGCCGAACTGCGGTGGCCGAGACAGGTCCCCGGCACTGCCAGCCGAGGCACCTATCCGGGATTTCGCTGCGCTCGATCCGGACTACACGTGCCTTCACCTGTCGGCACTCAGGCGGAAATTCATCTCGATCTTCTCAGGCGGCCCGCCGATCCCGGGGCGCCAGGGCGAATAGTCCGGCGTGGGATCGGGATCGCGGGAGAGGTCGAGCCGCCAGATCTCGGTCGGCGTGTTGGGAAGAGTCAGGATGACCTCGCGCCGGCTCGTCTTGTAAGACAGCGCGGCGGTCGCGAGGATCACCTTGCGCTCGCCGTCGTGACCGTACCAGCCCTCGCTCAAGTTGACGGGCGCGAAGCCACGGCTTTCGGCGACAGAGATCTGCACGTCGGTCTTGTCAGCCGGCAAGGCCATGCCCGTCGGCAGGCGGAATTGCAGCTCGAGGGTCATGTCGCCGTGCGTGAGGTAGGGCGAGCGGATCAGCTCGTACCAGCCCCAATAGGCGAGGCCCGCGATGATCAGCACGACAGTCACGGCAAAGGGGTAGGAGAGGTGCGTCCGGCCCACCGCGCCCGGTACCGCCGCATCGGCCGACGGCACGCTCTCGCGGACGAGGCCGAACCTCGTGAACAGCCAGACGCCGGCGATGAATCCGACGAGGCCGCCAAAGGGTCCGATGTTGAAGAACGCGCCCATGGCGATGCCGCCATCGCGGTCCGGCCCGGACAGCAGCACGACCAGCGCGGCAAGGGCGGACCAGCCGGCGAGCGCGCCGAGGAGACCGGAGAGGAGGCCGAGGATGAAGGACATGATGGCGATCTGCGGGGCTTCGATGTCTTTAATGGTGGCGTCGCCTCGTTTGTCGCGCTCTGCGACATTTGGGTTCGAGTCACTCGTCCCGATGGCTCGCCCCAATGTGCTGCAGAATGCGAGCGACCAGGGAGTCTGTCGAACCATCCGCCGTGTCCAGGATGAGGTGATCCCGGTCCCAGGCTTCGTAGGACCTGTTCACGACCTCGTCCCAGGTCGGGGGGATGAGGCCCTCGATGTCGGACACGCGGGCTTCGACCCGGCCACGGTGCGCGGCGAGGTCGCTGCAGATCAGTTCGATTTCGACGATCCGGATAGAGGCTCGCCGGGCCGTTGCTCGCCAGCCGCGCCGACTTGCAAGCAGGGGATTGACGCAATCGGCAACGACAACGCGGCCGAGTGTCAGATTTTCGAACGCGAGCGCGTTCGCGACGGCGTAGCCGTGCGCGCCAGGCTCGACGCCGACCGCCCGCAGGCTCTGTTCGATCGCATCAATGCGAAGGTAGGTCGCGCCAGTTTGCCTCGTCAGCTCCCGGGCTAGCGTCGTCTTTCCGGTGCCAGGCAGGCCGCTGAGCACGAGCAGTTGGGGCGCAATGAATGCTGTCATGCCCCATGTTGGTTCGGCCGTTCAGGGCTGGCAATAGGCCGGGCAAAACGAATCGCGAAGGGCGGTCGCCCGGATGAGCGATGCGATATCCGGGTCTTCGATGGAGACTGTTTCCCGGATGTCGCTTCGCTCATCCGGGCTACGAAAGCCAAAATACGACGTGCGTTACTGCTCCGGCGCGAGCTGGACCATCTGGCGGCCGGCGTTCATTTCCTTCAGCTTGTTGACGTACTCCTCGGGGCGCTGCCAGCGCATGGGGACCTTCAGTCCCATGAACTCTGCGATGTTGCCGATGAAGCCCGTGCAGTTCATGGTCTCGGCGTTCCAGACCGGCGAGGTGTCCTGCAATTTCCTGATGTAGGCGAACACCCGCTTGGCGTCGGCCTCGTTCAGATAGACGCGGTAGCTCGCCGTCAGATATTCCGGATCGAGGTCCCCATAGCTCGCGCCGGTCTCCGATGGGACCGGAATGACATGGCCGATCATATAGGTAAGCGTGTCGCCCACAGGCGTCAGGCCTGCGACTTCGACGGCACGCTCGCTGGTCTTGCCGTACCAGACAAAGGCATGTCCCCAGCTCGCCGCGGTCCTTGCCCTGAAGTCCACGTAGTACGGGCCCTTTGCCTGACCCGGCTTCGACCGCGCATCACGAGACGCGAGCGCATTCGCTTCAGCGATGCGCTTGCGCGTCTCATGGGCGGAGGCCGACTGGATCGTGCAAACGAGCGAAAGGACCGCGCATCCCGCAAGGAGGCGCAGTCCCGATCTCTGACGTGTGATTGCCACGCTTCGCCTTTCAGCCGTCGACAAAAGCCGCTTTGGAGATGCGTGAGGCTTTAGTAGCGCGACACGATGGGGCCGGGCGCCTTGCCGATCGGAGCCTTTCCAATCGGTGATTTGCCGATCGGCATCTTGCCGATCGGAGCCGGCCCCTGCGGATAGACGGGGACGGGCTGCCGGTGCGGCAGATCCGCGGCGCTCGCGGCCGTCGCCAGAGCAAGCGTTGCACCCATTGCAATCACGATTTTCTTCACTGGTAGTTCCCCTTTGAGATCAGACAAAGCACAGCCATAGGGTGCCGCGCTCCCCAAGCAGCCCAAGATGGGTGTCGGAATGCGTCGACAGTGCGGCGAACGCGCGGTTTGTTGGGGGAAAATGCCTTGTGTGATGAAAATGACGCATGGATCGAAAGCGATCGTCATTCCGGGCTCGCGACTTCGTCGCGCCCCGGAATGACGGAGAGGGTGGGCGATACGTTTCGCAAGCGAGGCTACAGCCGAAACTCGTTGGTCAGCTCGCCGATGCCGTCGATCGCGACGGTCACGGTGTTGACGGGCTCCTTCATCACGCCGACGCCGACGGAGGTGCCCACCGCAATGAGGTCGCCCGGAAGCAGGGTCATGTCGTGCGAGATCCTGCTGACGAGCTCCTGCGCGCTGAAGATCATGTCGGAGATTGGATAGTTCTGCCGCTCCGCGCCGTTGAGGATGGTGCGCACCACGAGCCTTGCTGGATCAAGGCCGGTCGCGATCACCGGACCGAACGGGCCGTAATCGTCGATGCCCTTGGCGCGGGCCCATTGCGCGAATGTGGGATCGCGGGTGAGGATGTCGTTGGCGGTGATGTCGTTGACACAGGTGTAGCCGAAGATGAAGGCGTCGGCTTCGCTCCGCGAGACGCGGGCGCAGGTCTTGCCGATGACGATGCCGAGCTCCCCTTCATAGGTGGTCTTGCCGTCATAGGTGGAGGGGCGGCGGATCACGGCGCCGGGCGTTGTGATGCTGGTGGTTGCCTTCAACAGATACAGCGGCTCCGGTGGCTCGGGCTGATTGAGCTTTGCGGCGAGCGCGTGAAAGTTGTTCCAGAGCGCGACGATCTTGCTCGGCGCACACGGCGCAAGCAGCTCGACCTCGCCTGGCGCCAACACCTTTCCGTTCGGCGCGTTGCGGCCGAACATCTCGCCGTCATGGACCGCGATGCCGTTTTGCGTGAGCGTTCCGAATCCCGTCGCACCAGCGTGTCGGAAGCGGAGCCATTTGCTCGGGCCGGCCGCGCTCATCACGCCACCGCCTTGGTTTCGGCAGGTACCGTGACGCCGTCATAGAGGCCAGCGATGCGGGCGCGCTGGGTGACCATGGCGAGCACGGAATCGAGTGCGGGCGTTGCGATTCCGGTCATGCGGCCCATCTCCTGAACCACGGTGACGAGTGGATCGATCTCCATCGGGCGGCCGCGCTCGAGATCCTGGAGCATCGAGGTCTTGTGCGCGCCGACCTTGCGGGCACCCTCGATGCGGCGCTCGACGTCGACCCGGAACTTGACACCGAAGGTCTCGGCGATCGCCTGCGTCTCGAGCATGACCGCGCGCGACAGCGCACGCGTCGCAGGATCGGTGCAGATCACGTCGAGGGTTGCATGGGTCAGCGCGCTGATCGGGTTGAAGCAGACATTGCCCCACAGCTTCAGCCAGATCTCGTCGCGGATGCGGTCGAGCACCGGCGCCTTCATGCCGGCGGCGACGAAGAGATCGGCAAGTCGCTGTACGTCGCTCGTGATCTCGCCCGAGGGCTCGCCGAGCGGGAAATTGTTGCCGTAGACGTGGCGGATCACGCCGGGCGCCTCGATCTCCGTGGCCGGATAGACGATGCAGCCGATGGCGCGCTGCGCGCCCAGCTCGCGCCACTGTCGTCCGCCGGCATCGATGCTCTCGAGCGTCGAGTTCTCGTAACTCCCGCCATGCTTGTAGAAGTACCAATAGGGGATGCCGTTGACCGCGGTGACGATGCGGGTGCGCGGCCCGAGCAGCGGCTGCATCTTCTCGATCACGCCGGTGATCGAGTGCGCCTTCAGCGTGACGATGACGTAGTCCTGCACGCCGAGTTCGGCCGCATTGTCGGTACAGCGCGGATGCACCACGTGCTCCTCGCCATCCATGAGCAGCGTGAGGCCGCGCTCGCGCATGGCGGCGAGGTGAGGGCCGCGCGCAACGAGGCTGACGTCGGCGCCGGCACGCTTAAGCTGCACTCCAAGATATCCGCCGATCGCGCCGGCGCCGTAGATGCAGATCTTCATGAAATCCTCGCAGAGGGGAGCTGAATCGGGATTTTGGGCACGAAAGTCCGGGCCGGCTCGGATGGTCCGAGCCGGGGGGCCGGAAGTCACGGGGGAAAAGTAGTTTGGCCGTCAGGCCGCGTGCGGCGTGCTGTCCGTGATCTCGTCGACGGCAGCAGCGATGTCGCGCATGCTGATGACGGAGACGAGGCTGTAGTTATCGATCACAGGCAGATGCCGGATGTGGTGCCGGTTCATCAGATGCCGGACGTGCTCGATCGTATCGTTTGAGGTGCAGGGGACGAGCTGCTGCACCGAGATGAGCTCGGAGACCTTGACGTTGACGCCGTTCGCGCCGTGCTCGGCGACGGCACGCACCACATCGCGCTCGGTGAACATGCCGACCGCGGTGTTGCCCTCGGAGCGGACGACGTCCTTGACCACCAGCGCGCTGATGTTGTTGGCGCGCATCAGCTTCGCGGCAATACCCACCGTTTCGTTCATACGCACGGTCACGACGCGCGACGTCTTCTTGCGCAGAATGTCTCCGACCAGCATTGCAACCTCCCTGGGTGAACAACCTCGCAGTAGTCTGGTATACATTATGCCAATCGTCAAGCGCTGGATTTCGCCGATCCGAAAAATCTTGCGGCAGCCGTGCTGACGTTTGTCGCGACTGGATTAGCCGTGACAAAAAGAAAGGGGCGCGATGCTGCGCCCCTTTCGATCGAATGTCGATGTGGTGAAAGGCTATGCCGTCTTGGCGTTGCCCGTCGCCGCCTCGGTCGTCGCGGCTTCCTTGCCGAGGATGAAGGAGCGACGCAGCGGCTTGATCACGAACACCGCCATCAGAGCTGCCGTCGCGTTCAGCGCGACTGCCACGACGAAGACCGACTTCCAGCCATAGGTCGCCGAGATCACGCTTGCGAGCGGCACCAGCAGCGAGGCGGTGCCCTTCGCGGTGTAGAGCATGCCGTTGTTGGTGGTTGCGAACTTCGAACCGAAGGTGTCGCCGCAGGTCGCGGGGAACAGCGAGTAGATCTCACCGAATACGCCGAAGTACACTGCCGTTGCCAGCACGAACACGATCGGCACGTGGCCATAGGCCGACAGCGTCAGCAGCATCAAGGCGGCCGTGCCGAAGGCGATGAACATGGTGTGCTCGCGGCCGATATTGTCGGAGACCCAGCCGAAGAACGGACGGCCGAAACCGTCGAAGATGCGGTCGAGCGAGATCGCGAAGGTCAGCGCCGCCATCTGGAAGCCGGCAAGCGTGACGGGCGTGCTGGCGATGTTGAAGTCGTGTGCGATCGGCGCGATCTGGGCCGCGGTCATCAGGCCGCCGGAGGCAACCATCACGAAAACCACGTACATCACCCAAAAGATCGGGCTGCGCAGCACCTGCGGCGGGGTGAAGTCGATCCTGGTCTGCGGCAGGTTGAGCTTCTTCTTCTTTGGCGGCACGAAGATCGACGGCGGCTTGATGAAGAAGGCGAGCACGAAGACGATCAGCCCCTGGCCGATGCCGAAGGTGAAGAACGCGCTCTGATAGCCGCTCGAGGCGATCATGCTGGCGATCGGCACCACGGTGAGCGCGGCGCCCGCGCCGAAGCCCGCGGCGGTCGCGCCGGCAGCGAGGCCGCGGCGGTCCGGGAACCATTTCAGCGCGTTGCCGACGCAGGTGCCGTACACCGCGCCCGCGCCCATGCCGCCGACGACCGCGGCGGCGTAAAGGAAGGTGAGCGAGTCAGCGTAGGAGTTGAGCACCCAGGACAGCGCGATCATCACGCCGCCGAACATGATCACGATGCGCGGGCCGTATTTGTCGACGAACCAGGCCTCGATCGGCACCAGCCAGGTTTCGGTCACGACGAAGATCGTGAAGGCGAGCTGGATCGCGGCGCGACCCCAGTGATGCTTGGCGTCGATCGGATCGACGAACAGCGTCCAGCCATATTGCAGGTTGGCGATCATCGCCATGCAGACGATGCCCATCACGAGCTGGAGCCAACGGAAACCACTTCGAAGAGGCGCGGCCGTGACGGCGCCGTCCGTGCTGGAAATCATCAACAACCTCCCAAGGCGCCTGTCTGTTGTTATCCGGCGTCGGCAAGACGACGGAGTGTCGCAAATCTTGTGGCGTATCGACGCAAGCGCGGCGCGCAGCTTGGTATACCATATCCCAGAATGCAAGCCCTATCTTGTCGTGCGTCGCAGCAAAATGCGCTAGCTTCTTTGGATTATCGGAAATTGGAACTGGTCTCCAAAAACGAAAACGCCCGGTCCCAAGGGACCGGGCGCAACGCGCGGATTGAAGAGGCGAGGTCTACGCGGCCTGCGCGACCACCGTCCTGCGCCAGGGTTTCAGCACGAGGATCGCAAGCAACGAGGCAAGGATGTTGGCGCCGGCCGCGATGATGAACACGTTGTCCCAATGGCCCGAGGTCTGCTGCACGTAGTTCGCGAGCGGAACAAGAAGTGCGGCCGTGCCCTTCGCGGTGTAAAGCAAGCCCGCATTGGTGGTCGCGAACTTTGCGCCGAACGTGTCGGTGCAGGTCGAGGGGAACAGCGAGTAGATCTCACCCCAGGCGAAAAACACGAAGCCCGACAGCAGCACGAACCAGACGGGATCGTGGCCCCAGAGGTAGAGCATCCAGATGCCGATGCCCTCCATGCCGAAGGCGATGAACATCGTGTTCTCGCGGCCGATCATGTCGGAGATCCAGCCGAAGAACGGACGCGTCAGGCCGTTGAGCACGCGATCGATGGTCGCCGCGAACGTCACTGCCGTCATGGTCATGCCGACGAGCGTGACCGGAATGGCGTCGACCTTCCAGTCGACCGCGATCGGCTTGAGGTTCGCCGTCACCATCAAGCCGCCGGCGCCGACGATCATGAACATGAAGTACATCAGCCAGAAGATCGGCTGCCGCAGCACTTCGGTAGGCTGATAGTTGCGGCGGCTCTGCACCAGCGCGGCATTCTGCACCACATTCGGCACCTGGCCCGGCTTCGGCGCGAGCAGGAAGAAGGCGAGAATGCAGATGATGATGCCTTGGCCGAGGCCGAAATAGAGGAAGGTGGACTGGAATCCTGAGTCCTTGATCATCGCCTGGATCGGCGCAACCGTGAGCGCGGAGCCGGCGCCGAAACCTGCCGCCGTGAGGCCGGCGGCGAGTCCCCGCTTGTCCGGAAACCATTTCAGCGCGTTGCCGACGCAGGTGCCGTAGACGGCGCCGGCGCCGATGCCCGCGATGATCATGCCGAGATAGTAACCGTTGAGAGTCGTGGCGTGAGCATTGATGATCCAGCCGATGGCGCAAAGCACGCCGCCGACGAGCACGACGATACGCGGACCGTACTTGTCGACGAACCATCCCTCGACCGGCACGAGCCAGGTCTCGAACAGCACGAACAACGTGAAGGCCCACTGGATCGAGGCGCGATCCCAGCCGAATGTTTTCTGGATGTCGGGGACGAAGAACGTCCAGCCGTATTGGTAATTCGCGATCATCACCATCGCGGCGACGCCGATCGCCAGTTGAGCCCAGCGAAAGGTGTCGCTGACGCGAGCGGCCGTTGGGGCCGTTGTTGCGTGCACCATGTCCGTCATGAATCCTCCAGAGGCGCTTCTCTTTTTTTGCGAGCGCTGTGGCGGCATTCTTGTATTCGTTATGCCAAGCATCAAGCGCCCGACGGCTCGCCGTGCGCTTATGCCGCAACCGTCTTGAATCGAGGTCGCGCAACGAGCCGGTGCGCGCAAATAGAAATGGCCCCGCGAAGAGGGGCCATTCACCGAAAGTAGCAATTCGGGAAATTTAAACTCGGGCGCGACAATTCGACGCTGCTGTTGGTCTCAAAGGCCGAAGCGCGGCTGATCGCCATTGCGGATCGAAATCTCGGCGCTCGCCATCAACAGGCGGTCGATCGCGGCGACGAGGCGGCCGATCAGAGAGCTGGAGGGCTGGAGCGTGACAGCGGCGGACTTGGACATCGGAAGTTCCCTTGCTTGAGACAGGCCAACATTGCCGTCTCATCTTCGAAAGGCAATCTAGGTATACCAGATGCCAGGATCAATTGACTTGTTTGCATAGCAGCATTTTGTATCCCGCATCGCAGCAATCTGGATCTTGGCAGGGCAATTCAAAGCCGCTAATGGTCTGCCCCCTTTTCCCGAGCATCTGTCAGAGTGGTTCATGTCGAGCGCCTCGCCCGCCGTCTCGATCGGCATCGATTTTGGAACCAGCAATACGGTCGTCGCGCTCGCGACGGACGACCGTAGGGTCGAGGCCATCCGCTTCGATCATGGCGGGCAACGGCACAGCGTCTACGTGTCGGCCCTGTGCTTCTGGGAGGACCGGCCGGGAAGCGGAGCCCAGGCTGAAGGCGGCCCGTGGGCGATCGAACAGTTTCTCGAAGGGCGCCACATCTACCGTTTTCTCCAGTCGTTCAAGACCTTCGCGGCCAGCAGCAGCTTCAATTCCACCCAGGTGTTCCGGCAGCGCTACAAGTTCGAGGATATTCTCGCGGCGTTCCTGCGGACGCTATCGCGCCATGGCGGCGACAGGTTCGGCTTCGAGGCGGCGAATATCGTGGTCGGCCGTCCGGTGCGCTTTGCCGGTGGCAATCCCGACGAAGCGTTGGCGATGGAGCGCTATCGGGCCGCCTTCGAACGGCTGGGCGCCGGCCACGCACGCTATGTCTACGAGCCCGTGGGAGCAGCGTTCTCCTTCGCCCGCCGCCTGGAGCGCGATGCCACCGTATTGGTTGCTGATTTCGGCGGCGGCACCAGCGATTTCTCCGTGATGCGTTTTTCGCGCACAGCAGGCAACTTGCGCGCCGAGCCGCTCGGCCACGCCGGCATCGGGATTGCCGGCGACACGTTCGATTACCGCATCGTCGACCACGTCGTCTCGCCGCGGCTGGGAAAAGGCTCCAGCTTTCGTTCGTTCGACAAGGTGCTGCCGATCCCCAACAGCCACTACACCAACCTCGCGCGCTGGCATCAACTCGCGATGATGAAGAGCAACGGCGATCTGCGCGAGCTCCGGGAGCTTTCGCGTACCGCGCTGAAGCCGGCTCTGCTCGAGGATTTCATCACCATCGTCGACCTCGACCTCGGCTTTTCGCTGTACCGGGCTGTGTCCGACGCCAAGGTCGCGCTGTCGGCCAACGATCAGGTCGACTTCCGCTTCAATCGCGGCGGAGTCGACATTGGCTCAACCGTCACACGGAAAAACTTCGAAGCCTGGATTGCCGACGACATCGCGCGGTTGGGCGCCACCGTCGACAAGGTGCTGGGCGAGGCCGGCATCACCTCGCGCGAGGTGGAGAAGGTGTTCCTGACCGGCGGGACCTCTTTCGTGCCCGCCGTGCGGCGGCTGTTTGCCGAGCGGTTCGGCAACGAACGGCTGATGTCGGGAGACCAGTTCGAGTCGATCGCCTACGGCCTCGCCCTGATCGGACACAGTCCCGACCCGGACCGCTGGGCCGCGGGTGGTGGGCTCAGGCCGGGGGCTGGTGCGTAGAGCATGATCCGCGTGCTTTCCACAAGACGCGCCGCTGTCTAGCCACGCTGGGGCGGACTTGTGTTAGATCGCGCGATATCCCTGGTGTCATTGGCCGTAAGTTCGCGCTGCTTGGCGGCCGTTTGAATGATTGCTTCCAACGTGGCACCGAATGACCCAACACAAACCGTTGCGCCGACCGTATCCATCGTCGGCGGCGTGGCACCGGTCCCGAAAAGCGCGAGAACAATCCGGGCGTCGGCGTTCTTCCTGTTGAGCCTGCGAACGACATCTTGAACCTTGGCGCTGGACGGTTGGCCGACGTAGCAGAGGCACGCGAGCGAGGTATCCGTCATGTCGAGCGAAAAGAATTTCGCCGTTGATAGCGCATCCGCCTCTTCCGCCATCGCCTCGATACCACGGTGCCTCAGCAAATAGGACAACACCAGCGCCGTCGCTTCGTCGAGCTTGCCGGATCCTGGAATGCAGAGCGCCGAACGCGGCGAACGGCTTTCTCCCTCGATCAACCTGCGTTGCGCCCTTGCTTCCTCAATTGCGATCGCCGCACCGGGGCTCGAGCTCATGTCCAGGGCCGGCGCGTCCAAATCGTAGTGCGCTTCCAGGTCGGCCACCAGCTCGTCGACGGTTGAAGCAATGCGATTTAATCGCTCTTCGTCGAGATGGCCCAATCGGCGGTCGGCTTCCGCGAGCCTCAATCCCTCAAGCAGGATTGTGTCGCAGTATTCCTCAAGCGACGCCCCTTTGAGGAACTCATGCGCTTGCTCGGCGGCTTCAAGAGGATCTCCCGCCAGCATTCGTTGATAAGCCAGCTGAGGTGGGCTCAAAGGAGGCCGGTCGCCCAGCATGATTTCGAGGAACTTGAGCCGCTCGACATGCCGTCCCGCGACAACGAGACATATCGTCAGAGGCGTCGCCATCACCAGGCCGACCGGGCCCCACAGCCACGTCCAGAATGACGCAGACAGGATGATCGCGACGGGAGACAGGCCAGAACTATGGCCATAGATCAATGGTTCAAGAACCTGCCCGGCGAGCAGTTCCAGAACCACGAACAAGAGAGCCGTCAGCACCAACATTTGCCAGCCCGAACCAACGGCAGCGGCGAGAATGAGTGGAAATATGGCCGAGATCAGCGCACCAATATACGGAACGAACCGCAGGATCATCGCCAACAGCCCCCACAACGGAGCGGAGGGCACGCCAATCAATTCGAGACCTAAGCCGATTGCCAGACCGAACGCTGCGTTGAAGATCATCTGGGTCAGGAAGAGTTTGCTCAGGCGCTTGCCCGCATCATCAAGGGCTGCCGTCGTGCGCTGAATGTCGCTCGATCCGGCAAGACGGACGAGACGATTCCTCAGATCCTCCCTTTGCAACAGGATGAAAGTTACGAAAATGACGACGATCCCGGTCGTCGTGAGCGGCGAAAGCAAAGGCTCGATGATTTTGGCGAGCGTCGTCAAGGCACCCGGGTCGGGCTGCTTGACTTCAACGGGTATCGGAAGCGCTCTCTCTGATGATTGTCGCGCGAGCGCATTGTCCGGCCGACCAGTCGTCGCGTCACCGTGTTGCAGCTCTGTCCCCAGTTCCTTGAGAACGGTAGAGGCCTGTTCCAGCGTTCCAGAACCGCCCATCAACCCGCGAAGGCTCTCAATCTTGTCACTCAGCGTTTGCTGATATCCGGGCAGCCTGGCGGCTAGGTACGTTGCCTGCGATACCATAAGCCCGCCCAGACTGAATATGATCGCAAATCCGAAGAAGACGACTATGAGCACAGAAGCCGTGCGCGGAACTCGCCATGAGTAGAGACGTATGACGAAGGGCGCGAGAACGAAGCTCAAGAGAACGGCCAGTGCGACCGGAACGAAAACTTCCCGGCCAAAATAGAGCGCAGCAATAATCAGTGCTGCGACAGCCATATTCGTCAGCGCGCTGCCTCGCCGCTGCGTTAGCCTTATTTGCTCGGGTTTCTCCTGCAACTGCGTGGCCCTCGCCCTTGGCCGAACCGATAGTCGCTGTGCCTTCGATGAAACCCTTCGGTTTCACGGCGCCAAACATCATCCAAGAGCCGATCATAAGACCTGGCGCCAAGCCTGGTGAGCTCAGTTGGACTTGGGTTCTGCAACGCGAACGAACGAATGCCGTCGCGCGCTCCTCTTTCGGCGCGGAGCGACTCTACGCCTCTTTTCCACCTCAGGTAAGAACAAAGTAGGGGATGACGTGCGCGCTTGTTCCGGCGCGCCTGCCGTGTCGGTGAGGTGATCGAATTGGGCTGACTACGCTGCGGCACATGTGAAAACGGCCCGGAGGGTCGGGGAGACTTCCGGGCCGAGCGTTCCCTCCACTTAAGACCCCCTCGTGCGGCGAGGGGGCTACGCTTCCATGGAAACACTACGATGCAACAACCGCAGAACGCGCGCGCCTGCAAATATCTTCTTGGTAAGGCAGATTAACTCGCCGCAAGCTTCATCCGTTTCGGGTTCGAAAGCCGTCGCGCGCTACCGATGACGAGCGCTGCCCGTCCACGCCTAAATCCGAACCTGCGCTCACGCTGTGCGAGCCCAGCGCACCATGCCCGCTAGTGCACGACCAACACCGGCACGCTTCCGTCGGCCAGGACCTCCGATGTTTGGCTCCCCAGGAACAGCTTCCTGAGACCGCGATGCCCGCGAGAGCCCATGACGATCAAGTCGTAGCCTCCAGACTTTGCCGTTTCGATAATTGTAGTGGCCGGGTGCGCATTCGGAACATGCAAGAGTTGCGCGGATAATCCGGCGCGCTCCGCCATGGCGCGAGCTTCGCCGAGCACTTTGCCCGCCCGTTCCTTGCAGGCTGCGTCGAAGCGATCAAACTCTTCCTGCGAGGGAATCCAACCCCCGGCGTATCCACCCCCATAGTCGACCGGCAGAGGTTCCGTTACGGTGATCACCGTCACTTTAGCGTTCAAGGCCTTTGCCAAGGCAATTCCGTGCTCGACGCCTTTTTTCGCGACATCCGATCCATCCGTGCTCAAGAGAAGATTGGCGTACATTTGGGGCTCCCTTGCTCGTCGAACGTTTCCCGAAGAGAAGTGATGCTCGCTTATATGGCCCGATCGTCGCCGTGCGTCCACGCGCGAACATCATCGGCCCGCGCTGTCTCGCTATTCTAGAGCGCGAACCCCATCAGGGCCGCGATCCTCAATGAGTAATGGATCACGATCAGCGCGCCGATGATGAACACGGCGACGCCGATCACGGCCCACCATTTGATCCTTGTGGTCATCTGGCCTTCCTTCTTGCCGATGCTACTGCGCGTTGTGGCCATCGCAAAGGGCCGGTCGCTCTTGCCTCCACATAGGACGGGTTGAGCGAGCGCACGTCCCGATGGTCCCCCACATGAAAATGGGCCGCCTCAACCGGGCGGCCCATTCGTCTGACGTCAAGCGGTTCGACCCACTCCGCGGCCTGCTTCTGCGGTGCGGTTTGCCGCCCGCAGCAAAACCCTCCGCGAGGCGCTACTGATTGATCTCGGGCTCGACGAGCCTTTCCAGGTTCCGCAGCGACTCCTGCCAGCCGAGATAGCAGGCCTCAGGCGGAATGGCGTCCGGTATGCCTGCCTGCGTGATATCCAGCTCGGCGCCGACGGATACTTTCTTCAAGATCACGGTCACCTGGATCTCGCCTGGCAAATTGGGATCGTCGAATTTGTCGGTGTAGCGCAGGCGTTCGCCCTGGATGAGCTCGACATATTCGCCGCCAAACGCGTGGCCATTGCCGGTCGTGAAGTTCCGGAAGGACATTCTGAATGTGCCGCCGACCTTGGGCTCCAGGTGGTGCACGGTGCAGGTAAAGCCATTGGGCGGAAGCCATTTCGCGAGCGCGTCCGCTTCGAGGAAGGCGCGATAGATTTTCTCCGGGGTGGTCGCCAAGACGCGATGCAGGCGTACAGTGCTGGGCATGCTGGTTGATCCTCCTTGAAGTAATGGGTCCGAAATTGACGTCCGTTGCCCATTCATATCCCGAGGACGAACCAGACGTGGTCGGCCCGACACGACATCTCAGATTTTTTGCCGGGTATGGGCCAGGATCCGATTGCCGCGGATCCTGATTGCCGCAATGGTGACAATGTCGGCTGTCCGCACGTTGAGACCCGTGGTCTCGCAATCTGTGACGACAAAGTCGTCGTCCGGAGCTCGATCGAACATGTATCGATACGACTGGACGGACCAGCGTGAACCATCGTCATCCCAACCATAGGTCCGCCCATGGATCATCGATATGATGTTGAGGCTGCAGCCTGAGGGCGCGCGGCGCGGACATGCGGTTCATTCCGTAAGCCTGCACGTGCGAGCGTGCCAGGGGCTGGGCCGCGGCGTGCGTTGGGTGAGCTGCAAGAGCAGGGGAAGAGGCAAGCGCAAAGCCGAGCGCCATCGTTGCAAAGAAGAGAACAGAGTGTCGTGATTTTTCTACGGTCATTTCGATTCTCCATTTGTTGGGTCTGCACCATTGAATGATCAGGCCCCGCGCATCGCGCTATTCGATGTGAGGGAAGATGGCGCATGACCAATCATCGATCCAACGAATAATTTAAGATGTTTCAATCGATAAAATCGATTAATCTGCCGACGCAGCGAGGCCACCGGGCGAGAGTGCCATCGCCGAAAGAGACAGATTGTTCTCGATAGCGAGATCGCGCTTGTTCGAATGAACGGTGGTTTGGGTGACGGAACAGGATTGCCGGCATGACCCTTGAACAGCTTCGCATTTTTGTTGCCGTGGCTGAATGCGAGCACGTCACCCGAGGCGCGCAACAGCTTAATCTGACCCAATCGGCGACGAGCGCCGCGATCGCCGCGCTCGAAGAGCGTTACGCGACCAAGCTGTTCGATCGGATAGGTCGTAGGATTGCGCTGACCGAGGCGGGGCGGCTATTCCTGAAGGAAGCAAAGGCGGTGCTTGCCCGTGCGTCCGACGCCGCGAAGGTGTTGACCGACCTTGCCGACCTCACGCAAGGCTCATTGGCGCTGGCGGCGAGTCAGACCGTAGCGAACTATTGGCTGCCCGTGGCGATCCAGAGCTATCGGTTGCGATATCCTGGCGTCGTCGTCAGCACGACGATTGGCAACTCGGAAAATGTCGCAGTCATGGTTCGCGAAGGCAGCGCCGATCTCGGCTTGGTCGAAGCGGCGATTGATGATCCAACCCTCGTCATGGCTCCCGTTGCGGAAGACGAACTCATTCTTGTTGCGCCGCCAACCCATCCCTGGGCAGCAAGAACGCCGCGATCGGCGCAGGAATATAAGCGCGGACCTTGGGTGTTGCGCGAGCCAGGCTCAGGTACGCGATCGGTCTTCGAGGGTGCGCTGCCCGGCCTTGGTTTAACGAGCAAGGATCTCAACGTCGCGCTCGTGCTCCCATCGAATGAAGCCGTTCGCGCCGCAGCCGAGGCTGGCGCCGGGGTCACCGTGATATCCAGGCTGGTGGTTGCGAATTCGGTCAAGGCAGGCAACCTCGTTCCCGTCAAATTTCCTCTTCTGCATCGCCGCTTCGTCGCCCTTCGACACAAGGAGCGATACGTCAGCCGCGCGGAGCAGGCATTTCTAGACGTGATTTCGAACAACGCTGCTTCGAATCGTCAAAAAAGCAAGGGCAGCACGCGAAGCTTCGGTCTCCCAACCATCGAGAGATAGATTTCATCGATTGCTCATCGGGAGAGGTGGCGACCTATCGGATATTCTTCAGATCGACGACGTGTTACGATTTGGAAATGAACATGATCGGGAGGTCGGGATGAATTCGCTCACTCGCGGTTCGGCCATGCTAGCGGTGGCCACGCTGGCAGTCGTGTGCACCGTTGGAGCCATCTTCTTTGCGTCCGCCCAACCGCTTCCGGCGTCACAACCGGAGATTTGCGCGAGGCCCAGCTCCGATGTTGGTGCAGAAGCTCCCTTCCTGGCCGAGAACGTCACCGCCATGAAAAGAATGATGGGCGACATGGCGGCGGAGCCGACCGGCGACGTTGATGCCGATTTTGTGGCGATGATGGTGCCTCATCATCAGGGTGCGATCGACATGGCGCTTGCCGTGCTTCGCCACGGCCGCAATCCGCAGATCAGGCGGTTGGCCCAGGAGATCATCGTGACCCAGCAACAGGAGATCGCGGTGATGCGCCTCGCTGTCGGTCAGCCCCTGCCGCCGTCTACACCTTAGCGACTGGAAGGGCCGTCAAGGGCGGATCGAGTCGAAATCCAGCCAACAGAGATCGAACGATGGAGCCGTGACATGAAACACGCCGCTTATCTGGGAGGCCTTCTGGTATCGATCGTTCTCGTGAGTGTGCGATATGCCGGTGCCGGACAAGTCCCGGGTGCTGCCTCCAATCCCGACATCCCGATCAGCCACCGCGATCGCGTCTACGCCGCCGAGCAGTTTTCGAACACAGTCTCCGTCACTGATCCCGTCGACAACAAGCTGCTCGGCGTTATTCGGCTCGGAGATCCGCTGCCGGCGAGCTTCAGCCCGCTCTACCGCGGCCAGTTGCTGGTGCACGGCTTGGGTTTTTCGCCCGATCATCGCACCCTTGCCGTGGTTGCGATCGGCTCGAACGCCGTGAATTTCATCGATACCGCGACCAACACCGTCAAGCACGTCACCTATGTCGGGCGCTCGCCGCACGAGGCGTTCTTCACGCCGGACGGCAATGAAGTCTGGGTGGTGGTGCGGGGCGAGAACTATGTCGCCGTGCTCGACGGCACGACCTACCGGGAAAAGACGCGGATCGTTGTGGCTAACGGACCGGGCATGACGATCTTTTCGCCGGACGGGAAGTACGGCTATGTCTGCTCGTCGTTCACGCCCGAGACCGCGATTATCACCGTCGCCGACCACAGGATCGTCGGCAGGGTCCCGCAGGCGAGCCCGTTCTGTCCGAACATTGCTGCCACGCCGGACGGTGCCCAGGTTTGGTTCACGTTGAAAGACACCGGCAAGGTTCAGGTGTTCGATGCCCAGCCGCCATTCGCGCTCCTGAAGACGATCGACACCGGGCCGATCACGAACCATGTCAACATCGTGCGCAACGCCAACGGCATGTTCGCCTATGTCACGATCGGCGGCCTCAACGAGGTCCAGGTTTATCGCACCGACGATTTCTCGAAGGTGGCAACCATTCCGGTCGGCAAGCTGCCCCATGGCATCTGGCCGTCCGGTGACGGCACGCGGGTCTATGTCGGCCTCGAGAACGAAGACCGCATCGCCGCGATCGATACGCTGACGAACAAGGTGATCGCGACGAGCCCGATCGGACAGGCTGCGCAGGCGGTGGTCTACGTGCCGAATGCCAGCTCGGTGATGAGCGTGAACGGCAACGCCGCGATGACGATGATGCCTGCGATCCCCGATCGCGCGGGAACGGAGCACCTGCAGCCACTCGGCGTAGCCGGGATGTCGACGCAGTTGTGGCTCGCGCCGCCCGGGCAGAAAGCGGACAAGGCGCCCACCAGCGTCTCGCTTTCCGACCAAGGCCTGGTGCAAGTGCTCGAGGCTTCGGTCACCGGGCTCGAGCCAGGCAAGCCCTACGTGCTGGCGCTGGCGACCGAGGCGTCGGGCGGCGGCGCGCTGCAGCCCCTGCAGGGCTTCATGACCAATCCGGCGGGCGCGGCGGTAGTCACTGCGATTGGACCAATCCGGCAGCTCGTGCGCGGTGATGACAAGGTCCAGCGCCGCTATCTGGTGATTGCGCCCGGTATGGTCGACGGCCCGGGCACGCCGGTACAGGTGCAGGCGGAATGATCGCGGTTGTGTCCGAGATTGAACGGGCACATTTCGCGTTGCGCAGATTGGCGCGCATTCCACAAGACGCGCCGCTGTCCAGTCACGCCTCAAGCCCATCATTTTGCGTCGGCTTTTCGGATATTGGCAGACATGCGACAGCATGTTGGTCGGCGTCTACTAGCGCACCCGTCTGGACATCACCCTTCGGGTACTCCGGCGATGTACAATCCCTTAATCATGCGCTTGGCTCCTGCAACGAACTTCGCGCCGCCGCGCACTGGAGCCTCTCTGACGCGACGGATAGTAAATGTTGGGTCAAGTGCAAGTCCCGCATTTGCGGCCACTTGCGCCTCGCCCAGTCTCCCAAGAAGCGCGAGCGATGCAGCGTACCCAAAATGCACGAGCGGATAGTTTCGGTTGGCCTCGATTCCTCGAGCAAACCAGGCGGCTGCTTCTGCGTCTGCTGCGATCTGCAGCTTGGCAAAACCCGCCGTATTCGTCCAATGGAAGGTGGAGATATCGCGAGGGGACAGGCGCAGTGCTTCGTTGACGTGGCACTCAGTATCTGCACCGCAACCCATATAAAATTTGGCGATGCCCATCATCACGTGAGCGTCAGCCAAATTGCGATCCAGGGCCAGGGCTCGCTCGCACTCAGCCATGCCTTGGGCCAGCCGATTCGTATTGATGAGTAGGAAGGCTAAGGTGAAATGAGCCCAGGGGGTGGTCCGGTGAAAGGCATAGCGCCTTCAGCACCATTGTCTCTGCTGCTGTCAGATGCTCGTGGGGATGGTCAGTTAAGAACAACACTCCAAGTGCAGTCTCAACCGTTGCCGTCCAGCTCATGGCGTCGACATTTTTGGGATCAATTGCTAGAGCCAGTTCAAAAGAACTGCGAGCTTCTGTCAAATGTTCGGGTGTCAGTCCCTTGCTCAAGGAATGGCGGCCTTGGAAATAGAGATCCATGGCGTCGGGATTCAGCGCTCTTGCCGCACGACGCGCCTCGGCCACGATGAGTTGGTTGTCTAACGTCCGGGCAATCCTGGTTACAATTTCGTCCTGCATATCCAGCAGATCGGCGATGGGCTTGTCGAAGCGGTCGGCCCACAGGTGATTGCCTGTCGTCGCGTCGATCAATTGAACGTTCACCCGGAGACGGTTGTCGCAACGCTGCACCGAGCCTTCAAGCGCGTAGCGAACGTTTAACTCACGACTAATCTGTCTGACATCGACAAATTTGCCTCTTAGGCGCGATCTGCTGTTGGTTGCTAGGTCTTTTCATAGCTGCACTTGCAACTAACTCCGCATACCATGCACAAAGAGAATACACGAAAGCATACCGCCTTCGGCGAAACGGGGAGGAGTTACGGCGAATTTATGAGAGCGGCATAAAGCCGAGGCATCTTGGTATTGAGATCTGCTCAGCGGACGACGCGGAGCAAAAAGCAGACGAAGCGCGAAAGCTTGCCAGCGCTTGGTCGAATGGCGTCCCCAAACTTCGTCTCGTGGCTGTACTTCTTTTCGTCGCAGGCGGTTTTTTAGCTCTGATTGCGCTCCAGCCTTCGTTCGCATCTGCACTTTCTAAATGAGTGTGGCGGCAAACGCGCGACACGCAAAGGCCATACGGCTTTGAATACGTCAGACAAGAGAGATTTCAGCTAATGGCATCAAGCCGAACCGGCCGAGGCGCATTGTCAGGTCTGCTTTCAACGGTCCATCGGACATGGGTCCACGCTCGCGTTCGCAGCGGCTTTTGACCGCAACGCTTGCTCCTACTCACGCACTGTCAAAGAAGCTCTCTTCAGTCATGCTGCTGACGCAATCTCTGTCTTAGTCGGAGAGATCTAAAACACTGCGTGAGGACCACCCCGGTTCCCACAACGGTTCCGTCGCCAAGGTTGGCACGAACCCGCAAACAATTGGCACGAGCTCGCTAACGCCCTCGCGTTTCGCTTGACCATGCTTTGCGGCATCGGGAACCGAACAATCGAAAAAAACTCAATCAAGGAGTTATGATGGTGTTCCACTCGAGCGCCGCAATTTGCGGCGCCGTAGTTGCGCTTGCCATGTCTGTTACCGTTGCTCGAAGTGAAATCGGTGCAGTTCATTCAAGTGCCGTCGTCGATGCCGCTTCTGGGGATGCGATCATCGGCGCAGCATCCATGTATAATCCGTTCCGCCCCGGATGGCGGGAGGGCGGCCCGAACACAGCCTCCGGCGAGCGCTATGATCCCTCTGTCTGGGCGGCTGCCATCAAGACGAGTTTGCGTCAGAAATTCGGTGGGGTCCTATTTGGCGCGAGGCCGAAATATGCCCTCGTCGAGGCCGTGGGCAAGAAGGTCATCGTCAAGATAAATGACGTGGGGCCACTAACGCCTGGCCGCATCATTGACCTGAACGAGCGGACGATGCGCTATTTCGATCCAGGCCTGCAGCTCGGAGTAATTACTGGCGTGAGTGTCAGGCCGCTTGCGGGGGACTATTGGATCCCCGGACCAGTCCTCGACGGTCTCCTGGCCGCTGATCTTTGCGGCGATGCCACCTCTGGCGGCAAGACGACGGCCGACGCAACTTGCGTTGCCAACAGTTCTGCAATGTAGAGAAGAGCCTGACCCTTGAGTCGACATGGCTGGATGGCGCCGGTCTACGTCCGTATTTGGCGAGGATCACTCCGGCGCTCGTCCCGCGAAATCTGCCGCGATGCCGCTACTGATTGATCTCGGGCTCGACGAGCCTTGCGAGGTTTCGCAGCGACTCCTGCCAGCCGAGATAGCAGGCTTCGGGCGGAATGACGTCCGGGATTCCTGCCTGTGTAATTTCCAGCTCGGTGCCGACAGATACTTTCTTCAAGATCACGGTCACCTGGATCTCGCCCGGCAAAATGGGATCGTCGAACCTGTCGGTGTAGCGCAGGCGTTCGTCCGGGACGAGTTCGACATATTCGCCGCCAAACGCGTGGCTGTTGCCGGTCGTGAAGTTCCGGAAGGACATTCTGAATGTGCCGCCGACCTTCGGCTCCAAATGATGCACGGTGCAGGTAAAGCCGTTGGGCGGAAGCCATTTCGCCAGCGCGTCCGCCTCGAGGAAGGCGCGATAGATTTTCTCGGGGCTGGTCGTCAGGACGCGGTGGAGGCGTACAGTGCTAGGCATGATTGTCATCCTCGCAAATTGATGGGTACGACACGGACGTCCGTTGCCCGTTCATGCCCCGAGGACGAACGAGACGTCACGGATCCGACACGTCATCCCAAATCTTGTTCCTGCGTTAGGTCGAGAACGCTTGCTGCGGATCGTCTGGCGGGAACTGCTAAACTGCGCCTCTCGTTGTAGACTCGATAGCAATATTGGTTTGCGCCCGCTATAGATCTGCACGTTTAGCCGCGGGGGAAGCCTTGAATACAGATGTCGTCCTCATCGCAGGCCCCTTGGTTCGGGCCTCGAGCTGGGAGCCTACGGCCGAAAAGCTGCGTGACTCAGGATGGCGCGTACAAGTCCCGGACATTCTGGCGCATCATGCCTCTCCCCCGGCATGGAGCGCGTGGAGCCGCAGTCTTGTCAATCAAATTGCTTCCGCAAATGGGCTGGTGTTGATTGGCCACAGCTCTGCCAGCGCTCTAGCCGCCGATCTGGCGACCAAGTTGCCCACGAAGGCCGTTGTCATCCTCGATGGTGACATCCCGCCGATAGAAGGCGCGGCATACCCTGTTAGGCCAGCTTTGCGCGCTTTCATTCAAAATCTTGCGGAAGCGGATGGATCCCTCCCGGTGTGGTCAAAATGGTTCGACGGTGACGCACACCGCGCATCGCTGGTTGGCATCGACATCCTGAAAAGCGATCACAACGCGTTCGTTCGGTTCGAAAGCGGCCTGCCGAAGATGAATATCAGTTGGTTTGACGAGACTGTCGACCTTGCCAGGTGGGATCACATTCCCGCCGGGTTCATCCAGGCGTCAAAGCTCTACGATCACGCAACAGTGGAGGCGCGCCGTCGCGGATGGCCAGTCATCAACTCGGAAGGGACCCACCTCGATCCAACTCTACGTCCTGCCGAAACCGCGAGTGCCATTGCTGCTATCGCGCGCACCCTTGGAGCGATCCGTTAATCGGCCTCCGGCACAACCCGCACCAGAGCGATGTCCGTGCTTGCGCGGATGTCGGGGCGATAGCGGACATCAGGCGGGGTACTCTGCGATGATCGACTTTTACCCCTGATTTGCCCGATGTGTCAAATCATTTCGTAAAAGCCGCAAGCCACGTGCGAACGATCCTCGGCTACTTTGCATGGGGTTGTTTTTCAGATTTTGGTGGAAGCCGGCGATCGGGAGAGTTAGCGCTCGCAAAAAGGGCCACCTGAACAGGCGGCCCTTTCGTCTTGGGTCGAAGTCGGTCCGCTTACTCCGCGGCCTGCTTCTGCGGCGGATCGAGCGCGCCGGACTTGTGGATGTCGGCGACCTGGTGATCCGAGAAGCCGAGCACCTGGCGCAGGATCTCGTCGGTGTGCTCGCCGAGCAGGGGCGAGCGCTGCACGTCGCTTGGTGAGTCCGACAGCTTGATCGGGTTGCCGACCGAGATGTACTTGCCGCGGGTCGGATGATCGACCTCGACCACGGTGCCGGTCGCGCGCAGCGACTGGTCTTCGGCGATCTCCTTCATCGACAGGATCGGACCGCAGGGGATGTCGTCCTTGTTGAGGATCTCCATCGCCTCGAACTTCGTCTTCGTCATCGTCCACTGCTCGATGCGGGCGAAGATCTCGTTCAGCCGCGGCAGGCGGGCCTGGGGCTTGGCGTAGTTCGGATCGGTCTTCCAGGTCGGCTCGCCGATCACGTCGCAGATCTTCTCCCAGACCGGCGCCTGGGTGATGAAGTAGATGTAGGCGTTGGGATCGGTCTCCCAGCCCTTGCACTTCAGGATGCGGCCGGGCTGGCCGCCACCGGAATCGTTGCCGGCGCGCGGCACGGCATCGCCGAACGGAATGCCTTCGCCGAACTGGCTGTATTCCTTGAGCGGACCGTGGGCGAGGCGCTGCTGGTCGCGCAGCTTGACGCGCGCGAGGTTGAGCACGCCGTCCTGCATCGCAGCGGTGACGCGCTGGCCCTTGCCCGAATGCGTGCGCTGATAGAGCGCGGTGACGATGCCGAGCGCCAGGTGCAGGCCGGTGCCGCTATCGCCGATCTGCGCGCCGGTGACGAGCGGCAGGCCGTCGCGGAAGCCGGTGGTCGAGGCGGCGCCGCCGGTGCACTGCGCGACATTCTCATAGACCTTGCAATCCTCGTACGGTCCGGGACCAAAGCCCTTGATCGATGCGACGATCATCTTCGGGTTGATCGCCTGGATCTTCTCCCAGGGGAAGCCCATGCGGTCGAGCACGCCGGGGCCGAAGTTCTCGACCAGCACGTCGCACTTCTTGATCAGCTCGGTGAGAACCTCCTTGCCCTTGGGGTTCTTGGTGTCGAGCGTGATCGAGCGCTTGTTGTGGTTCAGCATGGTGAAATACAGGCTGTCCACGTTCGGGATGTCCTGGAGCTGGCCGCGGGTGATGTCACCGACACCGGGACGCTCCACCTTGATCACGTCGGCGCCGAACCATGCCAGCAACTGCGTGCAGGTCGGCCCCGACTGGACGTGGGTGAAGTCGAGAATGCGAACGCCCGTGAGCGCCTTGGTCATCGTGTTTGCTCCTTTTACTATCTGTTGCCGTCATGCCCGCGAAGGCGGGCATCCAGTATTCGCCGGAGATTCAGTCGGGCTCAGTGTTCGCCATCAAGGATGGTCCGGCGATTACTGGATTCCCCGCCTGCGCGGGGAATGACCCGGTGCGTGTTACTTCTTCTTCTGCAGAACGCTCTGCGGATTGAGGTTGCCGATGCGGCCGCTTTCCGAGCCCGCGGCCGGATCGATCACCGCGTTGATCAGCGTCGGCTTGCCGCTACTGATCGCCTCGTTGACGGCGCGCTTCAACTCGTCCGGCGAGGTGGCGTTCACGCCGATGCCGCCGAAGGCTTCCATCATCTTGTCGTAGCGCGCACCCTTGACGAACACGGTGGTCGCGGGATCGGAGTTGGCGCTGTTGACGTCGGTGCCGCGATAGATGCCGTCATTGTTGAAGATGACGACGCAGATCGGAAGGTTGTAGCGGCAGATGGTCTCGACCTCCATGCCAGAGAAGCCGAAGGCCGAGTCGCCTTCCACCGCGAGCACGGGGTTGCCGGTCTCGAGCGCGGCGGCGATCGCCTGGCCCATGCCGATGCCCATCACGCCCCAGGTGCCGACGTCGAGACGCTTGCGTGGGCGGTACATGTCGATGACGCCGCGGGCGAGGTCGAGCGTGTTGGCGCCTTCGTTGACGAGGATCGCCTCGGGATGCTCCTTGATGACGTTCTTCAGCACGCCGAGCGCGCCGTGATAGTCCATCGGCGACTTGTTGTTCATGAGCTTCGGCGCCATCTTCGCGACGTTCTCTTCACGCTTGGTCACGACAGACTTGGTCCATTCGGCCGGCGGCATGGTCCAGCCCGCACCCATCGCCTGGTTGAAGGCGGACACGACGGAGCCGATGTCGCCGACGACGGGCGCGACGATCTCGACGTTGGAGTCCATCTCCCTCGGCTCGATGTCGACCTGGATGAACTTCTTCGGCGCTTCACCCCAGCTCTTGCCCTTGCCATGCGAAAGCAGCCAGTTGAGCCGGGCGCCGATCAGCAGGACGACGTCGGACTCCTTCAGCACCGTCGAGCGGGCTGCGCCGGCGCACTGCGGATGCGTGTCGGGGAGGAGGCCCTTGGCCATGCTCATCGGCAGGAAGGGGACACCGCTCTTCTCGACGAAGGTCTTGATCTCCTCGTCGGCCTGCGCATAGGCCGCGCCTTTGCCGAGGATGATGAGGGGACGCTTTGCGCTCTTCAAAACGTCGAGCGCGCGCTTCACCGAAGCAGGCGAGGGGATCTGCGCGGGGGCGGCATCGATCACCTTGACCAGCGACTTCTGGCCGGCATCGGCGTTCATCACCTGGCCGAACAGCTTTGCCGGCAGATCGAGATAGACGCCGCCGGGACGGCCGGAGACCGCGGCGCGGATCGCGCGGGCAAGACCAATGCCGATGTCCTGGGCGTGCAGCACGCGATAGGCGGCCTTGCACAGCGGCTTTGCGATCGCGAGCTGGTCCATCTCCTCGTAGTCGCCCTGCTGGAGGTCGACGATCTCCCGCTCGGAGGAGCCCGAGATCAGGATCATCGGGTAGCAGTTGGTGGTGGCATGGGCCAGCGCAGTGAGGCCGTTGAGGAAGCCGGGCGCGGAAACCGTGAGACAGACGCCAGGCTTCTTGGTGAGGAACCCCGCGATGCCTGCGGCGTAGCCGGCGTTCTGCTCGTGACGGAAGGAGATCACGCGAATGCCGGCAGCCTGCGCCATGCGGCCCAAATCCGTGATCGGGATGCCCGGCACATTATAGATCGTGTTGATGCCGTTCAGCTTGAGCGCGTCGATGACGAGATGAAAACCATCCGTCAATTCCTGCTCGGTGCCCGGTGCTTCGGACTTGGTCGCGGTATTCAGCATGGGCCTTGTCTCCCTGGTCTCAAGGTGCCGTTTTAGGCTTTGCGGGCGAATTACTCGCCCTTCTGGTGAAGTTGCTGGCTAAACAGCTACGTGAATAGTTCCTGGCCATGCGCTTCGACGTAAGCCGCAAGGCCAAGGGTGTGATCGCGGGCGCGCTTCTCGGCGAGTTCGGTGTCGCGCGCTTCCAGCGCTTCGATGATGCCAAGATGCTCGGGCAGCGAGGTCGCGGTGCGATCCTTCCGTCCGATCGTCAGTTGCCGGTAGCCGCGCACATGCAGCAGAAGATCGTTGGTGAGGTCGACGAGGATCGGCGATTCCGACAGCGAGATCAGCGCCTGGTGAAAGGCGATGTTGGCGCGCGAATACTCCTCGATGTGATCCTCGGGCAGGCGATCCTTGCTGAAATCCTTGAAGTAGTCGCGCAGCGCCGAAATGTCCTTCTTGCGCGCCGTGGTGGTGATCAGGCGTGCCGCCATGCTCTCGAGCGCCGCCCAGGCGCGGATCATGTCGACGATCTCGCTCTTGGTCCTGCGCACGACCATGATGCCCCGGCGCGGCACGGTCTTCACGAAACCGTCCTGCTCGAGCATCGCGATCGCTTCGCGGATCGGTGTGCGGCTGACACCCAGGCGCTCGGACAGCGCGCGCTCGTCCAGCATCACCGGCTCGGGCGTCGAATAGATGTCCATCTTGAGGATCGCTTCCTTCAAGGCGTCATACGCCTTGTTCTTGAAGCTGCTCTCCGGGGCAATACGGACGATTGCGAGATCTGCCTCGGCCATGTTGGGCGATGCCTTGATTTGCTTCACGACGATTCTCCTCCTCAGGGGGAGTCGTCTTTTACAGGAATATTTACCGAAATGTTTTTGGCATACCACATGCCAGAATGTCAAGCTGCCTATTTTTTTGCGGCCTTCGGACCCATCACCCGCCTTGACAAGTTGGCTTCTGGCATACCAAATGCCATCGTCAGCCATTTCTGATCCAAGCTGGCGGAGTAAACTCGGGCTTTCTGCCCCTCCGTTCCGCCGCATGGAACAAAAGGCGCGGCGAATGGCAAGCATCACGGGCAGCCGCAATACGCGCCTTGCAAAGCAAGATCTGAGGTCAAGGGAGAAACCACATGTCGAATTCAAAAGATGCCGTCCGCGGGGTGCTTGACCAGGTCAAGGCGGACAACCGCACCAGCTTGACGGCCCCCGAAGGAAAGCTCGTCTGCGATGCCTACGGCATTGCGGTGCCGAAGGAGGGGGTCGCGAAGTCGGCGGGCGAGGCCGGCAAAATGGCCTCCTCCATGGGGTTCCCGGTGGTGATGAAGATCGTCTCGCCCGACATTCTCCACAAGACCGAGGCCGGCGGCGTCATCGTTGGTCTCAAGACGGCTGAGGATGCCGAAAAGGCCTATGAGACCATTCTCTCCAACGCCAAGAAGTACAAGGCCGATGCCAAGATCGAGGGCGTCCAGGTGCAGCAGATGCTGGCTGGCGGCACCGAGGTCATTGTGGGCTCGATCACCGATGGTTCCTTCGGCAAGCTGGTCGCCTTCGGCCTCGGCGGTGTGCTGGTCGAAGTCCTGAAGGACATCACCTTCCGCCTCGCGCCCGCGACCAAGGAGGATGCGCTGTCGATGCTCGACGGTATCCAGGCGCATGAGATCCTGAAAGGCGTTCGCGGCGGCGAGCCGGTGAACCGGAACGCCCTTGCCGACGTCATCGTCAAGGTCTCGCAGCTCGTCACCGATTTCCCTGAAATCGTCGAACTCGACCTCAACCCGGTGTTCGCGACCCCAAAGGATGCGACCGCCGCCGACGTGCGTATCGTCGTCGACTTCGCCTACAAGCCCAAGCCGAAGCCGCGCCCGACCGAAGAGATCGTCGCGGCCATGAACCGCATCATGCAGCCGAAGGCGGTGGCCGTGATCGGCGCCTCTGTGGAGGACGGCAAGATCGGCAACTCCGTGATGAAGAACCTCATCAACGGCGGCTACAAGGGCGAGATCATTCCGATCCATCCCAAGGCCGCCGAGATCCTCGGTTACAAGGCCTATAAGAGCGTCAAGGATGTGCCTGGCGTCGTCGACGTCGCGGTGTTCGCCATCCCCGCAAAGTTCGTCGCAGGCGCGCTGACCGAGTGCGGCGAGAAGAAGATCCCCGGCGCCGTGCTGATTCCGTCGGGCTTCGCGGAAGCGGGTGCGCCGGAGCTCCAGGCCGAAATCGTCGAGGTCGGCAAGAAGTACGACATCCGCCTGATGGGGCCAAACATCTACGGCTTCTATTATACGCCCGCGAATCTCTGCGCGACCTTCTGCACGGCCTACGACGTGAAGGGCCATGCGGCGCTGTCGTCGCAGTCGGGCGGCATCGGCATGGCCATCATCGGCTTCTCGCGGTCGGCGAAGATGGGGGTGTCGGCGATCGTCGGCCTCGGCAACAAGTCCGATATCGACGAGGACGATCTGCTCGCCTTCTTCGAGCAGGATCCGAACACCAACCTGATCGCGCAGCACTGCGAAGATCTGAAGGATGGTCGCGCCTTTGCGGAGGCCGCCAAACGCGTCTCCAAGAAGAAGCCGGTGGTCGTGCTCAAGGCTGGCCGCACCTCGGCTGGCGCCAAGGCGGCGTCTTCGCACACCGGAGCGCTCGCCGGCAACGACAGGATCTATGAGGACGTGTTCAAGCAGTCCGGCGTGATCCGCGCCCGGTCGCTGCGTCAGCTGCTCGAATTCGCCCGTGGCGTGCCCGTGCTGCCAACGCCGAAGGGCGAGAACGTGCTGATCATCACCGGTGCCGGTGGTTCAGGCGTGCTGCTGTCGGACTCCTGTGTCGATAACGGCCTGTCGCTGATGTCGATGCCGCCGGATCTCGATGCGGCCTTCCGCAAGTTCATCCCGCCGTTCGGCGCGGCCGGAAATCCTGTGGATATCACCGGCGGCGAGCCGCCGATCACCTACGTCAACACGGTGAAGCTCGGACTCTCCGACGATCGCATCCACGCGCTGATCCTCGGCTACTGGCACACGATCGTCACCCCGCCGATGGTGTTTGCCCGCAACATGGTCGAGGTGAAGAAGGAAATGGAGGCCAAGGGTTTTGTGAAGCCGATGGTCGCCTCGCTCGCCGGCGACGTCGAGGTCGAGGAAGCCGCCGAATATCTCTACCAGCACGGCATCCCGGCCTATGCGTACTCGACCGAGCTGCCGGTCGAAGTTTTGGGCGCCAAGTACAAGTGGGCGCGCGGGGCAGGTCTGCTCTGAGCGGTATCTCTCTTGTCATCCCGGGGCGATGCGACCGGACCGCGCGGCCCGGTCGCATCGAACCCGGGATCTCGAGATTCCGGGCTCGCGTTCACGCGCGCCCAGGGATGACGGTAACCAAAGCGGCAGGTCGCGATGAGCAAGAACGTGATCCGGCGCAAATCGCTCGAACCCCGATCGTCCGCCGAGGTTGATAACGAAAGCCGCGACGGCGGCGTGCAATCCGTCGACCGGGCGCTGTCGATTCTGGAGACGCTGGCCGAGGACGACGAAGGCTATCGCCTCAGCGATCTCGCCGTTCGCACCGGGCTGTCGGCCTCGACCGTGCATCGCCTTCTCGCGACGTTGGAAAGCCGCCGCTTCGTGCAGTTCGATCGCGCCGAATCCAAATGGCACGTCGGCGTGCGCAGCTTTACCGTCGGCGCCAGCTTCGCGCGGCGGCGCAATTTTACGGCGCAGGCCATTCCCTATCTTCGGAAGCTGCGGGATCTTACCCGCGAGACCGCCAACCTCGCCGTCGTTGACGATGAGTTCATCATCGTGCTGACTCGCATGGAGAGCCGCGAGATCATGCGCTCGCTGACCAAGGTCGGCGGCCGCGTCGCGATGGTGACCTCAGGTGTTGGCAAGGCGGTGCTGGCGACCTATTCCGACGAAGATGTCGGCGCGGTCATCCGGCATCACGGCATGCCGAGGCTCACCGAGAAGTCGATCGTGCGACCGAGTGACCTGTTCAGGGAGCTCGCGACGATCCGCAAGCAGGGTTTTGCGGTGGATGATGAGGAGGCACAGACGGGTCTCCGCTGCGTGGCGGCCGTGGTCTACAATGGGCTCGCCGAGCCGCTTGCTGCGATCTCCGTCTCGGGCATGACCAGCCGCATCACCGACGGCCGGCTGCCCGAGATCGGCCGCGTAGTCCGGGAAGTGGCAGCGGAACTCACCGCTGCACTTGGCGGCGTAATGCCCGTCGCTGCCGAGAAAGCCTGAACATCGGGCCGGCAGCGTGCCCATTGCGTAAGCAGCGGTGCCGCTTTATTTGAGTTGCCCCTTCTGGCCGAGGGCGCAACCATCGCCGGGCCATTCACGCCCCGCGAGAGTCCTGATGACCAAACTGACCCGCTTCACCGTTGCGCCGCTGCACTCAATGACGCGCCGCCTGGCCGACGTCGCCTCGGCGCGCGTTGCGCCCGACCTCGTCATTACGGGCGCGCGGGTGCTGTCGACCTATTCGGAGCGTGTCCATTCCGGGCGCGAGGTCTGGATCACGGGCGGCCGGATTGCGGCGGTGAAGCCGGCGGGCACGGCCAAAAGGGCCTGGAGCGGCGTGACTGTTTATGACGCGGCCGGCGGCATCATCGCGCCAGGGCTCGTCGATCCGCATATCCACATCGAATCCTCGATGGTCACGGCCTGCGCCTACGCCGAGGCGGCGCTCCTCAATGGCACCACCACGATCTTCTGCGACAGTCATGAGATCGGCAACGTCATGGACGTCGCCGGTGTCGAGGCGATGCTTCAGGACGCGCGCGAGGCGCCGCTGTCGATCTTCCTGACGGTGCCGTCGACGGTGCCTGCGACCTCGCCCGAGCTGGAGACTGCCGGCGGTGACCTCACGCCCGACAAGATCGCCGGCCTGTTCGATCGCTGGCCAGAGGCTGTCGCCCTCGGCGAGAAGATGGATTTCGTGCCGGTGACCATGGGCGATGAGCGCAGCCATGCGATCCTTGCCGCGGCCCTCAAGCGCGGGCGTCCGGTGTCGGGGCATGTCTATGGGCGCGAATTCGTTGCGGCGTATGCTGCATCCGGCGTCACTGACACGCACGAGGCGATCGATCGCGACATCGCCGATGATCTGCTCGATGCCGGCGTGTGGGTCTTCCTGCGCGGCGGGCCGCCGACCACGCCCTGGCACTCGCTGCCGCAGGCGATCCGCACCATCACCGAGCTCGGAGCCTCGCACAAGCGCACGGCGGTCTGCACCGATGACCGCGACGCCGACGATCTCTTCCTGTTTGGGCTTGATTGGGTGGTGCGCGAAGCCGTGAAGGCCGGGATGTCGCTGGAGCAAGCCTGGTCGATGGGCTCGCTGCATGGCGCGACACGCTTCAACATGGAGGGCGAGATCGGCGGCCTCGGCGGTGGCCGCCGCGCCGATCTCGTGCTGATGGACGACAATCTGAAGCCGCAATGCACCTGGTATGGCGGCGAGCTGGTGGTCGAGAAGGGCAGGACCACAGAGCGCCTCGATCAGGCGCTGTCGCAGCGTTATCAATATCCCAAGGCTGCCTATGCGACCGTGAAGCTGCCGGACCAGCTCAAGCTGACGCCGGAGCTTCCGGCGAGGGCTTGCACCGTCAACGCGATCAAGACCGCGCTGCCCGGTATCACGCTGATCCACGAGAAGGTCAGAATCGAGCCGGCGAACGATTGGCCGGCCTTGTTTGCGCGCCATGGCCTGTGCTTCGTGACGGTGGTCGAGCGCCATGGCAAATCGACCGGCAACGTCGCCTATGGCCTGCTGAAGGACTTTGGGCTCCAGCGCGGCGCAGTTGCCTCCAGCGTCGGGCATGACAGCCACAACATCATCGTGGCCGGAACCAACGAAGCCGACATGCAGGTGGCGATATCAGCCATCAAGCAGCAACAAGGCGGCGTCTGCGTCGTCGCTGATGGCAAGGTGAAGGCGCTGGTTCCGTTGCCGATCGCAGGGTTGCTCTCGGACAAGCGCATCACCGAAGTGGCCGAGGAGGTGCGGGCCCTGAAGAAAGAATGGTCGGAGGCTGGCTGCACCATCCCCTACATGGGCTTCAATCTGATTCCGCTATCGGTCATTCCGGAGATCCGTATCACCGACAGAGGGCTCGTCCTTGTGCCGCAGATGGAGCTCGTGCCCCTGTTTGAGTAGCCGCTTTCACGCGTCTCTCGACCTAACCGATTGAGACAGCCCCGATTTTTCTGCGGCTGCCGCATCGTGGAAAATAAAATCGATCTCGTTGAGCGCAGCCCACGCACAATCGATGATCACGCTCGAAGCAAGGCAACCGAGCGAGGTCCGATATGGCGAAGATGCGAGCCGTCGATGCAGCCGTGCGTATCCTGGAGAAGGAAGGTATCTCGACCGCCTTCGGCGTTCCCGGGGCCGCGATCAATCCGCTCTACTCGGCGCTGAAGAAGCGCGGCTCGATCCGCCACATCCTGGCACGCCACGTCGAGGGCGCCTCCCATATGGCGGAGGGTTTTACGCGGGCGAAGGCCGGCAATATCGGCGTCTGCATCGGCACGTCGGGACCGGCCGGCACCGACATGATCACCGGGCTGTATTCGGCGATCGCCGATTCCATTCCGATCCTCTGCATCACCGGGCAGGCGCCACGCGCGCGGCTTTACAAGGAGGACTTTCAAGCGGTCGATATCGAATCCATCGCAAAGCCCGTGACCAAATGGGCCGTCACCGTGCGCGAGCCGGCGCTGGTGCCGCGCGTGTTCAGCCAGGCCTTCCACGTGATGCGCTCGGGCCGGCCGGGGCCGGTGCTGATCGACATGCCGCTCGACGTGCAACTCGCCGAGATCGAATTCGACGACGAGACCTATGAGCCGTTACCGGTCTACAGGCCGACCGCGACGCGCAAGCAGGTCGAGAAGGCGCTGGAGATGCTCAACGCCGCCGAACGGCCGTTGATCGTGGCGGGTGGCGGTATCATCAACGCCGATGCCTCCGACCTGCTCGTCGAATTCGCCGAGACCGTGAACGTGCCTGTCGTGCCGACGCTGATGGGGTGGGGCGCGATCCCCGACGATCATGTGCTGATGGCTGGCATGGTGGGCCTGCAGACCAGCCATCGTTACGGCAATGCCACCATGCTCGAATCCGATTTCGTGCTCGGGATCGGCAATCGCTGGGCCAACCGGCACACCGGCTCGATCGAGACCTACACCAAGGGCCGCAGATTCGTGCATGTCGACATCGAACCGACGCAGATCGGGCGCGTCTTCAATCCCGATCTCGGCATCGTCTCGGATGCGAAGGCTGCGCTGGAGTTGTTCGTCACCGTCGCCAGGGAGTGGCGCCGGTCTGGCAGGTTGCGCGAGCGCCAGGCGTGGCCCGCGGCCTGCCGCGATCGCAAGCGATCGATGCTGCGCAAGAGCCATTTCGACAACGTGCCGATCAAGCCGCAGCGCGTCTACGAGGAGATGACCAAAGCATTCGGACGCGACACCTGCTATGTCACCGTGATCGGCCTGTCGCAGATCGCCGGCGCGCAGTTTTTGGGCGTCTACAAGCCGCGCAACTGGATCAATGCCGGGCAGGCCGGACCGCTCGGCTGGACGCTGCCCGCAGCGCTTGGCGTGCGCGCGGCGTGCCCGGATCGCGATATCGTTGCGCTATCGGGCGATTACGATTTCCAGTTCCTGATCGAGGAGCTCGCGGTCGGCGCGCAGTTTAATCTGCCCTATGTCCACGTCGTCGTGAACAATTCCTATCTCGGCCTGATCCGTCAGGCGCAGCGCGGCTTCGACATGGACTATCACGTCCAGCTTTCCTTCGAGAACATCAATGCGCCCGAACTCGGCGTTTACGGCGTCGACCATGTTGCAGTCGCCGAAGGCCTTGGCTGCAAGGCGATCCGCGTCACCGACCCCAAGGACGCGCAGGCCGCGTTCGCGACCGCGCGGGAGCTGATGGCGAAGCACTGCGTCCCCGTGGTGGTCGAGTTCATCCTCGAACGCGTCACCAATATCGCGATGGGAACGGAGATCGACAACATCGTCGAGTTCGAGGAGGTCCTTGACCTGCCGCTCGACGATGTCGAGATCACGCGCCCGGGCGTGTTGCAGCCGGCGGAATAGGGAGAACAGCATCATGCCAAAGTTCGCCGCCAACCTCACCATGCTCTTCAACGAGATGCCGTTTCCGGATCGTTTTGCCGCGGCGAAGTCGGCTGGATTCAGCGGGGTCGAATATCTGTTTCCGTATGTTTTCGACAAGGCGCTGTTGCGCGAGCAGCTTGAGAGCCACGGGCTCACGCAGGTGCTGCACAATCTCCCCGCCGGCAACTGGGCGGGCGGCGAGCGCGGCATCGCGATCTTTCCCGATCGCGTCGCCGAATTCCGCGACGGTGTGTTTCGCGCCATCGACTATGCCAAGGCGCTCGACTGCGACCGGCTCAACTGCCTCGTCGGCATCGCGCCGGCGGATGCCGATCCGCGCGAGCTGAACGAGACGCTGATCGGAAACCTGCGCTTCGCTGCCGCTGCGCTGGCGCGTGAGAATATCGAGTTGCTGGTCGAGCCGATCAACACGCTCGACATTCCCGGCTTCTTTCTCAATGGCACCGAGCAGGCGGCGCAGCTCATCACCGAGGTACGTTCGAGCAACCTGTTCATCCAGTACGACGTCTATCACATGCAGATCATGGAGGGCGACCTCGCCCGCACCATGCAAAAATATCTCGACCGCATCTCGCATATCCAGCTTGCCGACAATCCCGGCCGGCACGAACCGGGCACGGGCGAGATCAACTATCCCTTCCTGTTCCGCCATCTCGACGCGATCGGCTATCGCGGTTGGATCGGCTGCGAGTACAAGCCGCGCACCACGACGCTGGAAGGCCTGTCCTGGCACGCGGCGCAGACCTTCGAGACCTGAGAGTGCAGCCACAGCGACGGTGCGCTCCCTCTCCCGGTTGCGGGAGAGGGCTGGGGTGAGGGTGTCTCCACGACGGGGTTCGTTGAGGCGTGCTGCAATAATCCCAACGCGGAGAGAACCCTCACCCGGCACTGCGTGCCGACCTCTCCCGCAAGCGGGAGAGGTGAGGGAGCCCGTGGATCGGACTTACCAAAATCGAGAGGAAACGACTGACATGATCGACATTGGCTTTATCGGGCTTGGCACCATGGGACGGCCGATGGCTGGCCATCTTTTGGCGGCGGGCCATCGCCTCTTCCTGCACGACGTCGCGCCGATTCCGCCCGACCTGATCGCGGCCGGCGGTGTCGCCTGCAAGTCGGCGAAGGAGGTCGCGGAGGAGGCGGATGCCGTCATCATCATGGTGCCGGATACGCCGCATGTGGAGGCAGTGCTGTTTGGCAAGGACGGTGTCGCGAGCGGCATCTCGAAGGGCAAGATTGTGGTCGACATGAGCTCGATCTCGCCGCTGGCCACGAAGGAATTTGCCAAGAAGATCGAGGCGCTCGGCGCCGATTATCTCGACGCGCCAGTATCGGGCGGCGAGGTCGGCGCCAAGGCGGCGAGCCTCACCATCATGATCGGCGGCCCGGAGCGCGCCTTCAACACCATGAAGGGTGTCTTCGACAAGATAGGCAAAAACGTCACTCGCGTCGGCGCCAATGGGGACGGGCAGACGACCAAGGTCGCGAACCAGATCATCGTCGCGTTGACGATCGAGGCGGTGAGCGAGGCTCTGCTGTTCGCATCGAAGGCTGGCGCCGATCCTGCGCTGGTGCGGCAGGCGCTGATGGGCGGCTTTGCCTCGTCACGGATCCTTGAGGTCCATGGCGAGCGCATGGTGAAGCGCAATTTCGAACCGGGTTTCCGTATCGAGCTGCACCAGAAGGATCTCAACCTCGCGCTCGAAGGCGCGCGCTCGCTGGGGCTCTCGCTGCCGAGCACGGCGGTGGCGCAGCAATTGTTCTCAGCCTGCACAGCGCATGGCGGCAAGGCCTGGGATCATTCTGCGATGGTGCGCGCGCTCGAATTGATGGCGGGTCATGAGATCGCCGCGGCGTAAGACTGTTACGCGGTAACACTCTCTGGATTGGTCTTGCTTGAGCGGTTCGGGAACCCGGAACTATCACCGGGGTCCGCGGTTGATGGCGCACGAACAAACAATCTGGAGAGAGGACATGAAGACCCGTCTTGTGATCTCGTTGGCTGCCATTTCGCTGCTGGCGTCAAGCGCAGCCTTTGCGCAGTCGACCACAGCCGAGGGTGCCGCGAATGGTGCGCGGGCCGGCGGCGAGATTGGTGGTCCGGTCGGTGCGATGGTGGGCGGCACCGTCGGCGCGGCCGTTGGCGCTGGCCTCGAAATTCCGAACGCCGTGCTGGGCGGCATTCCGCGCGACAACTCGGTTGTGGTTCACGAGCACGTCGTGGTCGGCGAGCCGCTACCGCCGACAGTGGTGTTGCACCCTGTGCCGAACTACAGGGAATACGACTATGCGGTCGTCAACGACCGCCGTGTGATCGTCGAGCCGCGGACCCGCAGGGTCGTCAAGATCATCGACTGATCATCCTGGACAGGGACGGGGCCCTGCGGAGGCTTACTCCGCGGGGCCTTCGTTTGCGACGCCGGCAGCGCCGCGGGAGCGGGCGACGGCCCGGTCGATCGCAGCGGAGAGCGCGAATCCCATGCAGGCGGCGAATGCATCGACGATGAAGTCCTCGAACCGTGCATGGCGACCCGGTGCCCAGAGCTGCAATACCTCTAGCAGGCCGATCAGCACGACGGCGATGGCCGTGACGCTGAGGCGGCGCTGCGAATAGGCGAACCCGAAAGCGAGTCCGACCAGAACGAAGGCGAGCGCATGCTCGCCGTCCTGGCCGAGGTCAGCATGCGGGCGCAGGCCTGGTGGCCCCAGGGTCGCGAAGGTGACGGCGGCGGCAAGCAGCCAGGCAAAGAGACGCAACAAAACTGACATCCGATCCGCTTAGCACGGCCGGCGCCGGATCGGTCATTGCACCGGGATCAGATCGCCGTGTAGTTAATGACGAAATATTACAGTGGCTGCCGGACGCCGAGGCCATTCATGAAGCGCTCGCGGATTTGTACGGGATCGCGGCGCGTTGTGCCGACGCCGGGCTTGTCGTCGATGCGCACCGCAATGAGGCTCGGTTCCGAGGCCGTTAGCGAAGCCTCGACCAGTCGCTCGAAATCCTCCTCGTCCGCGGCCCAGGCACTGTTGGCGAGACCCGAACCGGTCGCGATTGCCACGACGTCGGCCACGCCGGCGGCCGGCGTCGGCTGCGAACCTGTGATCTGGTAGATGCCGTTGTCCATCACGATCATGGTGAGGTTTTTCGGCTTGAGGGTCGCGATCGTCGTCAGCGCGCCGAGCTGCATCAGCAGCGAGCCGTCGCCTTCGAGCGCAATAACCCGGCGATTGGGCTGCGCCAGCGCCACCCCGAGCGCGATCGGAAAGGCGAGGCCCATGCTGCCGAGCATGTAGAAGTTTTGCGGGCGGTGGCCCGCGGCCCACAGGTCGAAATTGGTGTTGCCGATGCCGCCGATCACGGCCTCCTCATTCTTCAGTTTCGTGATCAGGCGCGAGGTGACGTCGAAGCGGTTCATCACCTTGGTGTTGCGGGCGGTCGCGTTCATGGCTGACCTCACTTGTCAAAGACCTTGCCGCCGGTAAGCAGCGGGTTGAGGATCAGCGCCACCGGCGCCTGTGTGGTGACGGCCTGCTTGATCGAGCGGTCGGCGATGAATTCGAGCTCGTCGAGCCGGGTGATGGTGTGATGCTCGAGCGCCAGCGAGTCCAGCACCGGGCGCATGGTGCGGCAGACCAGCGCCTGGCCGTAGTTGAACTCGCCGAGCGTGCCGCGCTCGGACACGAACATGATCAGTGGGATCTGATAGGGCACCGCGAGCGAGGCCAGCACATTGGCGAGCGTTGCAAAGCCCGAGGTCTGCATCAGCACGGCGCCCCGCCGTCCGCCCATCCAGGCACCGGAAACGATGCCGACGGCTTCCTCCTCGCGCGCGGTCGCAAAGGTCATGAAGAAGGGATCGGCGTGCAGGGCCCTGATCAGCGGCGTCAGCACGCGATCGGGTACGTAAGGGACGAGGCTGACATCGTTCCGCTTGAGCGTTTGCAGCACGATGCCGTGCCAGCTTTGTTCGGTGGGAGACATCTGGGGCGGGGTGCGTTGCTCCGCGATCGTCATCTTGTCCTCCCTTCCGCCGCATCTTTCTTGATCTGTGCGCGGTGCCGCTTCGTGGGCGGTTTCAGCCCGAACTTGACGCCGCGGGCGGGATTGTCAACATGTCCGGGTTGCCACGGTGGTCTGCGCTCCGCGCGCTGCCGTGGCTGGCGCTACCATGCCATAAGCAACCATAATGAGAGCAATGGGAGGAAAGCAGGGAAGGGGCGCATGCTGCGCGGGTCCTGCCTGGCCTTCCCGAGAGGTCGGAAGCACTTCGATGCCCGTCAACACCAAGCGCGTATTCTACGTCAAATATCTCGCACATCCAATCTATGTCGACATCCTGAAGGCACGGAGCGACGTCCGGCTCGATCGCATCGAGAATGAAAGCCCCGAAGAATTCTACGCGCCGATCCTGGAGGCCGCGCACGTCTATCAGATCGGCGCTGCGCGCGACGAGCTCGCCTCGCATTTCCACGTCCAGGCCGAGCTGTTGAAGCGCGCGCCGAATCTGCTGATCGTCTCGTCCAATGGCGCAGGCTTCGATCCGGTCGATGTCGAGGCCTGCACGGCGGCGGGCGTGCTCGTCGTCAACCAATCCGGCGGCAATGCTCATTCGGTCGCCGAGCATGCGCTCGCGATGATGCTCACGCTGTCGAAGCGCATCATCCAGTCGGACCGTCGTCTGCGGCGCGAGCGCGACGTGAACCGCAACGATCTCATCGGCAATGAGGTTGGGGGCAAGACAATCGGCATCGTCGGGCTCGGCAATGTCGGCCGTCGCATAGCCGCGCTCTGCAACACCCTGCTGGGCATGAAAGTGCTGGCTTACGATCCGTACCTTTCGGCAGACGTGATGGCCGGGCGGGGCGGGGAGAAGGTCGAGCTCGACGAGCTCCTGCGCCAGTCCGACTTCGTCTCGATCTCCTGTCCGCTCACCAAGGAGAGCCGCGGCATGATCGGCGTGCGCGAATTTTCGCTGATGCAGCCGCACGCCTATTTCATCACCACCGCGCGCGGCTTCGTCCACGACGAGGACGCGCTGCTCCAGACCCTTCGCGACGGGCGCATCGCCGGCGCCGGCCTCGACGTCTGGTCCAAGGAGCCGCCACCGCCGGAGCATCCGCTCCTTCAGTTCGACAACGTGTTGGCGAGCCCGCACACTGCGGGCGTGACCCGTGAGGCCCGCGAGAACATGGGGCGCATCGCCGCCGAGCAGGTCCTCGATGCGCTCGACGGCAGGCGGCCGCCGCGCATCATCAACCCCGAGGTCTGGCCGCATTACGCCGAGCGCTTCCGGAAGACGTTCGGGATCACGCCAGGATAGGGCGGGGCGACTTACGGATCGGATGGGGCCTGGAGACGACGATCAGTTTGATCCCGCTCAAAATCTCCTTCCCTCCGCGGAGCTAAAAGGGATTAGAGTGCTGCCGGGGCAGCAGGAGGTCCCATGTCACGCTATGTCGTCAGGTTCATGAAGGACGTGCTCGGTGAGTACGGCCGGCAGAGTGAGGTCTGCCAGGGAACCCTGGAAATCGACGCTTCCTGTGAAAGCGAGGCGACCGAGCAGGCCAAGCTGAGATTCTGCAAGGACCAGGCGTTGCATCACTGGTCCCTGCATGCGGATCGTATCCATGTGAAGGCGGCCGATTTTCCGTCCTGAGGCGGAGGTTCGGCGCGTTTAGCGGCTGATGATAGACGCAGGCGGCGCCGCGGTCGCGCCGGCGCCGAGTGATCGCTGGACCATGACGGTATCGGACCAACGGCCATAGCGGTAGGCGACCCCGCACAACAACCCGACCCGCGCAAAGCCAAATTTTTCGTGCAGCGCCAGCGAAGGCGCATTGTCGGCGTCGATATAGCCGATCATCTGGCGGAAGCCGGCTGCCGCGCAGGCGTCGACCAACTCCTGTAGCAGCAGGCGTCCGACACCACGGCCGAGGTGGTCGTGATGCACGTAGATCGAATGCTTGGCGGTGTAGCGATAGGCCGGACGCTTGCGAAACAGCACGGCATAGGCATAGCCGATCACCTCGCCGCGCCAGGTCGCCACCAGATGAGGCAGGCGCGTATGCCTCAGGTTCTTGCGCCGGTCGCGCAGATCGTCGGGCTCGGGCGCTCCGGTGCCCTCGACGTCCCTCGCCACGCCATGGCGGACGTGATGGCGGTAGATCGCCAGCATCGCCTCGACGTCGCTGTCGCGTGAGGGCCGGACCAGGATCGGATCGTCATCCTCGCGCATCAGACCTGTTCCGTTCATCGATCGCTACTCGGCCACCACGTAGGTGTAGAGCCCGATCCGGCCGGCGGCGTCGACCTCCTTGTAGACGCCCTGGATCTCGACGTCGAAGCCCGGAAACGTGTTGAAGCAGGTCTCGAACATCTTGAGATAATCGATCATGGGCTTCGCGCGTTCCGTGAGCCGCTCGCCGGGAACGATGGTGGCGATGCCGGGCGGATAGACCACGAAAGGCGTGGTCGCGATCCGGCCGGTGATGGCCTCGATCGGCAGATAGTCGACGTCGTTGCGGATCAGGCAGCGTGCGGCGTCGCGTGGCGATAGCGCGATCTCGGGCAGATGCTCGGGCAGGAACTGCCGCGCCTGGAGCGCACTGACGTCGGCCTTGCGGAAGAAGCGGTGCATCTCCGCGCAGAGGTCGCGCAGGCGCACGCCTGCATAGCGCGCCTGCCGGCGCTGATAGAATTCGGGGATGGCATCCGCCAGCAGCGCATTGTCGTCGTGTAGCTTCTTGAACGCGACGAGCCCCGAGATCAGCGTGCCGGCCTTGCTCGCCTCGACCCCCGGCGTGAGGAGGAAGAGCAGGGAGTTGAGGTCGTTCTTCTCGGCAACGATACGGTTCTCGCGCAAGTACTGCGCAACGACGGGGGCGGGGATGCCGTGCTCTGCATAGGCGCCGGTGGCGCGGTCGAAGCCGGGCGTGAGCAGCGTCAGCTTGTTCGGGTCGGTCATGGCAAAGCCTTCGGTCACATCGGGGAAGCCATGCCAGTTGCTGTCGGGACCGAGCTGCCAAAGCGCGGGATTGGTCGCAAGCTCGTCGGTCGAGAGCGTTTCCCAGGCGACGTTATGCGCCGCGCCCGGCCGGCTCACGTCGGCGATGGCGACGCGGTCGGGAACGAACGGCTCGAAGAACCAGCGCCGCTCGACGTTCTGCTCCTTTTCCTCGAACTCGCGGCGCATGGCCCGGATCTTCTTGCGCAGTTCGATGCCGAGGCGGATCGTGTCGTCCCACAGCACTTCGCCCGAGCGCCCCTTCATCATCTGCGCGCCGACGTCGAGGGAAGCAAACAACGGATAGAACGGCGAGGTCGAGGCGTGCTGCATGAAGCTCTCGTTGAAGCGGCGGTGCTCGACGCGCCGCTTCTGGCCGCGGATGTGACGATCCCTGATGTGGATCTGGGATGCCTGCGAGAAGCTCGCAAGCTGCTTGTGGGTCGACTGCGTCGCGATGATGCCGGGTGCGTCCGGTGTCAGCCCCGACAAGCCCATGGCGAAGCGCCCGGCATAGAGCGGGTGGAATTTCATGAAGCCGGCCCAGGCTTCGTCGAACAGGATGTAGTCGCAGAGGTGGCCGATGCGCTTCAAAATCATCTCGGCACTGTGAATCGTCCCGTCGTAGGTGCACTGTTCGACGACCGCGACGCGGAACGGACGCTCCTTGTGCCAGGCGTCGCGATCGCTGACCAGCGGATGGTTGCGGATCGCCTCGCGTAACGCCTTCTCGTCGAGCGCCTCCCAGCGCATCGGGCCGATCAGGCCCCAGGCATTGCGGATGGTCGGCACATAAACAGGGATACCGCCATTGATCATCAGCGCGCCGTGATGGGCAGCCTTGTGGTTGTTCCGATCGAACAGCACCAGGTCGCCGTCGGTGACGAGCGCGCCGAGCGCGACCTTGTTGGAGGTCGAGGTGCCGTTGAGTACGAAATAGGTCTTTTCCGCGCCGAAGATTTGGGCTGCTTCCTTCTGCGCTTTGAGTGCCGGTCCTTCGTGGGTCAGGAGATCGCCGAGATCGAGCACGGAATTGTCGAGGTCGTCGCGGAATACGGACTCGCCGAGATGCTCGACGAAGACCCGGCCGATCGGGCTGCGGCTATAGAACATGCCGCCATTGTGGCCCGGGCAGGTCCAGAGTTGGTTGCCTTCCTCGGCATAGTCGACCAGCGCGCCGAAGAACGGCGTTTTCAGCGTCTCGGCATATTGCTTGAGCCGGCTGATCAGATTTTTTGCGATGAAGGGCGGCGTCTCCTCAGAGAGGAAGACATAGCCGTCGATGAAATCGAGCACCTCGACCGGGAGATCTTCGAACCGCTTGCGCCGGATCAGCAGGATGATTGGGAAGTCCAGGCCGCGGCGCCGCATGAGGTTGATCAGGGCGGCGGTCTTGCCCTCCAGCCCCTTCTTGCCCCAGTCGACCACCATGCAGCCGATGGCGGCGTCCGTCTGCACCGCGATCTCGGCGTCCTCCAGCTTGCGGGCCCTCACGACCTCGAAGCCGGAGCGCTGGATCTCCTCGATGATCTGGTTGAAGCGGATGCCCTCGAGATCGTCGGCATCGAACACCGGGGCGGCGAACAGAAAGTTGAAGCGCTTGAAATAGTCCATGGTGGGTCCCGAATCTGCGAGGCCAACAGGTCTCGGCACATTCGATGACAATTAGATGACAGGGGCGTTTGGATGACAGAGGCCTGGTGCGGACGACGTGATGCTCCCCGTCTTTCATTCAAAGGGAGGCGGGCCGGGCCGCGTCGGCACGTGAACGCGCCGCCGCTCGCAACGGTAGAGCGGCGGCGGCATCGCATCTGGAGCGGTTCAGATTCTAGCTGCCCGGGGGGCTATAGGAGGAGCGCAGCTTGGCTGCGTTCTGCCGCACCTGCTTGATCTCGTCGTGCGTGAACAGTCGAGTGAGCTTTACGTTCTGCAGGGTGCCGGCGGTGACGGTCAGGCCGGATATGGCCGGAGCCGCACTCGGATCGGGTACATCGAATATAACCAGAACGCCGGGACCGTCGGCCGCAACGCTGTACATCGAGATCAGCTTTCCGCCGGCTGCTTCGATGAGTTTACTCGCCGCCTCCTGGCGATTGGTCGCGGGGTTTTCCAAAATGGCGTTGAGAGCGCGTGGCGTATATTGTCCGGTGAGGCAAAAATGCATGGGATGTCCTCCTTCCGAGGTTATGGAAACAATTATTCATGCCGTTTCGAGCTAGTCGTCACAGCCGCAGTATCTGAAATGATGAAAGTTGCGATGCCCGCCGTAGGCACAAAGGCCGCAAGTAATTGCCGTGATTTCGGCACATCCCGGTAGCGGCTCTCCCGCACGTTACATCAGCTACCAAGGGGTCGAAAGAGGATTCGCGCGATTGCGCGATGTGGCGCACAAGCCGAATTGCCGCGCCCTCGTCGCAGTTTTCGTTGGTGCCGCGCAAGGAGGTATCGCGGTCCTGCATGCATGCAGCCCGCAGCGCCTTGAGATCATTCGAAACAAAGGAGGCGAGGAGCCAGAGGCCCGCGCTAGCGTCTCATCTCGCCGAACACCACTGTCGGCACGGCGCGGTTGACGACTTCGCGCAGCGCGAAGCTCGATTGCACCCGGGCGACACGAGGCAGGCGCGACAGCTCGGTGCGGTGGATGCGCTCGAAATCCTGGATGTCGCGCGCGAGCACGATCAGGATGTAGTCGTCGGTGCCCGACATCAAGAAGCAGCGCACGACGGAGGGGCATTTCACGACCTCGGCCTCGAAGGCCTTCAGCGCCTCCTCGCTCTGGCTCTCCAGCGCGATCCGTACCAACACCGTCGTGGTGAGCCCGAATTGCCCGAGATCGAGCGCGGCCTGATAGCTGTGGATATAGCCGTCATCCTCCAGCGCCTTCTGCCGCCGCGCCAGCGCCGTACTCGACAGGCCGACCTTGTTGGCGAGCTCGGTGTGACTGGCTCGCGCATTGGTGGTGAGTTCCGCGAGGATGGCGAGATCTTTTCGGTCAAGGGCCAAGGTTTCGTTTCCAGCGTGGAAGGGCCAATCAGCGCCGGAAACCGGCGTCCGGGAGCCGAAACTAGCTGATATTTGCACGAAACCAAACCGCGGCGGCCGCTAACATGGAGAGAAGAATCAAGACGTTACGGCAAGGAGCTCGCCATGCGCGTTGGTGTTCCCAAGGAAATCAAGGTGCAGGAATATCGCGTCGGGCTCACCCCGGGCGCCGTTCGCGAATATGTCGCAGCCGGGCATGAGGTCTGGGTCGAGACCGGCGCAGGCGAGGGCATCGGCGCCTCCGACGAAATCTACCGCAAGGCGGGCGCTGCGGTTGCCGGCAGCGCGCGAGAGATCTTTGCCAAGTCAGAGATGATCGTGAAGGTGAAAGAACCGCAGCAGAGCGAGTGGACGCAGCTTTGCGAGAATCAGATCCTCTTCACTTATCTTCACCTCGCGCCGGATCCCGCGCAGACCAAGGGGCTGCTCGCCTCTGGCTGCACCGCCATTGCTTATGAGACGGTCACTGACGCGGGCGGCCACCTCCCTCTGCTCGCGCCGATGAGCGAAGTCGCCGGCCGTCTCGCGATCGAGGCGGCCGGCGCCGCACTCAAGCGTTCGGCAGGCGGACGCGGCGTGTTGCTTGGCGGCGTCCCCGGCGTGCAGCCGGCGCGGGTCGTCGTGCTCGGCGGCGGGGTCGTCGGAACCCAGGCGGCACGCATGGCGGCGGGGCTCGGTGCAGAGGTCACCGTCATCGATCGTTCCATCCCGCGCCTGCGCGAGCTGGACGACGTGTTTCTGGGGCGCGTACGCACGCGCTTCTCCACGATCGAGTCCGTCGAGGACGAGGTGTTTTCTGCCGATGTCGTGATCGGCGCGGTGCTGGTGCCCGGTGCGAGCGCTCCGAAACTTGTAACGCGCGCGATGCTCAAGTCGATGCGGCCCGGCGCCGTGCTGGTCGATGTTGCGATCGACCAGGGCGGCTGTTTCGAGACCTCGCGCCCGACGACCCATGCCGAGCCGACCTACGAGGTCGACGGCGTCGTGCACTACTGTGTTGCGAACATGCCAGGCGCGGTGCCGGTGACATCGAGCCAGGCGCTGAACAATGCCACGCTGCCGTTCGGCCTGACGCTCGCGGCCAAGGGCTTTGCCGCCGTGCTCGAGAATCCGCATTTGCGCAACGGCCTCAACGTCTATCGCGGCCGCATCACCAACAAGGCGGTGGCGGAGAGTCTCGGTCTGCCGTTCTCGCCAGTCGAGGGCAGCCTTGCGGCATGAACGGTGCCGTCGCATCGGGTTTGATGATCGCGCACCGGGTCGATACGCGTACTGCGTTGTCGCTCCATAGTTGTAGATCTCTAAATGTGCCCGTTTCGCATCTCGCGCAAAAGTTCCGCGCGGCGCGAAAAACAGGGATCACGCTTCAGTTCACGTCGTCTCTAAATTTCCTCGAAATGGTCACATCGGGGTTAGGTTGCTGGCATTGATAGAAACGATCCGAATCTTCGTACGGAACGGTCCGAATGCTTGGCGTTCTCATCCTTGTCCTGGTCGCCGCGATCTCGTTTGCAGCGGGCTATGTCACGCGCGATCGCATTTCGCGACAGCGCCGCGCCAGGTATCTGAAATGGGAACCCTACATCCGATCGGGCAAACCACCGGCACAGCCGCCGGCGTTTCTGGTTCGCACGCCGAAGGCTCAGGCGCCACGCATCCGTGCGGTCGATAGCGCCGGTTCGGCGCCGTCTCTTGCGCAACCTTCGGTCTCGCAAGCGCCCGTCGCGCAGCCACCGGCCGACGCCGGGCGCCGCCAGGTTCACACCTTCGTCAGGCGGTAGTCGCTGAGATCCGGATCGTGCGTCATCCGCCAGTAGTCCACGAAGCGCCACGGCATCGCTGAGAACACCCGTCCGCAAGCGTTGCGGTAGTAGGTGGTCATGCCCGGATGGGTCCAGATCATCGCCTCGTGCTCGGTGTCGACCTTCCGGATGTAATCGTCGTGCACATCCTGGCGGACGTCGATGGCGGCGACACCGTTCTGCATCATCTCGACGAGACAAGCCGAGATGTAGCGGCTCTGGCATTCCGACTGGAAGATCACGCTGCCGCCATGCGCCGGGCCGGAGTTCGGGCCGAGCATGCAGAAGAAGCTCGGGAAGCCCGGGACGGTGAGGCCGAGAAACGCGGTTGGATTGTCACCCGCCCAGGCGTCGCGGAGATTCTTGCCGTCGCGGCCGGTGATATCGAGGCGCGCCGCCATCTCGGTGACCTTGAAGCCGGTCGCGACCACGATGATGTCGGCCGCGCGGTTCTGGCCGTCGGATGTCACGATGCCATCGCAATCGACATGATCGATCGCCCCGGTGACCAGATCTACATTGCCGCGCGTCAGCGTCTTGAACCAGCCGTTGTCGAGCAGGATGCGCTTGCCGTAAGGCGGGTAGGTCGGCACGCATTTGGCGATCAGGTCAGGGCGGTCCTTCAGCTCGGAGAGGATGAAGTCCGTCAACTCCTGGCGATGCCGGTCATTGCCCTTGTTGACCGCGCGTTCCGGATGCGGCCAGGCTGGATCCTTGCGCAGGAACGGCAACAGGCCGTCGCCATAGCGCCAGAACATGTTGAAGCGGTACCACTGCACATAGAGCGGCAGATGCGCGAGCAGCCAGCGCGCACCCGCGGTAATTGGATCGGAATAGCCCTTCACCGGCCGCGCCCATTGCGCGGAGCGCTGGTAGACGGTGACGGAAGCAACGCGAGGTGCGATCGACGGTACGAGTTGCATCGCGGTCGCGCCGGTGCCGATCACGGCGATATGCTTGCCATCGATCTTGATGTCATCCGACCACAGCGCCGAATGGAGGATCTGGCCCTTGAAATCCTCCTCGCCTTTGAAGCGGGCGCGCGAGGGATCGTTGAGCTGGCCTATCGCGCTGACGAGTGCCGTGGACTCGAACATTTCTTCGCCGCGGCTCGTTCTCAGCGTCGAGAACCAGCGGCGCTTGCTCTCATCCCATCGCGACGAGGTCAGCTGCGTGTTCAGCCGCAGATGCTTGCGCAGGCCAAATTCGTCCGCGACCTTCTTGAGGTAATCGAGCAACTCCTCGCGCTGGCAAAAATAACGCGTCCATTCGTTGCGCGCGCCGAAGGAGTAGGAATAGGAATGGTTCGGCGTGTCGACGCCGCAGCCGGGATAGCGGTTGATCCACCAGGTGCCGCCGAGCTCGGCGTTTTTCTCGACGATAGTGTAGGGGATGCCGAGATGACCGAGCGCCACGCCAAGCGCAATGGCGCAGACGCCGGCGCCGACGATCAGCACATGCTGCCGCGCCAATTGCGCGTCGGACGGACGTCTGCTCCAGCGCGCCTCGCGCGGCACAAAGCCCATCTCCTCGCGCATCAGCGGCGCATATTCCGGCGCGACATTCTCGCCGAGGCAGGCACGCATCATCTTCAGAAGCAGCTCCTCGCCGGGATCGGTGATCACAGGTGTTGGATGGCCATGGGCAAAAAGTTCGACCACGGCGGCGCGGATTTCGTCCTGCACGTCTCTCGGCACGCCGGCCTCGGGATCCGGGATGAGGCGGATATCGCGCTTCGGCAAATAGGGCGGGGCGAGCCAGCGCTCGTCGCCGGTCATGTGAACGAGCACCATCAGGAGGCAGCGGATGTCGCCCTCGGCGATCACCGAGGCGAGGTCGAGCTGCTGGCGCGGCAATTCGATGTTCATGGATGGTCTCAAGTCCGGCGAAAGCGGCTGGCGCGATCGTCGCACTTTACCGCCGACCCGCGCGGGGGGCTTGGGCCCAGACGCCACCAAAGAAGAAAGCTATCGTTGTAGTCTGTCCCGGCGGAAGAAATTTCCCGCGCAGCGCCAAAAAAAGCCAATCAGTTCCATTGCCGTGAGAGACGGAAACGACGACATTCCGTTAAGAATTCAGTGGATTGGCTTCGCGATGGAACGCGCAAATTTTGAGCCTTTTGGTGAGCGACTGGCCCCGGGAAGGGATGACCGGCCGCAGTCGCGCGCCTCCAAATATCTGCTGTGGACCGGCACCGGTCTGTTCTGGTCGCTGGTCGGTGCCATCGTGCTCGCCCGGGCCGCCTTCTTCGAGCCCGGCGTTTTCGACGGCTTTAGCCGCGTCGCCTCCCTCGCGAAGGGCCTGATCTTCTAGGCCATCGACCAGCCGCTCCTTTTTGCCTGCAATGTGTTCCAACGCCGCCCTTTGGGCCGAGGCGCGCAGGAGAATTGTCTTTAGGGACATTACTTGCTTCCGTCGGCCCGGATAGAAAATATATTGCCCTCTTGCGCCCTCTCGCGCATAAAATCTTCTCCTTCGGGAGATTTGAGTGGCCCAGAACGAAGCATCCTCTTCAGCCGGCGCAAGACCGGTGACCACCGCCGGCCGGATTGTGGCGCTGATTCCAGGCGTTCTCCTCTGCATCGGCATTGCCGGCATCTCAGCTGTTCTTGAAGCTACGGAACGGCACGCCCTCGCACATCCCTATGTGGAGGCGCTGGTGATGGCGATCCTGCTCGGCATGGCCGTGCGCAGTTTCTGGAAACCATCCGAGCGCTGGCAGGCCGGCGTCGCCTTCAGCGCCAAGCAGCTCCTCGAAGTCGCAGTGATGCTGCTCGGGGCCTCCATCAGCTTTGCCGCAATCGCCGCGTCCGGCGTGACGCTCCTCGCTTCGATCGCCGCCGTGGTCGTGGTCGCGCTCTGCGTCTCGTTTGGCTTAAGCCGCATGCTCGGCCTGTCCACACGGCTGTCGATCCTGATCGCCTGCGGCAATTCCATCTGCGGCAACTCGGCGATTGCCGCCGTGGCGCCGATCATCGGCGCCAACAATGAGGAGATCGCGTCCTCGATCTCCTTCACCGCGATACTCGGCGTGATGATGGTGCTGGGCCTGCCGCTGCTGATCCCACTCCTGCAACTGACGGCTACGCAGTATGGCATTCTCGCAGGGTTGACCGTCTACGCCGTGCCGCAGGTTCTCGCGGCGACCGTGCCGGCCGGGCTGGTCAGCACGCAGATCGGAACGCTCGTGAAGCTGATGCGCGTGCTGATGCTGGGGCCGGTCGTCGTCGGCCTCTCGCTCATTGCCTCGCGTCGGCAGGGCGGGGCGAAGAAGACCAGCGTCGGGTTCTTCCGGCTCGTGCCCTGGTTCATCCTCGGCTTCCTCGCGCTCGCCACGCTCCGTTCGCTCGAGATCGTTCCCTCAACGGTGGTCGGTCCGGTGACGAAGATCACCACATTCCTCACCATCGTCTCCATGGCCGCACTTGGCCTTGGCGTCGACGTGCGCGTGCTCGCCAATGTCGGGGGACGGGTGACGGCCGCGGTGACGCTGTCGCTGATGCTGCTGCTCGGGATCAGCATCGGCCTGGTGCATTGGTTCAAGTGAGGGACGAAGGCTCGCGCACACCTCTTCCCGCAAGCAGGATGCGGTGAACTACAACACGTCCGCCAGCGAATGGCCACGCAGCTCGATGTTCAATCCTTGCATGCCCAAATCGTTGATCTCGCCGCCCATCGCCTTCAGGCTCTCCTCGCGGATCAGGGACATCAGGCCGCGGCGCAGCGCCAGGAATTCCGAGGACATCATCATCGATTGCTGCCGCGGCCGCTCCAGCGGAATCGGGATCTCCGCCTTGATCGAGCCGGGCCGCGCGGTCATGCAGTAGACGCGGTCGGAGAGGAAGATCGCCTCGTCGATGTCGTGGGTGACGAACAGCACCGAGATCTTCAGCCGCTGCCACATGTTGGTGAGGATCTGCTGCATGATCACGCGGGTCTGCGCGTCGAGCGCGCCGAACGGTTCATCCAGCAGCAGCACCTTCGGCCCCGTCGCGAGCGCTCGTACGATGCCGACCCGCTGCTTCATGCCGCCGGAGAGCTTTTCCGGATAATGCTTCTCGAAGGCTTCGAGGCCCGCGAGCCCCAGCAGCGTGCGCGCTGCGCGCTCGCGCTGCGAGCGCGGCATGCCACGCATCTTCAGGCCGAACTCGACGTTCTCGCGCACCGTCTTCCAGGGAAATAGCGAATATTGCTGGAACACCATGCCGCGCTCGGCGCTCGGCCCGCTCACGCGTTCGCCGTCGACCGTGATGGTGCCGGTGGTGGGTTTGAGAAACCCGGCCACCGCATTCAAAAAGGTCGACTTGCCGCAACCGGAGGGTCCGACGATCGAGACGAACTCGCCCGGCTTCACATGGATATGCGTATTGGTGACGGCCTCGACCGACCCGTCGATGGTCTCGTAGATCAGCGAAAAATTCTTGACCTCGATATGCCCCTGCGGGCTGGCGGTCGCGATCTCGCTCATTTCGCCCTCCATGGCATCACCAGTTGTCCGGCGCCTCGGATCAAGAGGCTCGATCCGAGGCCGAGCACGCCGATCGCGATCATGCCGAGCGCGATGTCGGCGTATTGGACCAGCGAATAGGCCTCCCAGGTGAAGTAGCCGATGCCGTATTGTCCGGAGATCATCTCGGCCGCGATCAGCGACACCCAGGCAACCCCCATGCCGATGGTGAGGCCGGTGAAGATGTGCGGGAGCGAGGCCGGAAAATACACCTCGCGGAAGATCGAGCGCTCGCGAGCCCCCAGGCATTGCGCGGCGCGCACCAGCACGGGATCGACCAGCGACATGCCGTGTAGCGTGTTGACTAGGATCGGGAAGAACGAGCCGAGGAAGGTGATGAAGACAATGCTCTGCTCGTTGGTCGGCCACAGCATGATCGCCATCGGCACCCAGGCGATCGCCGGTATCGGCCGCAGCACTTCCGCAACCGGGAACACCACCTCATGGACCAGCTTGAAGCGGCCCATGATCAGCCCGAGCGGCACGCCGACGATGGCCGCCAGCGAGAAGCCGAAGAAGATGCGCCGGCAGCTCAAGAGGATATGCAGCAGAAATTTGGGATCGTGGATCGCCTTGGTGAAGCTCGCATAGACCGCCAGCGGCGAGGGCACGTTGGTGAAGCGCACGAAGAACACGACGCGGTAGGTCGTAAGCAGATGCCAGACGAGCAGGAAGGCCGCGAGCGAGACGACGCCGATGGCGGTCGCACGCAACCTGTTTTGGTTGAGCCGGTACCAGCGCCCTGCCAAGGCGCCGAATGACGGCGGAGCGGGGGTCGGCACCGTGACGGGCGCAGGGTCAGCTTCGGTGACGGCGGCTGCAGCTGCCGGCATTGCGGCCTCTTGATGGCGCAAGATGGCGGGACTGCTGCTCACGTCTTGCCTCCGGTGACCGCCGATTTCACGGCATCGTCGAAGCCGAGAACCTTGCCGTTGATCTTGGCTGCATAGGCTTCCGCGTCCTTCTTCAGGAGGAACGGCGCGACGTCGCCGTCGCCGACCGCATAGAAGGCCTGGTCGGCGAACAGCTTGATGCCGCGGGTGGTGTCGAAGACGTAGGCGACGTTGATCTTCTTGCCCTTGGCCTTGAAGTCGGCGTAGGCACCGAGCGTGCAGGACGCGCTCGCGAAGGGCAGGATGCCCGCCTCATCCACCCAGACCTCACCGGCCTTGCGCGGAGCTAGGATCGGCTTCTTGCAGAAGCTATCCTCGCCGGAGATCTCGTAGTTCTTGGTGCTCGCAAGCTGCGCGTCATAGTCGAGCTTCATCTCGGCATAAGCCTTGCGGATGTAGCTGTCATCGACCCACTTCTTCGGATCGAACTCCTTCATGCGGCCGAGGTTTTGCAGCACCTTGACGTCTGTGGTGGCCGCCTCGATCAGCGCCGCTTTGATCGTGGGATCGGTGGTCATGTTGCCGCTGGGGCCTAAGAAGATGTAGACGACCTCCTTGCTGATGCCGGTCCACTCCTGGATCTTCTCGGCCGCGAGCTTGGGATTGTCGCGCAGCCACTGGTTGGCGGCGATGATCGCCTTCATGTAGGCGACGACGACCTCCGGATATTTCTCGGCGAAATCGGTGCGTACGACGATGCCGTGAAAGGTCGGAAGGTTGGTCTCGACGCCGTCAAAGATCTTGCGGGCGAAGCCGCGGAATGGCAGCAGCTCCGCGAAGGGCACGAAGTCGGCATGGGCGTCGATCTTTTTCTCCTGCAGGTTGGTCGAGCCGACCTCGGGGCTCTGGCTCACGAGCTGGAAGAAGTCGGACGCATAGCCGCGGTCCTGCATTGCCTTCAGCACCATGCCGTGCGCGGCGGAGCCGAAGGGCACGCTGACGAGCTTGCCCTTGAGATCGGCGAGATCGTAGTAGGGCGAATCCTTGTGGACAACGATGCCGTTGCCGGAGCCGGAGAGGCTATAGGCGGCGACGCCGATCAGCCGGCTCTTGCTCTCGGGATTGCTCTCGAAGGTGAAGCCGTTCACGATCAGCGGGTAGTCACCCATCATGCCGATCTGAAGCTTGTTCGCCATCATCGCATTGGTGACGGGCGGGCCGGACGTGAAATTCTGCCATTCCAGCTCGAACTTGATGCTGGCGTATTTGCCGTCGGTTGGCAGATACTTTTCGAGGAGATGTAGCTGCCGGATGACGACGCCAGCGGTGACCGTATTGGTCGTGGTGTCCTGCGTGCCGATACCGAGGGTGACTGTCTCCGCCGTCGCGGGCTGCGCCAGGAGGAGCGCCAGCGACGTCACCGACATCGCGATCGAGAGTGTGGGAAGATGGCGGACCATTCTCATCCTCATTCGGTTGGATGTGCTGTGGTTGCCATGATTGGGTGAGGGGGCGGACAGGGCAAATCCGGATTTACCGCCGCAGTCGATTAGTTGCCGGGAAAGACCGGTTGCATACTCCTTGGGCAGTTTTGCAGTTGAAAGCCAATAGCATGTGCACCGGTCTCAATCGGACGCCAGCCCGCGCATCTCCTCCAGGATGTCGGGGCGGCAGACCACGATCTGGGAGCGCTTCGTCTGAACGATTCCCTTCTCCTGCATGCGCTTCAGGCTGATCGTGACCCATTGCCGGGTCGCGCCGACCATGTGGGCAATGTCGGCATGGGTGAATGCGGCCGCGATCACCCTGCCGTCGGCGTCTTCCACGCCATAGAGCTCGACGAGGTGGAGCATCAGATGGGCGAGGCGCTGGGTGATCGAGCGCGTCCCCAGCATCTGCGCCAGCGCCGAATAGCATTTGCCCTTGAAGGTCAGCCCTTCGATCAGGCCGATGGCCAGGTTGGGGATCTCGGCCGCGAGCGTTCGCAGCTCCTTTCCGGGAAGGTGCACGACGCTGCAATTGCTGGATGCGACGCCTGACCATTGATGCACGGTGCCTTCGAAGACTTCGGGCCCGCCGACGAAATTGCCGACATGCCAGTAGGCGAGCGTGATCTCGCGACCCAGCGGCGAGGTGTAGAAGACGCGGATGCGGCCGCTTTCGATCAGCCAAATGCCGTCATGTTTGCCGCCCTGGCTGAACAGCGTCTGGCCGCGGTTGAGCACCTTGCGGCGTCCCTGCTTCAGCACCAATTCGCGCTCGCGCGGCGTGAGCTTGTCCATCAGCGGCGGCGGCCCACCGATCCACTGCTGGTTCTCGGTGAGCAGCAGCGAAGAGCTTCCGGCAGACCGGACCATTGCGGGAACAGTCCCGCGAACCGCATTGGCCGCCTGCAACATCACCTGCCTCCGGATTGTTCAAACCGTTCTAAAGAGGAGCAATGTCCGTGCCAGACGGGGGGAGGAAGGGGCGTTCCCGCAAAATCTCGAAAACAACCCCATGCAAAGTAGCGTGGCGCAGCCAAGGGACACCGTCCCGGCGTACGCCTGCGGGGGGCATGAAAGCGGAGGGTGGGGCTATCTAACCGTCCGGGCGCTCGGCCAAACTCAGCAAATACGGTTTCGGGTAAATCCCGCGATTGTGGCCGTCCGAGAACGAGATGTTCAGCCCATAGCCGAGGTCGCCGATCTCGGTGATGGCGATGCCCGGAAACTCCTGGGGGAAGCGGCCGTCGAAGCGGGCGCGGGTGCAGTGGGCGCATTTGCAGGAGAGGCGGAGCTGCTCGGCGGTGAGCATGACCTCGCCTTCGCCCGTGGTGCGCACGACGAGCGTCGCGAGATCGGCGCTTGCTGCATAGTCGGTCACCGTTGGTGCGGTCAGAGCAGTCATGGTCGTGGCAAGCCTCCGGTCTCCTTCTAGCCAGCCAAGAAAGCGTCGCGATAGCAACTAATTGCCGGACAAGAGCGGACGCGACGGTCACGGGGAAAGCGCGGCTGCCTCCTCTTCGGTCATTGCCCGCGAAATGTGAAACTAATCGACCGGGAACGCCAGTTCGCCGTTGCGGCAATAGCGCCTCTCCGAAACTTTCCCCGGCGTCGGGCAAGCAAGGAGAGACGAACGATGAGCGCTTTTCAGAAGGAGACGGTCCTCTCGGTCAAGCACTGGACCGAATCCCTGTTCAGCTTCACCGCGACGCGCGATCCCGGCTTCCGCTTCCAGAACGGCCAGTTCGCCATGATCGGGCTCGAGGTCGACGGCCGGCCTTTGATGCGCGCCTACAGCATGGCGAGCGCCAATCACGAGGAGACGCTCGAGTTCTTCTCGATCAAGGTGCCGGACGGTCCGCTCACCTCGCGGCTTCAGAAGATCAGGGAGGGCGACATCATCCTGGTCGGCCGCAAGCCCACGGGCACGCTGATCACCGGCAATCTCATTCCGGGCAAGCGGCTGTTGCTGCTGTCCACCGGCACGGGGCTCGCGCCCTTCGCAAGCCTGATCAAGGACCCCGACGTCTACGAGAATTACGAGAGCATCGTACTCGCCCATGGCTGCCGCCAGGTTTCCGAGCTCACTTATGGCGAGCACCTGGTCGAGAGTCTGCTGGCCCACGAATTCTTCGGTCCCCTGATCAGGGACAAGCTGATCTATTACCCGACCGTCACGCGCGAGCCGTTCCGCAATCGCGGCCGCATCACCGACCTGATCGCCTCGAACCAGCTCTTCGACGACATCGGCCAGCCCGGCCTCGACCGCGACACGGATCGCATCATGCTCTGCGGCAGCCCGGCGATGCTGGAAGAGCTCCACATGATGTTCAGGGACCGCGGCTTTGCCGAAGGCAATCACAGCCAGCCCGGCCACTTCGTGATCGAGAAAGCGTTCGTGGAGCGGTGAGAGGGCAAATCTCTCTCCGGCGACAACTAATTGCTATCGCCGGTAAGCCACCTGAACAAATCTGATGCAAAGGCGCCGGACGTGCCGGCGAACCAGGAGCAAGCGATGGCACTAGATCAGATTGTCGACGGACTTTCGGAGGTTTCCTGCGACGTGCTCGTCATCGGCGGCGGAACGGCCGGTCCGATGGCGGCGCTAAAAGCGAAACTGAAGAACCCGAAGGCCAACGTCGTCCTGCTCGAAAAGGCCAACGTCAAGCGCTCCGGCGCGATCTCGATGGGCATGGATGGGCTGAACAACGCCGTCATTCCCGGCTACGCGACGCCAGAGCAGTACACCAAGGAGATCACCATCGCGAACGACGGAATTGTCGATCAGAAGGCGGTCTATAAATACGCTCAAAACTGCTACAAGATCATCGAGGAGCTCGACAGCTTCGGCATCCGCTTCCTGAAGAACGAGAACGGCGACTATGCCGTCAAGAAGGTGCACCACATCGGCACTTACGTCCTGCCGATGCCGAACGGCGAGACCGTGAAGAAGGCACTCTACCGTCAGCTCCGCCGCGCCCGCATCCTGATCTCCAACCGCTACATGGCGACGCGGTTGCTCAAATCCGCCGACGGCCGCATCGCCGGTGCGATCAGCGTCAATACGCGCACCGCCGAAATGCTCATCATCAAGGCCAAGGCGGTGATCCTGTGCATGGGCGCCGCCGGCCGGCTCGGGCTGCCAACCTCCGGCTACATGTTCGGCACCTACGAGAACGCCGCCAATTCCGGCGACGGCTACGCCATGGCCTATCACGCCGGCGCGGCGCTCGCGAACCTCGAATGTTTCCAGATCAATCCGCTGATCAAGGACTATAACGGCCCGGCCTGTGCCTATGTCGCGGGGCCCTTCGGCGCCTACACCGCCAACAACGAAGGCTCGCGCTTCATCGAATGTGACTACTGGTCGGGCCAGATGATGCTCGAGTTCTACAACGAGCTGTTGTCCGGCAAGGGGCCGGTGTTCCTCCAGCTCAAGCATCTGCATGCCGACACCATCTCGGAGATCGAGTCCACGTTGCACAAGGTAGAGCGGCCGACGCGCGGCTTGTTCCAGCAGGGGCGCGGTGTCGACTATCGAAGTGAATCGATCGAGATGCACATCTCCGAGATCGGATTCTGCTCTGGCCACAGCGCCTCTGGCGTCTTCGTCGACGACAATGCGCGCACCACCGTGCCGGGACTCTATGCCGCCGGCGACATGGCGAGCGTGCCGCACAACTACATGCTGGGCGCCTTCACCAACGGCTCGGTCGCCGGCATCGACGCGATGGAGTTCGCTGACGGCCACGACTTTGCGGAAATCGATCCGAGCGAGGTGGCGAAAGAGCGCGAGCGCGTGATGGCGCCGACCACGCGCGAGGACGGCATTCCACCGAACCAGATCGAGTACAAGACGCGGCGTCTCGTGAACGACTACCTCCAGCCGCCGAAGGTGACCCGCAAATACGAGCTTGGCATGCGCCGCCTCGCCGAGGCACGCGAGGACATGCAGGACCGCATGATCGCGCGCAACGCGCATGAATTGCTCCGCGCGCTGGAGGTGCAGTCGATCATGGATTGCGCGGATATGGCGGCTCACGCCTCGCTGTACCGCGAGGAGAGCCGCTGGGGCCTCTACCACTGGCGCACGGATTTCCCGGAGAAAGACAACGAGAACTGGTTCTGCCACACGCTGCTCAGCAAGAAGGACGACAAGATGACCAGCGAGAAGCGCGCGGTCGAACCCTATGTCGTGCCGATCGCCGACGACGAGAAGGACCTCTACGACAAGCAGCGCATCCGGGCGAGCGCCTGAGCCGCCGAACAGCAACGCAACAGGAGATCTCGAAATGCCTCTCGCTTCCTATCAGACCTCGGTCCCGGTGGTGGTCGACGATGCCAAATGCATCGCGGACAAGGGCTGCACGGTGTGCGTCGACGTCTGCCCGCTCGACGTGCTCCGCATCAGCGACATGACCGGCAAGGCCTACATGGCCTATGACGAATGCTGGTACTGCATGCCCTGCGAGGCCGATTGCCCGACCGGCGCGGTCACCGTCAACATTCCCTATCTCCTGAGGTGAGCATGTCGAGCCCGTTCGAATCCTACGACGATCTCGACGACGCCGACGAGCGGCTTCAGGCCGCGGACCCCGCCGAACGCCGCGTCGCCATCATCGCGCTCGGTCATTCCGGCGATCCCGCCGCGATCGGCCATCTCGCCAGCATGGTGTCCGATCCCGACGCCGGCGTGCGCCAGCAGGTTGCGATGGCGCTCGGAGAGTTCGACGGGCCGGAGGCGGCGGGTGCGCTCGTCAAGCTGCTCGTCGACCCCGAACGGATCGTGGCATCGGCCGCAGCCGACAGCATGGCCGAGTTCAAGGATCCCGCCTGCGCCGACATCATTCTGCCGCTGGTCAGGCATGCCCACGCCTTCGTCCGCATGGGCGCGCTGCGTGCACTGAAGGAGCTGCGCTGCAAGGACACGCTGAAGCCTGCGCTGGAAGCGCTCCAGGATGGTGATGCGGCCGTGCGCGTGCAGGCGATTGGCGTCATCGGCTTCCTGAAGCTCGAAGAGTCGATTCCAGCGCTGACCGCGCTGATCCACGATCCCGACGCCCACGTACGCCGCGCCGCGGTAAGCGCGCTCGCCTTCTCGCAGATGAGGCCGGCTGCCGAGACGATCACGCGCGCGCTGAAGGACGCCGACTGGATGGTCCGGGAGATGGCTGCCGAAACGCTGGGGCTCAACGTCAACGGTTCGCTCGCCGCCGATCAGCTCATCGCCACGCTTGCCGACGAGTTCTGGCAAGTGCGGCTCAAGGCCATCCGCAGCCTCGGCAAGATGAAGATCGAACGCGCGGTGCGCCCGATCGGTAATGGCATCAACCACGAGCAGGCGAATTTGCGTAAGGAGGCAGCCGCGGCGCTTGGAGAGATCGCCGATCCCGAGGGCGAGGCTTACCTTGCCGTGGTCGCCAACGACCCCGATCCTGACGTGCGCAAGAACGCGCGTTGGGCGCTTCAGCAGATCGCTGCGCGGAAGGCGCGGGCCGGCTCGTAAGGTCAGAATCGCTTCGCCAGGTCAGCGAGGCGGCGATGAGCGCTGTCGCGGGCGGCGCGGATCGGATCGGCCGGTCCGGCCGTCGGGCCGATCGGCACGAAGCGGACGTCGTTCACGCCGATGAAGCGCAGCGCTTCGCGCAAATAGGGCGTCGCCATATCGATGCGGCCGCGGTTCATCCCGGTCGCAAAATCGCTGCCGCTTGCCAGGATCACCAGCGTCGGTCGGTCCTTCAGCAGAGGAAAATAGCCCTGCAACGGATCGAAGCGGAAGGTCAGGCCGGGCTGGATGATGACGTCGAACCACTGTTTCAGCTTGTAGGGGATGCCGAAATTCCACATCGGCGTCGAGATCAGGACGCGGTCGGCGAGCGAAAAGCGCAGCGCCATCCGCTCGGCTTCGGCAAAGCTGTCGCGCTGTGCGTCGTTGAATGCCTGCGCCTTCATGCGCGCATACTTCGCCTCGACGATCGGGCCGACGAATTCCGGCATGCGCTCGCGCCAGAGATCCATCACATCGACGTCCCAGTCCGGGTGCGCCTCACGAAAGCCGTCAAGAAAGACGCGCGCACCGGCACTCGACTCGGAGTCGGCACGCGGCGAGCATGACAGGTGCAGGAGTTTTGCCACCGCTCATCCCAGCGCTCTGATGACGGTCTCGGCCTTCGTGACGACGGCGACGTTCTGCATGGCGAAGTTGACCGAGGCGTTGTGCCAGTCGGCGTTCATGGTCGAGCAGCAATCCTCCGGCACGATCATGAAATAGCCCTTGTCGGCGCCGGTTCGCGCGGTGTGCTCGACCGACATGTTGGTCCAGGCGCCGGTGTTGATGATCATGTCGCGCCCCGTCGCCTTGAGGATCGTCTCGAGCTTCGTACCTTCCCATGCGCTCATGCGCATCTTCTCGACCACGAAATCGCCGGGCCGTGGCTCGAGGCCGGACACGGGCGCCGCACCCCAGCTCCCCCGCACCATCGCCTTGTTGTCGACCAGCCCCTCGAACAACGGCGCGTTCAGCGTGACGCCGGGTGCGCCGGGCTCGACGACGAACCAGACATGGATGATGGCAACGCCGCGCCCGCGCGCAGCTTCCGCAAGCCGGCGTACGTTCTCGATCACGTTCTGTTGGCGCGCATGCACGGGGGCACCGGACTCGGCAAAGGCCCCGCCGTCCATGACGACGTCGTTTTGCAGATCCTGGATGATCATGGCGCAGCGCTGTGGATCGAGCCGCAGCTCGCCGCCGGTGAGGATCGGTGCTGCTGCCGAAGAGCTGGTGCCCGCGCCGCCACGCTTGCCGCTCATATAGGGCTCGTGCCGCGGCCCCGTTCGGGTCGGGATCGCGTAGACCGAATGCGTCGCGGTGAGATAGAGAGTGCGGAAATCCGGTCCGCCCCAGGCGAGATTGGCGACGAGCTCGGGCACCCGCACCTTGCCGAGCAACTCGCCGCGCGGCGAATAGACCCAGACGCCGCCGGGTGCGGTGACCCAGACATTGCCATGCTGGTCGCACTTCATGCCGTCGGGCAGGCCAGGTTCGAGCTCCGACTTGATCCCGCTTGCAAATACGCGGGCGTTCGACAGGGTACCGTCTGCGTTGACATCGAACACGCGGATCAGGGCCTGTACGGTGTCATTGACATAGAGCAGTTTCTCGTCGGGCGAAAAGCAGAGCCCGTTCGGCTGATCGAACAGATTGCGCTCGACCACGAGCTGCGGCTCGCCGCCCGGCATGACGCGATAGACGCCCTGGAAGCCAAGCTGCCGCGGCCGCTCGACGCCATAGACGGGCATGCGTCCATACCAGGGATCGGAGAAATAGATCGCGCCGGAGGAATGGACGCAGACGTCGTTTGGGCTGTTGAGCTCCTGACCCTGGAAATGCGAGGCCAGCACCTCGCGCCGGCCGTCGGGCCGTTCGCGGATCAGTGACGAGGTCGCATGCTCGCAAACGATCAGGTTCACCTCGGCATCATAAGTCATGCCGTTGCATTTGTTCGCGGGGCGCTTGACCTCGACGACACCGCGCCGCGCATCCCAGCGCCGGCGCACGTCGCCCGGCATGTCGGAGAACAGGAGGTATTGATCAATCGGATGCCAAATCGGCCCTTCCGTGAATTCAAAGCCGGTGCCGACCTGGCCGACCGGCGCGTAGGGATCGATCAGGGTTTCGAATTCCGAACGCAGGGTGACGTGCGTCATCGCTCGATCCTCGTTTCATCAGGCAGGGAACCAGTTGCGCTCCGGCAGCGACTGCACGATCGGTCCGGGCACCTGGTCATGCAACCGCCCCACGACATTGCCGCCTTCGATCTTGGCGGGCCGGTCGTGCACTGGCAGCAGATAGCGCGAATTGCTGAGGAGCTTCTTGATGGCGGCCTTCTCGGCGCGCTTGGTGGTGCCGTGATTGCCGGTCGTGCGCGGCTCCCAGTCGTGGATCTCGTGGAAGGGCGTGACGATCTGGTCGTTGAAATCGTAGATCACGTCGCCGCAGATCGTCGCGATGCCGTCGGCGGTGTGGACGATGATGTTCATCGAGCCTTCGGTGTGCGCGTTCGCAGCGTCGCAATAGACGCCGGGCATCAGCTCGATGGGACCGGTGATTTCGAGGTCAAGGAAGCGCAGCGCGCTCTTGGTGTGCAGGCGGTCGACCAGGTGCTTGATGTCGGGCGCGGGATATTGCGGGTGCATCAGGCCGGAGACCGAATATTCGAGCTCGCGGCGGTTGACGACGACCGTCGTGTTCATCGGGAACAGATCGTCCTTGCCAGCGTGGTCGATGTGCAGATGAGTGTGGCAGACGAAGCGGACGTCGCCCATGCGTACGCCGTGGCGCGCGAGTTGGTTCTCGATCATGTTCTCGTGGTATTGCAAGCCCCGCATGCCCAGCGTCTCCATGATCTGGTTGGAGCGGTAGCCAGTGTCGACGACGACCGGGTAGGGGCCGCCGAGGATCAGGAAGCCGAGGGTAAGGACGCGCCGGGTGCGGCCGCAGTCGCGGCCCAGAACCAGAAAGCTCGATTCCAGCTCGATATCGCCATAGTCCAGGATCTTGATCTCCAGCGGCATTCTTTCCCCTCCCTGTCTCGTTTTCCTTGATGCCTCTACGGTCCGAGCCGGTAGACGCTCGTCGCGGTTGTCCTGAAAATGGCCTGGCGCTGCGCTTCGCTCAGTGGCGCAGCGGCAGCGCGGAACGCGTCCACCAGCTCGCGATAGCTGGTCCACAATTTCTCAATCGGGAAGTTCGAGCCGAACAGACAGCGTTCTGCGCCGAACATCATGACGGTGTCGGCAACGATGGTGGCAATATGCGCGGCATCGTTGCGGTGGATAAACGTGCCGAGCCCTGAAAGCTTGGCGTAGACGTTCGGGGACGCTGCAAGACGGCCCATGCCGACGCGCCAGGCGGCGCGGCCCGCGGGCGATAAATCCACGGGCATGCCCGCATGTTGCAGGATAAAGGTCACGTCGGGGCAGGCGTCGGCGAGATCCGCCGCATCCGGCATCTGCGGCGTGAAGACCTGCAGATCAAAGCTCCAGCCGTAATCCGCGAGCCGCGCGATGTTGCGGCGGATCATGAGATTGCGGCAGAGATCTGGCCGCGCCGCAAAGCGATAGAGCGGGTTCTCGTGCCAGTGGAGTTGCATGCGCACGCCGCGCATCAGCGGATAGCGCTCCAGACGGTCGAGCTGCGGACGGACGTCCGCGGCGGCGAAGTTGGCATAGGCGACGATGGCATGCGGCCAGCCGTGCTCATCGGCGGTCTGCTGCACCCAGGCGGCCTCGTCCTCGAAACGATCGTTGGCCCAGTTGGTCTGGACGTAGACAGAGCGGGCGACGCCACTGTCTTTGATATCTTCGAGATATTCATGAATAGGATAGTCGCGGCGGATGGGCTCGTACGCGCCGAAGATGCGCGGCTGCATGGGGCCGATCAGCCAGGGCAGGTCAGCCTGACGCCAGATGTGGTGATGGCCGTCGACGATACCGGTCACGCCGCTCTCCTTCGTCCGAGCGCCAGCACGTGTGCGACGATCGACGCGCTCGATCCACCATCGACGAGATCGTCGACGTAGCGTTCGATCGCGACCAGCGCCTCAGTCTGCGGGCGAAAGCCGGGGCTTGTTGCGAGGGGCGTCAGCCAGCTCACGCGCCAGGCGCGCCGCGACAGTTTTGCGACGGCGTCGCGCAAGCTGTCGGGCTCGCCGCGCTCGAGGCCGTCGGAGACCACGACCACCACTGCCCCGCGCGCATAGCCGCCGAAGCGTGGCACGGCGAGGAAGGCTTGCAGCGCGTCGCCGATGCGGGTGCCACCGTCCCAGTCGCTCACGAGATGTGCGGCGGCATTGAGCGCCTGCTCACGGCGCTTGATGCGCAATGCGCGGGTCACGCGGGTCAGACGCGTGCCGAAGGTGAAAACCTCGATCGTTGGCGCGGCCTGCACCAGCGCGTGCGCAAGCTTCATGTTCTCCTCGGTACGGGCTTTCATCGAGCCGGAGACGTCGATCAGCAGCAGGAATTTGCGCGGGCGCTGCCGTCGCTTCAGGTGTCCGAGCCGTAAAATCTCGCCATCGCTGCGGACGGTATCGCGGAGGGTTCGGCGCAAATCGGCGAAGGGCCCGCGGCGCGCACGCATGCGACGATGGCCGCGCCGCTTGGGCAGGCGGCGCGGAGCCTCGCGTGCCAGGCGGCGCAGCGCGTCGCTGCTTGAGGTGGCCGCGAACCGCCGCTCGACCAGAGCCTCGGCGCGTGTGGCTGTCAGCCCGGACTCGCTGGCTTCATCCGACAGCAGCGGCTCCTCGTCGCCGCGGCCTTCCTCTTGCAGCCGCACGGTCTCGTCGTCCTCACCCTCATCGGTCCGCTCGATCGCCTCGCTGCCGCGGAAGTGCAGATCGAATATCCGGTCGAAGGTGGCGCGGCGTTCCGGCGGCGGTGCCAGCGTTGCGAGGGCAGCCTGCCGGATGTCGTCGAGGCTGCGCGGTCCGAGCAACTCGATCGCGGCCAGGAAGGACGTCGTTTGTTCCGGCGCAACGGCAAAACCGTTGGCGCGCAACAGCGCGACGAAGGAGACGAAGACGCGCACGGCGCGCGGCAACTGCGGTTCGGTGCTCATGCGGAAGCCTCCGCAAGCAGGGCGTCGAGCCGCGGCGAGATGAAGTGCAGGTCCTCCTCATCCTTGAGCGCAACGCCGATCGAGCGCTTGAACGCGTCCGGCCAGCGCGCACCGCCCTTGTGCAGCAGCGTCGCGGCCTCGGCCCAGTCCACGGCCTCGGCGATTCCCGGCGCCTTGCTCAGCGGCTCGCGCCGAAGCTTGCCGACAGCGGTAACGACCGCACGGGCCGTTGCCTCGGCGACGCTGGAGGCCCGCATCATCACGATGCGCGCCTCGCGCTCGGCGGTCGGATAATCGATCCAGTGATAGACGCAGCGTCGGCGCAGGGCTTCGTGCAGGTCGCGCGTGCGGTTGGAAGTCAGCACCACGACGGGCCGTTCGGCCGCGCGCACGGTGCCGCGCTCGGGAATGGAGATCTGGAAGTCGGACAGGAATTCGAGCAGGAAGGCCTCGAACTCCTGATCGGCGCGATCGATCTCGTCGATCAGCAGCACCGTGGAATCAGGCGTGCGGAGCGCAGCGAGCATCGGACGCTCGATCAAGAACGTCTCGCCATAGATGTCGATGCTCTCGTCGCCAGCCTGGCGGATCGCCAGCATCTGGCGCGGATAGTTCCATTCGTAGAGCGCGGCGGACGCGTCGATGCCTTCGTAACATTGCAGGCGGATCAGCCGGCGCCCGAGCACGGCGGCGATCGCTTTCGCCGCCTCGGTCTTGCCGACACCCGGCGCGCCTTCGAGCAGCAACGGCTTGCCGAGCGCGAGGCCCAGATAGGCCGCGGTCGCGAGCCCTTCGTCGGCGAGGTAATAGGCCGCGCGCAGCGCCTTCTCCAGCGCCTCCGGGCCATCGATGCCGACGATGTTGCTGCGGACCGCCATGGCAAACCTCAGCGCCGCGCCTGCGGCCGCGCGCCGCCCTGGGCCTTGATCGCGCGCAGCACCTTTTCAGGCGTGATCGGCAAATCGTCGATACGCACACCGACGGCGTTGAAAATCGCGTTGGCGACGGCCGGCAGCACCGGATTGGCGCACATCTCGCCGGGGCCCTTGGCACCGAAGGGTCCGTCGGGAGCAGGGCGCTCCAGCACGGCGATGTCGTGCGGGCAAATATCGCCTGGTCCGGGCATCAGATATTCGACGAAGTCGCGCGGTCCATGCACGGGATCGGGATAATAGGGCTCCGGCGTCTCGTAGAGCGCGTGGCTGACGCCCATCCAGGCGCCGCCGACGAGCTGCTGCTCGACAAGCCGCGGGTTGAGTGCGCGGCCAAGCTCATAGGCCGAATCCATGCGCACCATGGCGACGTCGCCGGTTTCGTCATCGACCTCGACCTCGGCGACGAGGCAGGCATGGGCGTAGCAGGTCGCCGGCGACATCTCGCCGGTCTCCGGATTGACGTCTGACAGCGGCACCAGAAAGATACCGCGGCCGGAGATGGTCTTGCCCTGCTTGAACTGCGCGGCGATCGCGACGTCCTTCGTCGAGATCGAGCGGTGCGGCGCGCCCTTGACGTGGATGTTGCCGCGCCCGTCGGTTTCCAGGTCAGCCGCGTTGACCTCGAGTTCTTCGGCGGCCGCCTCCATCATCACGCCGCGTGCCTCGCGGGCAGCGGCCATCACGGCATTGCCGACGCGGTGCGTGCCGCGCGAGGCGAACGAGCCCATGCAATGCGGGCCAGTGTCGGAATCGGCCGTGTCGACATAGACGTCTTCGACGGGCACGCCGAGCGTCTCCGCGCAGATCTGCCGCGTGACCGACTTCATGCCCTGGCCGAGATCGATCGAAGACAGCGCCACCGTGAACTTGCCGCTCGGATTGGAATGAACCAGCGCCTGGCTTGGATCGCCGCCGAGGTTCATGCCGATCGGATAGTTGATCGACGCCATGCCGCGTCCGCGATGCCTGGTCATCTAGCGCCTCCTGGTGCCGAAGACGGAGGAGAAACGGGTTGCGCCATGCGAGGGCGCTGTGGGCCGTGGTGATGGCGGCGACGGTGATGGTGGCGGCGGCGGCTCACGCAGTGGCTCGCGGGTGACAGAAGGCGGCAGCCGGTCATAGCTCGTGCGCTGCTGCGCCGGGGCGGCTGGCCGCGCGCGAGAATCCGCCGGCGTCGGCGGAATGACAGCGCGACTGCCGCCACCGTCCCTGCGCGAGGAGGCTCGCCTGAACTCCTCGCGGATCGGCCATTTGGCCTTTTCGGCCGCGACCTGGACGCATTCGATCAGCGCGGTATTCTTCGCCTCGCGTCGATGCGCCTTCATGTCGCCGTCGCGATAGGCGTTGAGGATGCGGAACTCCATCGGGTCCATGCCGACGAGATTTGCGAGCTTGTCCATCTGGCATTCGATGGCAAAGTCCATCGCGGTGACGCCGAAGCCGCGCATCGCCGTCGCCGGGGTGCGGTTGGTGAAGACGCAGTAGACGTCGCCATAGACGTTGGGGATGGTGTAGGGCCCCGGCAAATGCGCGGCGCATTTGACCGCGGCGTAGCTCGACAGCCGCGTATAGGCGCCGCTGTCGAAATAGGCGCGGATTTTTCGCGCGACGATGCGGCCGTCGCGCATCACGCCATCCTTGATGTAGATGCGCTCGGCGCCGCGCGGCGGACCGTATTGCATCTCCTCCTCACGCCCGAACACGTAGCGCACGGGGCGCCCGGTCAGCATGGCGCCGAGGATGGCGAGCGGTTCAGTCAACGTATCCACCTTGCCGCCAAAGCCGCCGCCGACGGTGCCGCCGATGAAGTGGAAGGTGTTGGAGGGCACGTCCAAGATCTTGGCGCAGGTATCGACCGAGAAGAACAGCGCCTGGGTCGAGGTATAGACGACGTAGCGGCCGTTGGTGTCGGGCGCCGCGATCGCGCCGTTGGTCTCGGTCGGCGCATGCTCGATCGGTGACATCTGGTAGCGCTGTTCCAGCACGTGATCGGCGGTGGCAAGCGCCGCGTCCGCATCGCCGAAGCGCAGCTTCTGGTGGTCGTAGACATCGTGGTAGGTGAAAGTGTTCTTGGGATAAGTCTCGTTGACGACGGGCGCGCCTGGCTTCAGCGCGTCCTCGACGTCGAAGACGGCTGGCAGCGGCTCGTAGTCGATGCGCACCTTGGCGATCGCCTCAAAAGCCTCGCGCTCGCTGTCGGCAACGATGGCGAGGATCGGCTCGCCCTTGTAGCGGACCTTGTCGACCGCAAGCGACGGCTCGTCGTCCTTGCCGAAATTGATCAAGCTGAGCAGCGTATTGAGATTGCGCGGCACGTCGGCGCCGTGGATGATCCGGCGCACGCCCGGTGAGCGCTCGGCGTCGGCTGTATCGATACGGCGCAGCCGCGCATGGGAATGGGCCGAGCGGACGACCTTCAGATGCAGCATGCCTTGCAGCTTGTGATCGCCGAAATAGGTCGAGGTGCCCGTGACGTGGCCGAGCATGTCCTGGCGCTGCGTGCCCTTGCCGATCTCCTTGAGATTGTCGTCGCGCTCGTCGGCGAAGATGTCTTTGCGCAATTCCAGCATGGCAAATGTCCTCAGGCGCTGGCCCGGCCGCCTGAGGCGGCGAGGATGGCGTTGATGATCGGCTCGTAGCCGGTGCAGCGGCAGATGTTTCCGGAGATCGCTTCCACGATCTCGGCGCGGCTCGGCTGAGGATTGCGGTCGAGCAGAGCTTTTGCGGCCATGAGCATGCCCGGCGTGCAGTAGCCGCATTGGGCCGCGAAATTGTCGGCGAAGGCGCGCTGGAGCGGATGCAGGCTCGGGCCCTGCTTCAAGCTGTCGAGCGTCTCGACGGAGCGGCCGGCGACGGTCTCCGCAAGCGTCAGGCAGGAGAGATGAAGCTCGCCGTCCACAAGCACGCTGCACGTGCCGCAGCCGCCCTGGCCACAGCCGAATTTCGGCGTCATGTCGCCGATCAGTTCGCGCAGCGCGACCAGCAGATTGGTGCCGCCATCGACGAAAATGGCGACCTCGCGGCCGTTGTGACGAAATTGCAGGGGAGTCTTGGACATGCGGTCTATTCCTCACCCGAGAGAAGACGTCGCAGATGCACGCCGACGATCTCGCGGCGATACCAGGCGCCGCCGAGCGCATTGTCGGACGGTGATGTCCCTTCGCTTGCGGCGGAGGCCGCGGCTGCGATGGTGGCAGCGTCGAGCGAGCGCCCCTCCATCGCGCGCTCGGCGGCGCGCGCGCGGATCTGCGTCGGTGCCATCGATCCCAGCGCGATCCGCGCGCCGGCAACGCGGCCACCGCTGACCGGCAAATGCGCCGCGAGCGTGATGACCGAGCCACCCTTGGGCTTGATGCGGGCGATCTTGCGATAGCGGAAGGCCTCCGCGCTCGCGGGCCGCGTGCAGGAAACCGACAGCACCAGCGTGCCAGCCTGCCGCTCGCGCGATTGCAGGAATTCCTCGATCGGGATGTCGCGCGCGCCAAAACCACCTTGCACGGCGACGGTGGCATCGAGCGCGAGCAGGGCGACCGTGAAATCGCCATAGGGATTGGGCGCGAATAGATTGCCGCCGACCGTCCCCATGTTGCGCACCGCAGGCCCGCCGATCGAGCGGGCGGGAGCGTGCAGGAAGGCAAGGTCGCGCTCCGCCAGAATCCTCCCAAAGGTCACGCCGGCGCCGATCGTGATGCGCGGGCCAGATGCGTCGATCCGCGCCAGCGCCTGGTCCTTGGCGCGAACGACGGTGGAGATCGAGACGTCTCCCTCATTCAATGCGCGCATCACGAGCGTGCCGCCGCCAAGATAGCGCGCGCTGCGGTCCGACGAGAGGGCCGCGGCTGCTTCGCTGGAACTTGTAAATGTCTTCACCGTCACAGACATGATTACGCGGCCTCCTTCAAATGCCGGCGGATGGCCTCGAAGCCGGCCTGGTAAATGTCTTCCGCGACCATGTGCGTAATGCGGGCCGCGTCGTCGGGCTTCGTGGTGAAGCGGGATTCCCAATGCCAGAAGGTACGGTCGCCGTCGGTGACCGGCAGCAGACGGACATGGGCCACGTAGTTGAACATGGGAATGGGGGTATCGAGGAGGCAGTAACTAAAAGTCTGTTCGAGATCGGAGAGCGCCAGCAATTGCTCGCGCAGCTCCGAGCCGTCCTTCAGCTTGAACCGTCTGATGCAGCCGATCTTGTCGGAGGGATGCGCGCGCTCGATCGTGGAGGTCGCGACCGCTGGATGCCATCGGTCATGGCCGTTGAAATCGCGCAGCACGGCCCATGCGGCGCCTGTCGGCGCGTCGAGGATCGTGCTCTTGACGATGTGCGGCACGGTGCTCAGCCTCCGAACACGCGCTTGAGCGCATCGAAACCGCCCTGGAACACGCCGCCGCCAATGTTGTTGACGAGCTCTGTCTCCCGCTCCGGCGCGCAGTCGAATTCGGCGGTCCACTCCATAAAGGTCTGGTCGCCGTCGGTGACCGGCGTGAGCCGCAGCGTCGCGACATAGTTCTCTACGCCCATTGGGGATTCCAGGATCGAATAAGTGCAGAACATGTCGTAGTCGGAGAGGCCGAGCAGCTTTTCGCGGATGCGGTCGCCGTTGCGAAGGCGAAAATCCCGGACGCAGCCGATCTTGTCGGAGGGTTCACCGCCCTCGATGCGGCTCTCGGCGATGGCCGGGTGCCAGTTCGGCATGCCATTGAAGTCGCGCACCCGCGCCCAGACGCGATCGTTGCGTGCATTGACGACGGTTGAGACGTAGACGCGGGCCATGGTCTAGACCTCAGCTCTTCTTCCGCGGGCCGCGCTCGGCCGGCGGGCCAGTTTCGGCGGAAGGTGCAGAGGAGGTGGCCGGTTTGTCGCCGCCGCCTCCGCCACTCTTGCGGGCGGAATCCTTGATGCCCTGCATGTCGCGGGCTTCGCGGATCAGGCCCGGCATCTTTGCGAGGCTGCCGCCTTCGACGCCGATGTCGGACAGAATGGAGTCGATGAGAGGCGCCTGGACGCGGTAGCGCAGCGCCGAGTCGATCACCTCGTCGGTGGCGCTGCGACCGCCATTGCCGCCACCATGGCCGTTGCCATTGAGGCCGTCGACCTGGAGGATGCGGATGCCCTCGATCTTCTCCATCGGCTTGACGCTCTCGCGCACGATGCCTTCGATCCGATCGAGCAGTTTGCGACGGAACAGCGAGTAGCGGGCCTGATCCGTCAGCACGTTCTCGGCCTCGTTCAGCATCCGCTGTGCCTCGGCTTCGACGGCCGCGCGGACACGCTCGGCCTCGGCGGCAATGCGAGTCTCCTCGGCCTGCTTCTCGGCGAGCAGCACCTCGACGGTCTTGCGCCGCTTGGCGATCTCGCTCTCTCGGGCCGTGACGACGCGTTCCGCCGCTTCGGTCGCCCGCATGCGGGCCTCCTCGGCGGCGGCGCGCGCGGCCGACTCTTCCAGAGACTTCTGATGGATGGCGATCGCCTTCTCCATCAGGACCGTCTCGACTTCCTTCTCGCGGTTCACTTCGAGCTTCCGCAGCTCGCGCTCGCGGCCGATGCGCGCCTCATCCAGGCCGCGGTCGGACGCGATACGGGCACGCTCGACTTCCTCGCGGGAAGCGATCTCGGCTTCCTGCAGGGATTGGACGCGAGCGACCTCGAGCTGCTCGATCGCGCGGCGGCGCTCGATACGGGTGGCTTCCAGCGCCTGCTCGCGCGAGACATCCGTGGTCTCGACCTCCTTGCGCGCGACGATCTCGGCCTGCCTGACCTGGCGGTCGGCGTCGATGCGCTCGGACTTCTTGGTGGACAGCGCAATGACGCGATCCTCATCCGCAATCTCGATCGCCTTCTTCTGCTCGATGTTGAGCACCTCGCGCTTCTTCGAGGAGGTGATCCGCTCGGCTTCGAGCGCGAGGTCGACGCCGATGCGCTGGCGCTCTATGGCATCGCGCCGCTTCAGTTCGGCCGCCTCCAATATGCCGGTCCGCTCGATTTCGAGCGCGCGAGTCTCGCGCTCGGCCTGGATGCGCTCGGCGGCAACCGCTTTTTCCTGCGCGATGCGTGCGGCCTCGATCGCCTCGCGGGAGGCGATGTCGGCTTCCTCGACAGTGCGGTTGCGGGCGATCTCGAGAGACCGGACGCGCTCCTCCTGGGCGATGCGGGCCGCTTCCGTCGCCTCGCGCGCGGTGACGCCGGCGATATCCAAGGTCTGGTTACGATCGATCTCCAACTGCCTCGTGTTCTGCTCGGCCGCAATGCGCTCGGCGGCCAGCGTCCGTTCGCGGGCGATGCGAGCGGCTTCGACCGCGCGCTGCGCCTCGATCTCAGCCTCCTGGATGGTGCGCACCTGCTGGATCTCCAGCGCACGGGTGCGCTCGTCGGAGGAAATGCGCTCGACATTCACAATCATAGTCTGGGCGATACGGGCCTTTTCAGTGGCCTCACGTGCCGTGATCTCGGCCTCATCGACGGCGCGGGTACGCTCGATCTCGCGGCGCCTTGTCTCTTCCTCGTTGGCAATGCGGGCGTCGGTCACCACACGATCCTGCTGGATGCGGGCTTTCTCGATCGCCTCACGCGCGGCGATCTCGGCTTCCTCGACGGTACGCATCCGTTCGATCTCGCGTTGGCGCACCTCACGTTCGGAAGCGATGCGCGTCGTATCGATCGAGCGCTGGTTGGCGATCCGTGTCCTCTCGACCTCCTCGCGGGCGAGCAGCTCCTTCTCTTCGATGGTCCGGGTCCGCTCGATCTCCTTCTGACGGGTCTCGCGCTCGGAGGCGATGCGGGCCTCGGCGATGGCCTGATCGTTGGCGATGCGGGCCTTCTCTATGGCTTCGCGTGCTGAGATCTGGGCCTGCTCGGCCTCGGTCTCACGCAGCGCGCGCTCGCGGGCGACCTCGGTGCGCTGAAGCGCGCGGCGCATCTCGATGTCGCGCTCCTGCTCGAGGCGGGCCGTTTCACTCTCGCGCTCGATCTCGAGCGCCTGCCGCTCGGCTTCCAAATTGCGGGAGCGGATCTTGATCATCGAGTCCTGCTCGATGTCGTTGCGCAGCTTGCGCTTGGCCTCGATGTCCTCCATCAGCCGCGTCAGGCCCTCGGCGTCGAAGCGGTTCGAGGGGTTGAAGAATTCGAGGTCAGTCTGGTCGAGATCGGTGATCGCAACCGACTCGAGTTCGAGACCGTTCTGGGCGAGGGCTTCCGCGGCATTGGTCTTGACGCGCGCGACGTAGTCGCCGCGCCGCTCGTGCATCTCCTCCATGGTCATCTCGGAAGCAACCGAGCGGATCGCGGAGATGAACTTGCCGGCCAGCAGTGCGTGGAGCTGCTCCGGCTCCATGGTGCGGCGGCCGAGCGTAGCGGCCGCGATCGAGACGGCTTCGCGGGTCGGCTGCACGCGGACGTAGAAGTCGGCCTCGATGTCGACGCGCATGCGGTCACGGGTGATCACGGCGTCCTGCCGGGAACGCAGGATGCCCATCGGCAGCACGTTCATGTTGACCGGCGTGTAGTCGTGGATGAAAGGCAGCACGAATGCACCGCCATTTATGACCACGCGTTCACCGAGGAAGCCGGTCCGGACGAACGAGACCTCCTTGGACGAGCGATGGTACAGCCAGTTCACGATGTAGACGCCAACCACGATCACGATGACCGCGACGATCAGCCAGAGGATCAATTCACCGACTAAAATCCCCGACATCTTTCCCTCCCTCGAACGTGTCGGCGTTAGCGCGCGCCGATCGCCTTGAATTTGCGAACCTGGTCCGTCAGCGCCCGCTCCACGGGCAGGCGCTCCATCGAGGAGGCTCCGTAGAAGCCGTGGCAGTGGCGGGTATGCTTCATGATGAAATCCGCATCTGCGGGGTCCGCGATCGGACCGCCATGGGCGAGCACCAGAATGTCCGGGTTGACGCTGAGCGCGGCGGAGGCCCAGGTGTCGATACGCGCCGGGCAATCGGCAAGCTTCGGCGCGGTCTGCGCGCCGATCGTGCCGCCGGTCGTGAGTCCCAGGTGACAGACGATGATGTCGGCGCCAGCGATCGCCATCGCTGCGGCTTCCTTCTCGCTGAAGACGTAAGGCGTCGTCAGCATGTCCTTCTCGCGCGCCTTGGCGATCATGTCGATCTCCAGCGCGTAGGACATGCCGGTCTCCTCCAGATTGGCGCGGAAGACCCCGTCGATCAGCCCGACAGTCGGAAAGTTTTGCACGCCTGCAAAGCCGAGTGTCTTGAGCTGGTCGAGGAACGCATCCATGTCGCGGAACGGATCGGTGCCGTTGACACCGGCGAGCACCGGCGTCTTGCTGACCACGGGCAGCACTTCGCTCGCCATTTCCAACACGATGGCGTTGGCATCGCCGTAAGCCATGAGGCCGGCGAGCGAGCCGCGCCCGGCCATCCGATAGCGGCCGGAATTGTAGATGACGATGAGATCGACGCCGCCGGCCTCTTCGCACTTGGCGGAGAGACCCGTACCGGCGCCGCCGCCGACGATGGGCTCGCCGCGCTTTGCCATCTCGCGAAATCGCTTCAGCAGTGCAGCCCGTTCAAACCTGGCCATCGGTCACCTCACCATTCTCCGGCGCGCCCCGGTGCGTCCGAACAGGGTCTTGAATGCACTGACGACCGTGGAGGCGAACTCGGGATCGTTGATGTTGTTCTTGACGCGGACGAGCTGGCGATTGCTGGTCTGCCGCACCGTGCGTTCGAGCGCACGAAACAGCGCGGCATCGGCCTCGGGGTCCCAGAACGGCCGTCCATGCGCATCGAGGGCGGAGACGCCGCCGTCGGGGACATAGAACCGCACCGGCCCGTCCATCTGATTGAGCCGCTCGCCGATCCATCGTCCCATACGCTCGTTCTCGTCCACCGTGGTCCGCATCAAGGTGACCTGCGGATTGTGGACGTGGAATTTGCGGCCGCGATAGCGCTCGGGGATGGTGTCGGGCGCGCCGAAATTGACCATGTCGAGCGCGCCCACGGAGCCGACATAAGGTACGCGGCTGCGGATGATCGCGCCGAAGCGATCTTCGGTCGCCGGAAATACCCCGCCCATCAGGAGATCGCAGACCTCCGTCGTCGTCAGATCGATGACGCCGGCGAGCTGGCCAGACTCGACCAGCTTCTCCATCGAGCGTCCGCCGACGCCAGTAGCGTGGAACACGAGGCATTCGAAATCATCGCGCAGATCGGCCGCGATCTTTTGCACTGCCGGGGTGGTCACGCCGAACATGGTGATGCCGATCGCTGGCAGGCTTGCGCTCGCGGCGCGCTCGTTGGCCTCGCGCTGGTCGAGGCGCGCCTTGACCATGCCGGCAAGCGCGTTGGCCCCGTTGGCGAGCACGGCGCGCGAGATCGAGTTGAGGCCCTGCACGTCGGTGACCGAATACATCATGGTGATATCGGCCGGCCCGACATAGGGGCCGACGTCGCCGGAGGCGACCGAGGAGATGATCAGCTTCGGGACGCCGATGGGAAGGGCACGCATGCCGGGTGCAACGAGCGAGGCCGCGCCCGAGCCGCCGGCTGAGATGACGCCAGCGACGTTGCCTTGGCGGCGGAGCCAGTTGGCGAATGCATCGGCCATCGCGGTCACGGCAACACCGCGGTCGGGACCAAACACGGCCGACCCGCCGCGTCCGTGATTCAGGGCGATCTCCTGCGCGGAGACGTCGCAGCTCGTGTGTCTGCCACTGGTCGAGACGTCGACGAGCCGCGTGCGCAGGCCATTTTCCGCGATGATGTCACGGATGAAGCGCAGCTCGGTGCCTTTGGTGTCGAGCGTGCCGACGACGAGCACGACGGGCGGACCCGAGGTTTGCGCCGCGCCGGGTTCGCGCTTGCGTCGCGCCGACTCGTCCAGCCGTGCCACTTGCGTCGAGAGCGTGCGCGCCGCGGCCTCGATGCGCGCGATCGGCACCGGCTGCGACCAGCGCGTCGGCGGCGTCGGGTTGGAGATGTAGATGCGGATCGGGCCGCTCGGTCGCGTGGGCTGCGGCGCAACTTTTGTCTCAGAACCTGCCGCGGGGATATCGATCTCGGGCCCAAGCTCGGCATGAAGCCCAACACCGAGCAGGCGCTGCTGCAAATCGCGGTCGGCGGCAAGGCGAACCGAATCGATGATGCGATTGATCCGGCCGTTGACCATGATTGCGACGTTGCGCGAGATCGCGGTGGCAACGCCGATATTCTGCTCGATCACGAGCACCGACATGTCGCCGTCCTCGCCGAGCCGCAGCAGCATGTCCTCGACCTGGGCGACGATGACGGGCGCAAGGCCCTCGGTCGGCTCGTCCATGATGAGGAGCTGCGGGTTGGTGAGAAGGGCGCGCGAGATCGCAAGCATTTGCTGCTCGCCCCCGGAAAGCTGGCCGCCGCCGTGGCCCTTGCGCTCGGCGAGCCGCGGAAACGTGTCGTAGATGCGTTCGACGGTCCAGGCGCCACTGCGGATGCCGCCGGCAAGCCGCAGATGCTCGTCCACGCTGAGCGACCGCCAGAGCCGGCGTCCCTGCGGGACATAGCCGACGCCGAGACGCGCGATATGCGCCGGCGGGCGCCGCGTGATGTCTTCGCCGCGAATGCGAATCGAGCCGCTGCTCACCCGCACAAGCCCCATGATCGCCTTGCACAGCGTGGTCTTGCCCATGCCGTTCCGACCGACCACGGAGAAAACGCCCGCATCGAGCGCGAGGTCGACGCCTTGCAGCGCGTGCGAATGGCCGTAATAGACGTCGAGACCCTTCACCTCGAGCGCGGCCGCGGAGCGACGGACCTCATTCATGGCCGCCTCCGAGATAAAGCTCCTGGACCTCGGGGTCGGACTGGATCTCCTGCGGCAGGCCCTCCTTGAAGATGCGGCCGTTGTGCATCATCGTGACGCTCTCGACGACGCGCAGCGCCACGTCCATGTCGTGCTCAATGATGATGTAGCCGATATGAGCAGGTAGGGACGTCAGGATCTCGATCAGCTCCAGCCGCTCGGCGGGCGAAAGACCTGCGGCCGGCTCGTCGAACAGCACGAACCGCGGCGCGCCTGCGAGCGCCAGCGCGATCTCCAGCTGGCGCTGCTGGCCGTGCGCGAGCTCGGCGACACGCTGATCCCTGACGTTCGTCAGATGCACCGCCTGCACGAGATTGTCTGCGGCATGTATCAGCGCGTCGTTCTGCCCCGGCCGCAGGAGCGAAAAGCGCCCGCGCGAGACGCCGCGACAGGCGAGGTAGACATTGTCCTGCACGGTGAGGCCGGGGAACAGGGCTGAGATCTGGTAGGTCCGCCTCAGGCCGCGGCGGATACGCTCATAGGGCGGGAAGTGCGTGATGTCCTCGCCGAAGAAGCGGATGGTGCCGGAGGAGGGCGGGAAGTCGCCGGTGATGCAGTTGAACAGCGTCGTCTTGCCCGCGCCGTTGGAGCCGAGCACGGCGCGCCGCTCGCCGGGGCGAACGGTGATGGTGACATCGGTGAGTGCAGCCAGCGCGCCGAACAGCCGTGTCACGCCGCGCAGCTCGAGCGCGGCGCCGGCGCCGACGGCCGAGAGGCGATGGGCGACGCTATCCATGACCGGATCCTTGGGCAGATCCTTGGGCAGATCCTTGGACCGATCTTTGGCCGCTGCGCCCGATTGGGCGCGTCGGGGTGGTGCGCTGGCGCCAGCGCTGCCAGAGCCCGATGACGCCATCCGAAGACCAGAACACGATGGCGAGGAAGCCGAGCCCGATCAGCAGCCGGAAACGGTTGCCGTCGAGCCCGATCTTGACCAGGAAGTCGAGCGCGAAGGTGCGCAGCAGTACGAAAATCAGCGCGCCGATGTAGGGGCCGATAGGCCGCGTGATGCCGCCGACGATCGCAATAATGAGAATGTCGATGCAGGCGCCAACGCTGACCGAGCCGGGCGAGATCTGCCGGTAGTTCCAGACCTGCAACACGCCCGCGAGCGCCGCGACGAAGGACGCAAACGCGTAGGCCGCGACGCGATGGGCATTGACGTTGAAGCCGAGTGCGGCCATGCGGCGCGGATTGTCGCGCACGCCCTGCAAGGCAAGGCCGAACGGCGCGCGCGAGATGTATTCGACCGCGAAGTAGCAGAGCGCGGCGACACTGAGCACGACGTAGTAGAAGGGAATATCGGCGCGCCAGTTGACGCCCCAGAAGCGCGGTGTGCCGACGTTGTTGATGCCGGTGTGGCCGTTGAAGATAGCCCAGTTCTGGTTGGTGAAATAGTAGAAGGCCGCGCCGATCGCGAGCGTGATCATGATGGTGTAGATGCCCTCGGTCCTCACCGCGAGCGCACCGCCGAGCGTGCCGAAGGCCGTGGCGAGCGCGAGAGCCATGGGAACTGCGAGCCACCATGGCCAGCCCAGGCTGATATTGGCGTTGTCGCTGGTGCCGAACACGGCGACCATGTAGGCGGCAAAGCCGGCCACAGTGAGCTGCATCAGGCTGACCATGCCGCCATAGCCGGCGAGGAACATCAGGCTCAGCGCGATGGTGCCAAGGATCAGCGTCGTCGCAAAGATCTCGATCAGGAAGAAGCCGTTGGCGATCAGCGGCATGATCAAAAGGATGATCGCGACGATCCAGGCGGCGGGATTGTCGATCTCGGGCCATCCTCGCAGCGCGGGCCGCTGCGCGCCGGAGGCGGTGCGAACGGGGACGCGTGCGTCGTGGGTGACCGACATGTCAGCGCCTCGCCAGCAGGCCTTGCGGCCGGAGCGCCAGCACCAGCACCATGATCAGGAAGGTCACGACGATCGCATAGGTCGGGATGTAGACCGAGCCGAGCTGCTCGGCGAGGCCGATGATCAGCGCGCCGAGCGCCGCGCCGGGGATCGAGCCCATCCCGCCGACGATCACGACCACGAGCGAGGCGAGCAGGAAGCGGATGTCCTCACCGGGCGATAGCGATTGAAACGTGCCGCCGACGACGCCGGCAATGCCGGCGAGCCCGGCGCCGAGCGCAAAGACCAGCACGAACACGACCTGGATGCGTACACCGGTCGCGGCCAGGATGTCGCGGTCATCGACCCCGGCGCGGATGATCATCCCGATCCGCGTGCGGTTGAGCGCCAGCCACATCGCGATGCCGATCACCACGGACGCGGCGAAGATCACGAGCCGCACCAGGGGGTAGCGCAGATAGACCGGCTCGCCCGAGGATTTGAGTGCCGTGATCAGCGGCAGCTCGACGGGACCGATCAGCCAGCTCGGGGTCTGGATCTGGTAGAAGTCGCCACCGGCGGCCCATAGCATGAGATCGGCGAACACGATCGAGAGCCCGATCGTCACCATCGTCTGGCGCAGGTCCTGGCCCTCCATGCGGCGGAAGACGATCACCTGGAGCAGGATGCCGACCAGCGCTGTCAGGATGAAGGCGACGATGAAGCTGAGGATCCACGAGCCGGTCGAGGCGCTGATGGCGTAGCCGACATAGCCGCCGAACAGATAGAGCGAGCCGTGCGCGAGATTGACGTTGCGCATCAGGCCGAAGATTAGGGTGAAGCCGCTTGCGACCAGGAAGTAGAGACCGCCGAGCGTAATGCCGTTGAAGACGGCGTTGAGGAACACCCGCTTGCGGCCGATCGCCTCTTCCAGTCCCGGCGGCCAGACCGCGAAGATCAGCCACAGCGCAAGCGCAATCGCGATGATGACGATCAGCGCCCAGGCGGGATGGCGTTCGACGAAGCGGGTCATGGCAGCCGCTCCACCGCGGAGGCGCCGCGCCGACGATCATCCCGATGCAGGTCAGACAGCCCTGAGCAGGCTGCGTACCACGCCATGGACGTGCATCTCCCTGGGCTCGCGTTCCTCTTTCGGGATCGCGTTCCGCGTATCCTAGCGAGGACACAAGGAGAGTGTTTGATCGAGAGTATCTTTTCGCGCGCGGCTTTACGCGCGCAAAACCTTGGCGGCGCGGCGATAATCGGTCGGCGCCATGCCGACATTGGCAGCGAAGAAGCGGGTGAAACCGCTCTGCGAGGAGAAGCCGAGATCGAAGCCGATATCGGCGATCGGCGCTTCGCTCGCGACCAGCGCCTCCAGCGCCTGCTCCATGATCAGCGTGTTGAGATAGAGATGCGGGGTCACGCCGGTCTGGGTGCGGAACAGGCGGTAGAAATGCGGCCTCGACAGGCCGGATTCACGCGCGATGGTGTCGAGCTCCATCTCGGCGCCCGGGCTTTCCGACATCAGCCTGATGCATTTGCGCACGCGGAAGTCGGTGACGGCGCCGGCCGCGCGGGCGTCGCGCGTGATTTCGGCCTGCTGCCAGCTTTCGTCGTAGCAAATGTCGATCAGCCGCCTGAGTTCGGAGTCGAGGCTCGAGAGCGAGGGGGCGCCGCACACCAGCGCTGCGGTCCTTCGGATGTGCTTGTCGAGCGCCGGCGTGCGCTTGAATTGGGTGCGGCCAAAACGCAGCCGGTCCGCGCCGGGTGCATCGGGCGCGAACCACTCCGCGTTGACGTAGAGCACGAAGAAGATCGCGCCGGCGTCGAGATCGGAGGGCAGGAAGTTGTGCGGTTCCCAGGGATTGACGGCGACGACGGAAGTTTCATTGAGCTGGAAGCGTCCGTCGCAAACATCGATGCACGCGGGCATGCCGCCGACATGAAATATCAGATGACCCTCGCGATGCGCGTGGATGTTGAAAGGGCGGTTCAACTGATAGACCGTCGCCCGACCAAACCGGCCGTGGAAGACGGCGAGCGCCCGGCTCATGCCATCCCCTCCCGATGTTGTCTTGTTTTGCCGTTAGCGTTCAACAACCGGGGAGAGATTGCAAGGGCGGTGAGATCCGCGCCTCGCAAATCGCTCCCCGGTCGCCGCAGTTGCGAACGTGATTGCGTCAGTACTTCTTACATTCTGGCACTGTACGGCTCGGCAATCCGATCTTGGCAAATACCGCCGGATCGTAGCCGAGGGTCTGGTTCACGTTCGGGATCACCTTCACGACCTTCGAGAACAGCGCGCCCTTGCCGTCATCGACGACCTCGGTCACGAAGTTGGTGCCGATCGCCTGGCGGTTGGAGTCGAGCTTGATCTTGCCGTTCGGCGCATCGAGCTCGATCTTTGCCAGCGCAGCCTTGTACTTCGACTGATTGTCGCTGAGGTCGCCGTTGACCTGGCGCAGCGCGAGGATCAGCGCCATGGTCGAGCCGTAATAGTTGGTCGCGAGCAGCGACGGGCTCGGGAAGCGCTTGTTAGGCGGGAAGGCGTCCTGATAGTCCTTCACGAACTTCTGCCAGCCCGGATCCTCCCAGGTGTCGGCCTGGCCGCTCGCCGCCAGCGTTCCGATCAGCGCGTTCTTGGCGTTGCCCTTGGAGGACAGGATGGTCTGGTCGATCATGATCGAGCCGCCCATCAGGTGCGCCTTGCCGCCGGCCTGCTGGTACTGGTTGAGGAAGTTGACGGCGTCGGCGCCGCCCAGGCCCAGATAGATCGCGTCGACATCGTCAGGCAGCGCGGCGATCACCGAGGCAAAGTCCTTGGTACCGAGCGGCACCCACTGCCGATTGGTGACCTGTCCGCCCATGCCGCAGAATTCGAGCACGAGGCCGAACACCTGCGTGTAGATGAAGGAATAGTCTTCGCCGACCGTCGCGATCTTGCGATAGCCCTTGTTCTCATAGGCATATTTGCCGAGGCCCACCTGCCACTGTGCGCCGTCCATGTTGTAGCGGAAGAAATTCGGCGCGGGATCGACATAGGTCGTTTCCTGCGCGCCCGAGGCCGCGTTGATGAACGTCAGCTCGGGATGGGTTTTGGCGAAATTCTTCACCGCGATGCCTTCGTCGCCGGACAGCGGCGAGAGCAGGATCTGCACCTTGTCCTGCTCGATCAGCTTGCGCACCGCACGCACGGCGGAGTCGGGTGTTGCGTCGGTCGAGGCGATGACGAATTCGAGTTCCTTGTCGCCGACTTTCTTGCCGAGCACGTTGAGCGCCGTCTGGAAGCCGCGGATGCCGTCCTCGCCGAGCACAGTGTAGGTGCCTTCGAGGGTTGCGGTGACGCCGACCTTGATCTTCTCCTGAGCCATTGCTGCGCCCGAAAGCAACAGGCTGCTCAGCGCGATAAGTCCCACACTGCCTTTCAACATTGCTCTCCTCCCTGTGTCGTCATTATTCATCGTCATTATTCATTCGCCGGAAGCTCGTTGGCACGAGGCACACGGTTCTTGAGTGAAGGCTAACCGAACTCGGATGCAGCGCACGCGTCGGAGCCATGCGTGGCTTAACGGGCAGTCTCATTTTGAATGTTGCGTCGCAAATGGTTCCGCGGTGCAATAGGCGAGGGCGCCCGGCGCGGTTGCATCGTATGCTGCCAGTGGCGGAGCGGCCGCAAATGGTGTTTTTGGTGCTGGCGAGCGGCGCGCCTCTCGTGCCGTCTGCGCGTGACAACGAATGAGAAAAGGACCGATGCAATGAAGTCGGAAACGGCCAGGATGACACTGACGGCGAAGGATGTCTTGCCGGAGGACGGGACGCGCGGCACGCTGGTTGGCCGCGTCTGGTTGCCGCAGGTCAATGGTCCCGCCGTGGTCGCGGTGCGCAGCGACGGCGTGTTCGACGTCACTGCGCGGTTTGCAACCGTCAGCGCGCTGTGCGAGGAGGCCGATCCGGCAAAGGCGGTGCGCGAGACCAGGGGCGAGCGGATCGGCGATCTCGAAGCGATCGCAGCCAACACGCCGCCCGATCAACGCGACCGGCAAAAGCCCTGGCTGCTGGCGCCGGTCGATCTCCAAACCCTGAAGGCCGCCGGCGTGACCTTTGCCGTCTCCATGCTCGAGCGCGTGATCGAGGAGCGGGCAAAGGGCAATCCGGCATCGGCCGAAGCGATCCGGAAAGAGGTGACGCGGCTCATTGGCGACGATCTGTCGAAGCTCAAGCCCGGCTCGGACGGGGCGATGCGGCTGAAGCAGGTGCTGATCGAGCAGAACGCCTGGAGCCAGTATCTCGAAGTCGGCATCGGCCCCGATGCGGAAGTCTTCACCAAGGCGCCGGTGCTATCGTCGGTCGGCGCCGGCATGGATGCCGGGCTGCATCCGAAATCGACCTGGAACAATCCCGAGCCGGAGCTGGTGCTGTTCGTCTCGAGCCGCGGCAAGATCGTCGGCGGTGCGCTCGGCAATGACGTGAACCTGCGCGACTTCGAGGGACGCTCGGCGCTGCTGTTGTCGAAGGCCAAGGACAACAACGCCTCCTGCGCCATCGGCCCGCTGCTGCGGCTGTTCGACGACACCTTCTCCCTCGATGACGCACGCAAGCTGGACATCAGCCTCAACGTCAAGGGGCAGGATGGTTTTGTGCTCAACGGCCATTCCTCGATCAGCAAGATCAGCCGCGATCCCACCGATCTCGTCGCGCAGACGATCGGCACCGTGCATCAATATCCTGACGGCTTCGTGCTGTTCCTCGGCACGATGTTCGCGCCGGTCGAGGATCGCGATGCGCCGGGGCAGGGGTTCACCCACAAGCCCGACGACATCGTCACGATCGCAGCCCCCGAGCTCGGCAAGCTCACCAACCGCATGCGCGCAAGCGACGCGTGCGAGCCCTGGAGCTTCGGCATCGGTGCGCTCATGAAGAACCTTGCTCAGCGGAAGCTGCTGTAACGCCCCGGGTGCCAGCATCGGGTAAGATGACGTGCGAAGCCGGTGCTGGCCTTGCCTCCGCAAAAAATGTCGAAAACAACCCCATGCAAAGTAGGGCCGCGGGGTGCGAGGCAGCGTGCCAGCGTCAAAATCTCGGGATCAGTCATATAGTCAAATAATATGACTATACACGGTTGGGCTTCCGTGAAATGGTGCCTCCCGCCGCCCAGAGGGGCGGTCTAGCAGGTGCCATGATACCGATTGGCATCCGAGATAAACATTTTTGGGAGACACGCCTGATGACCCTCAAAGCCCTCTTTGCGGCCAGCGCCACCGCCGCACTGCTGCTTTCGCTGCCGGCCAATGCCGGCCAGCTCACCATCGGTTTTTCGCAGATCGGATCGGAATCCGGATGGCGCGCCGCGGAGACCTCGGTCTCCAAGCAGGAAGCGGCCAAGCGCCAGGTCAACCTGAAGATTGCCGACGCGCAGCAGAAGCAGGAGAACCAGATCAAGGCGATCCGGTCCTTCATCGCGCAGAACGTGGACGCGATCTTCCTCGCGCCGGTCGTCTCGACCGGATGGGACGCGGTGCTGAAGGAGGCCAAGGAAGCCAAGATCCCGGTCGTGCTGCTCGACCGCGACATCGATCCCTCGGGCAAGGACCTCTATCTCACCGCGGTCACCTCGGACAGCGTGCACGAAGGTGAGGTTGCCGGCGAGTGGCTCGCCAAGACGGTCGGCGAGAAGGCCTGCAACGTCGTCGAATTGCAGGGCACGGTCGGCGCCAGCGTCGCCACCAACCGCAAGAAGGGCTTTGACTCCGTCGTCGCCAAGCATCCGAACCTGAAGGTGGTGCGTAGCCAGACCGGCGACTTCACCCGCGCCAAGGGCAAGGAAGTGATGGAGAGCTTCATCAAGGCCGAAGGCGGCGGCAAGTCGATCTGCGCGGTCTATGCGCATAATGACGACATGATGGTCGGCGCGATCCAGGCCATGAAGGAAGCCGGCCTCAAGCCCGGCAAGGACGTCCTGACCGTCTCGATCGACGCGGTTCCCGACATCTTCAAGGCGATGGCCGCAGGCGAAGCCAATGCCACGGTGGAGCTGACGCCGAACATGGCCGGGCCGGCGCTCGACGTCATCGCCGCCTTCAAGGACAAGGGCACCGTTCCACCGAAGTGGATCCAGACGGAATCGAAGCTCTACACCGCCTCCGACGATCCGCAGAAGGTCTATGACAGCAAGAAGGGCCTCGGTTACTGAGCCCTATCGTGCGCCACTGTGGCGGGCGAGCATGATCCGGAAAAGTGTGTAGCGGTTTTCCGACAAGATCATGCTCAAACCAGTCGCTCCAGTGGCGCACCCCCCTTCGAAACTGCTAAGCGTGGTGAATTGGCTGGACGTCCGCAACCCCACAAGCGGACGCCGGCGGGAGTGACGTCGCAATGGAGACCGGCCCGGATTCTGCCCCTTGTCTGCTGGAGGTGCGCGGGATCAGCAAGAGTTTTGGCGCTGTGCATGCGTTGCAGGACGTTGATTTCACGCTTCGTGCCGGCGAGATCCATGCCCTGCTCGGTGAGAACGGCGCCGGCAAGTCCACGCTGATCAAGGTGGTCACCGGCGTATTCCCGCGCGATGCCGGAATCGTTCGGCTCGGTGGCGTCGAGGTCGCGCCACGATCGTCGAAGGCGGCGCTGCAAGCTGGTATTGCCACCGTCTACCAGGAAGTAAATCTGCTGCCCAATCTGTCGGTGGCGCAGAATCTTTTTCTCGACCGGCAACCGATGCGCTTCGGCATCGTCCGCGAAGGCGAGATGCGGCGGCGCGCAAAGGCGCTGCTCGCCGAGTTCGGCCTCGACATTGACGTGGCGGCGCCGCTCGGCAACTACTCCGTCGCGATCCAGCACGTCACCGCGATCGCACGCGCCGTCGACCTGTCGGCGCGGGTTCTCATTCTCGACGAGCCGACCGCGAGCCTCGACCGCCACGAGGTCGAGATTCTCTTCAAGATCATGCGACAGCTTGCCGGCCGCGGCATTGGCATCGTCTTCGTCAGCCACTTCCTCGACCAGGTCTACGAAATCTCCGACCGCATCACCGTCCTGCGCAACGGCCGCCTGGTCGGCGAGCGCGAGACCGCATCGCTGTCGCGCCTCGAACTCATCCGCATGATGCTCGGTCGCGAGCTTGCGGAGACCACTAGCGCACGCTCGGCTGCGAGCGAGCATCAGGCGCGTGAGATCTGCGCGAGCTTCGAAAACTACGGGAAGGCTGGCTACGTCGCGCCATTCAATCTCGAACTGCGCCATGGCGAGGTCGTAGGTCTTGCCGGTCTCCTGGGCTCGGGGAGGACCGAGACGGCGCGGCTGGTGTTCGGCGCCGAGCGTTCCGATCAGGGCCAGGTGAAAGTGGAGGGCGCGCCAGTGCGGCTGCAAACCCCGCGCGACGGCGTCCGCTACGGTTTTGGCTACTGCCCGGAGGAGCGCAAGACCGAAGGCATCGTCGCCGAGCTCACGGTGCGTGAGAACATCGTGCTCGCGCTCCAGGCCAAGCGCGGCCTTTACCTGCCACTGTCGCGCCGCGAGCAGGATGAGATCGCTGCGCGCTTCATAAAACTGCTCGACATCCGTCCGCCTGACCCCGAGCGCCCGGTCGGCCTTTTGTCCGGCGGCAATCAGCAGAAGGTGCTGCTGGCGCGCTGGCTCGCGACCTCGCCGCGGCTCCTCGTACTGGACGAGCCGACCCGTGGCATCGACGTCGGCGCGCATGCCGAGATCATCCGCCTGATCCGCGAGCTCTGCGACGACGGCCTCGCGCTGCTCGTGATCTCCTCCGAGCTCGACGAGATCGTCACCTATTCGGATCGTGTCGTCGTGCTGCGCGATCGCGTCCATGTCGAGGAGTTGCAGGGCGAGGCGATCGACGTCTCCAATATTTTGGCGGCGATCGCCGCCGACGGCAGCGCTGTCGCGCAGGAGGGCAGGCCATGACCGCTCTTCTGCCGCGCCGAGGCCTTGCCCAGATATTTGCGCTGATCGTCATCCTGGCGGTCGACCGCGCAGTCTCGCCACAATTTTTCGATCTGCGCCTTCAGGACGGGCGACTGTTCGGCAGCATGATCGACGTGCTCAATCGCGGCACGCCGGTGGCGCTGCTCTCGCTCGGCATGGTGCTTGTGATCGCCACGCGCGGCATCGATCTGTCGGTCGGTGCGGTCATGGCGATCTCGGGCGCGATCGCCGCGAGCCTAGCTGATAGCCACGGCCTGCCGGTGGTGCTGGCCGCTGCGCTCGGTGCGGGCCTTGTCTGCGGCCTCTGGAACGGCTTCCTCGTCAGCATCCTCGGCATGCAGCCGATCGTCGCGACGCTGATCCTGATGGTCGCCGGCCGTGGCATCGCCCAGCTCATCACCGAGGGGCGCATCGTGACCTTCACCTCGCCCGATCTGGTCTGGCTCGGCAACGGCGCCATCCTTGGCGTTCCCGTGCCGGTCGCGATTGCCGTGGGGATGCTGATCCTCACCGGCGCCGTGGTGCGCGGCTCTGCGCTCGGGCTCCTGATCGAGGCGACCGGCGGCAATGCGCGCGCGAGCGAGCTCGCCGGCGTCGGCACGCGCGCCATGATTTTGGCCGTCTATGTCTGGTGCGGCGTGTGCGCGGCGCTCGCCGGCGTGATCGCCGCAGCCGACATCATGGGGGCTGATGCCAACAATGCCGGCCTTTGGCTCGAGCTCGATGCGATCCTGGCCGTCGTCATTGGCGGAACCTCGTTGTTCGGCGGCCGCTTCAGCCTCTTGCTCGCCGTGCTCGGCGCGCTCATCATCCAGACGATGAACACGGGCATTCTCTTGTCGGGCTATCCCCCGGAATTCAACCTCCTGGTCAAGGCCGTGGTGGTGCTGGCGGTGCTGCTGTTGCAATCGCCGAAGCTGACCGGTATGGCCGGCATCGTGGCGCGTATCCGGGGGACGAAAGCATGAAAGGCCTGCCGCCCGTCCTCATTACGGCCATCGTGCTCGTCGCGGGCTTCGTGCTCTGCGCGCTGCAATTTTCCAACATTGCCTCGACCCGCGTGGTCTGCAATCTCCTCACCGACAACGCCTTCCTCGGCATCGTCGCGACCGGCATGACCTTCGTGATCATCTCGGGCGGAATCGACCTGTCGGTCGGCTCGGTGATCGGCTTTACCACCGTGTTCGTCGCGCTCGCGATCGAGCGCTGGGGCATGCCGCCGCTGGTCGCCTTCGTGGCGATCCTGGCGCTGTCCGCGGCCTTCGGCGCGGCGATTGGCGCCGTCATCCATCTGTTCGACCTGCCGCCGTTCATCGTCACGCTGGCCGGCATGTTCCTCGCGCGTGGCGCGAGCTTCCTGCTCTCGACGGAATCGGTGCCGATCACGGCGCCGATCTATTCGACGGTCTCGGACTTTGCGCTGCGACTGCCGGGAGGTGGACGACTGACGGCGGTTGCAATCATCATGCTGGTCATCGTGATCGGTGGCGCGCTGCTGCTGCAGCTCACCCGCTTCGGCGCCAACGTCTATGCGCTCGGTGGCAGCCGGGTCACGGCGAGCCTGATGGGTGTTGCCGTCGGCAAAATGACGATCCGCATCTACATGCTGTCGAGCCTGCTCGCAGGCATCGCCGGCATCGTCTTTTCCTTCTACACCGGCGCCGGCTATTCGCTCTCCGCCGTCGGCGTCGAGCTCGACACCATCGCTGCGGTGGTGATCGGCGGCACGCTGCTCACGGGCGGGCAGGGCTCGGTGGTCGGAACGTTCCTCGGCGTCCTCATTCAGGGCCTGATCCAGACCTACATCAATTTCGACGGGACACTGTCGAGCTGGTGGACCAAGATCGCGACCGGCGTTCTGCTGTTCGCCTTCATCGCTCTCCAGCAAGTCATGATCGCGATCGCGCGCCGGCCGACCGTGAGACCCGCGGGAGCCACGCCATGACCTCGCGCATCGTCGTCATCCCGACGCGGCGGGCCCATTCCAACCATGCGGAAGTGTCCCGCTCGATCGGCGTCGACATCATTGCCGGCCGCTATGCCGAAGGTACGCGGCTGCCTGGTGATGCCGAGCTGACCTCGATGTTCGGTGTCTCGCGGCCGGTGCTGCGCGAGAGCGTGAAGACGCTCGTGGCAAAAGGTCTGCTCACCACCAAGGCGCGGGTCGGCACCGTCGTGCGCGAGCGCGGCGCCTGGAACATGTTCGACGCCGACGTGCTGGCCTGGCATCTCGACGCCGGCATCGACAAACGCTTCCTCAACGACCTCGCCGAGATCCGTCTCGCGGTCGAGCCGCGCGCAGCGATGCTCGCGGCTGCGCGGCGCTCGGAGGAGGACCTCGCTGAGCTCAGGCGCAGCATGGATCGCATGCGGCGCGAAGCATCCGATTCCGCCGCCTTCGCCGATGCGGACCTCGCCTTGCACGTTGCGGTCGCGCGGGCGTCGGGCAATCTGTTCATGCGCTCGATCGGCCATGTCATTGAAGCTGCCTTGCGAGCGTCCTTCCTGCTCAGCGCGCCGGTCGAGGTCGAGGATCGCGACACGGTGCTGCTCTGGCACCAGAAGATCGTCGATTCGATCGCGGCAGGCGACGTCGAGGCCGCCTCGGCCGCCATGGTCTTCGTCATCCACAATGGCATGAGCCGTCATGAAGGCACGGTGATCGAGACGGCGCCGGCTCAGGCGACGTCATCGGCGCAATCTGGAGAATAAAAGTGACTGAACTTCGCATCGCCATCGTCGGCTTCGGCAAGATCGCGCGAGACCAGCACGTCGCCGCGATCGCGGCAACACCGGGCACAAGCCTTGTCGCCATCGCGAGCCGCAATGCCTCGCTGCCGGACCTGCCGCATTTCGCCAGCATCGAGGAGCTGCTGGCAAAGGGCCCGCCGATCGATGCGGTATCGCTGTGCACGCCACCGCAGGTGCGGCGCGCGCAGGCCGTCGCGGCGCTTGCCGCCGGAAAGCATGTCATGTTGGAGAAGCCACCGGGCCTCAGCCTCGGCGAGCTCGATCCGCTGGTCATGAAGGCTAAAGATGCGAAGCGGACGCTGTTTGCGACCTGGCATTCGCGCTTTGCCCCCGCCGTCGAGCCGGCGCGGCAATGGCTCGCCGCGCGCCGGATCAACTCCGTCCACATAAGCTGGAAGGAAGACGTCCGCGTCTGGCATCCGGGGCAGGGCTGGATCTGGGAGCCGGGCGGGCTCGGCGTATTCGATCCCGGCATCAATGCGCTCTCGATCCTGACCCGCATCCTGCCGCGCCAGGTGTTCGTGACGGCGGCGGACTTGTCGTTCCCAGCCAATCGCGACGCGCCGATTGCGGCGAATTTGGCACTCACCGACGCAGGCGGCCTGCCGATCACGGCCGAGTTCGACTTCCGACAGACCGGACCGCAGAGCTGGGACATCGTAGCCGAGACCGATCAGGGCCGGATGACGCTGTCGGGCGGCGGCGCCCGCATGGCGGTCGACGGCAAAGCCCTTGCGGAAGAGCCGGAAGCCGAATATCGCGGGCTCTACCGGCGTTTCGTCGAGCTTGCGGCGACGGGGGAGAGCGATGTCGACCTGACGCCGTTCCGTCTCGTCGCCGACGCCTTCATGCTCGGCAAACGCAACGTCGTCGAACCGTTCGTGGAATGATCATGGCAGTCAGCAGCATCACAAAGGACGTCTTCGGAACGCTGCCGGATGGCCGTGCCGTCGAGCGCGTGGTGCTGCGTGGGCAGGGCGGTTTCGAAGCGCGCATCATCACTCATGGTGCGGTAATTCAGGCGCTGATCGCCCCGGATGCCAAGGGCGCTACCGACGACGTCGTGCTCGGCTATGACGACTTCGCCGGTTATCTCGCTGAACGGAAGTTTTTCGGTGCAACCGTCGGCCGCTACGCCAACCGTATCGCGGACGCGCGCTTCGTGCTCGATGGCGAGACTGTGCAACTCGCCGCCAACAACGGCCCGAACGCGCTGCACGGGGGCCTGGACGGCTTTGACCGCAAGCTCTGGCAGATCGCCGACCTCTCTGACGGCGCGGAGCCTGCGCTCACGCTCACTTACACGAGCGAGCACGGTGAGGAAGGTTACCCCGGCCGGCTCGACGTTCGTCTCAGCTATCGCGTGACCGGACCTGCGGAGCTGTCGGTCAGCATGGAGGCGAGGAGCGATCGTCCGACGATCGTCAATCTCACCAATCACAGCTTCTTCAATCTGGAAGGGGCGACGTCGGGGACGCCGATCCTCGACCACAAGCTCATGGTCGCCGCTGATCATTTCCTGGCGATCGATCCGACCGCGATCCCGCTGGCGGGGCCGCCGCACGCGGTTGCCGGCACGCCATTCGACTTCCGGACGCCGACCGCGGTCGGTGCGCGGATCCGTCAGAGCGATCAGCAATTGCGCAACGGCAAGGGCTACGATCACACGTTCTGCCTTCCGCTTGACGGCAGCTTGCGTCTTGCTGCGCGTGTGGAGGCGCCGCGCTCGGGGCGCGTCATGGAGCTGTTCACGGACCAGCCGGGCTTGCAGGTCTATTCCGGCAACTACCTCGACGGCTCGGTGGCGGGCAAGGGCGGCCGGTTGTATAGGCAGTCCGACGCGCTGTGCCTCGAGCCGCACATCTGGCCGAATTCGCCGAACCGGCCGGATTTCCCGAGCCCGCGTCTTGCACCCGGCAGCGTTTACAAGCACCGCACCGTGTATCGCTTTGGGGTGAGCTCGCCATGACCGAGCAGGTGCCGACCTCTGTCCTGTGCGCCGAGCATTGCCATCTCGGCGAGGGGCCGACCTATGACGTCGCCACCGATACCGCCTGGTGGTTCGACATCCGGGAAGGCCGCCTTTACGAGGCTCATCTCGGGACTGGCAATATCCGCGTCCACGCCCTCGGCCGGATGGCGAGCGCGCTCGGCCGCATCGATGCCGAGCGGCAGCTGATCGTGGCCGAGGACGGCCTCTACATCCGCAGGCTAGCTGACGGCACGATGACGCTCTATCGCCCGCTGGAAGACAACAACCCGGCGACGCGGTCGAACGACGCGCGCGTGCATCAATCCGGAACGTTCTGGATCGGCACCATGGGCCGCAAGGCGGAAGCGGGCGCCGGCGCGATCTACGCGCTCCACCGCGGCAAGATCTCGATGCTGTTTCCCGGCATCAGCATTCCGAACTCGATCTGCTTCTCGCCGGACGGCGCCATCGGATATTTCGCCGACACTGCGCGGCACGTGCTCTATCGCGTTTCGCTCAATCCGGCGACGGGATTGCCGCGCGGCGAGCCGGAGGTGCTGGTGCGCCACACCGGCGTCGGCGGTCTCGACGGCTCGGTGGTCGATGCCGACGGATTGATCTGGAACGCACGCTGGGGCGGCGCCTGCGTCGACATCTATAGTCCGGAAGGCGAGCGCTTGCGCTCGCTGGCAGTGCCGGCGCTGCAGTCGAGCTGTCCCGCCTTCATCGGGCCCGATCTGTCACGCCTCCTTGTCACCTCGGCGTGGCAGGATATGGATACGGCGGCACGCGCCGCCGATCCGCAAGCCGGCTGCACCTTCATCCTCGAGGCTGCCGCGCGCGGTCGCGCGGAGCCCGACGTCAAGCTTGAATAGGAGATCCAAAGCATCACACAACACACCGAGTTCTCACTGCAACGACAACGTTCTTACACCTGAGGGAGTGAAGTATGCTGAAACTGAAGACGACCGTTCTCGCGCTCGCATTCGCGGGCGCCGCCGCGATGGCCTCATCGGCCCCGGCATTGGCCCAGGACAAGCCGACCGTTGGTATCTCGATGCCGACGAAATCATCGGCGCGCTGGATCGATGACGGCAACAACATGGTCAAGGTGCTGAAGGAGCGCGGTTACAACACCGACCTGCAATACGCCGAGGACGACATTCCGAACCAGCTCTCGCAGGTCGAGAACATGGTGACGAAGGGTGCCAAGGCGCTCGTGATCGCCGCAATCGACGGCACCACGCTCTCCGACGTGCTCAAGCAGGCCAAGGCCAAGGGCATCACCGTCATCGCTTATGACCGCCTGATCCGCGGCACGCCGAACGTCGACTACTACGCGACCTTCGACAACTTCCAGGTTGGCGTCTTGCAGGCGCAGTCGATCGAGAAGGGACTGGGCCTGAAGGAAGGCAAGGGTCCGTTCAACATCGAGCTGTTCGGCGGCTCGCCCGACGACAACAACGCCTACTTCTTCTACAACGGCGCGATGTCGGTGCTGCAGCCTTACATCGACAGCAAGAAGCTCGTCGTCGTGTCCGGCCAGATGGGCATGGACAAGGTCGCGACCTTGCGCTGGGACGGCGCTACCGCGCAGGCCCGCATGGACAACCTGCTCAGCGCCTACTACGGCAACAAGAAGGTCAACGCGGTGCTGTCGCCGTATGACGGTCTCTCGATCGGCATCATCTCGTCGCTGAAGGGCGTGGGCTACGGCAGTGCCGACCAGCCGATGCCGATCATCAGCGGCCAGGACGCCGAGGTGCCCTCGATCAAGGCGATGCTGCGCGGCGACCAGTACTCGACCATCTTCAAGGACACCCGCGACCTTGCCAAGGTGACCGCCGATATGGTCGACGCGGCGCTGGCCGGCAAGCAGGTCACGGTGAATGACACCAAGACCTATGAGAACGGCTCCAAGACCGTGCCGTCCTACCTGCTGAAGCCGGTCGTGGTCTACAAGGACAATTGGGAGAAGGTCCTGGTTGACAGCGGCTACTACAAGAAGGCGCAATTCCAGTAAGGTGCGCGCCTCCTCCCTCTCCCCGCTTGCGGGGAGAGGGTTGGGGTGAGGGGCAGTCTCCACGAGGGTGGGGATAGATGGTGTCGCGGAGACTCCCCCTCACCCGAAATCCGCGCTAAGCGCGCATTTCGACTTCTCCCCGCGAGCGGGGAGAGGTGAGCTAACGACGGGACACGAAGCCATGACGGCAATGTTGGAAATGCGCGGCGTCAGCAAGAGCTTTGCGGGCGTGCAGGCACTGCGCGACGTCAATTTCTCGGTTCAGGCCGGGGAGATCCATGCCCTGGTCGGCGAAAACGGCGCCGGAAAATCCACCCTGATGAAGGTGTTGAGCGGGGTCTACCCCCACGGCAGCTACGAAGGAACCATCGTATTCGAGGGCGAGGAGCGCCGCTTCCGCGACATCAATGATTCCGAGGCGCTCGGCATCATCATCATCCATCAGGAGTTGGCGCTGATCCCGCTGATGTCGATTGCGGAGAATATCTTTCTCTCGCATCCGCCTTCACAGCTCGGCGTCATCGACCGAGACGAGGTCTACCGCCGGACCCGGGAACTCCTGGCCCAGGTCGGTCTGAAGGAGTCGCCGGATACGCTGATCACCGATCTCGGCGTCGGCAAGCAGCAGCTGGTCGAGATCGCCAAGGCGCTCTCCAAGCGCGTGCGGATGCTGATCCTGGATGAGCCGACCGCCAGCCTCAACGAGGCCGACAGCGCCGCGCTGCTCGAGCGCCTGATGAAATTTCGTGAGCAGGGCATCGGCTCGGTCCTGATCTCCCACAAGCTGAACGAAGTCGCCAAGGTCGCCGACCACATCACGGTGCTGCGCGACGGACGCACCGTGGATGGCATCGACTGCCGGAGCGAGCAGGTCCAGGAGGACCGCATCATCCGCAGCATGGTCAACCGCGATCTCGCCCACCGATTCCCCGAGCGGAGCGCCAAGATCGGCGAGCCGGTCCTGAAGGTCGAGAACTGGTCGGTCTACCATCCGATCCATCCCGACCGGCAGGTCATCAAGAACATCAATTTCGGTGTGCGGCGCGGCGAGGTCGTCGGGATCGCCGGGCTGATGGGGGCAGGGCGCACCGAATTCGCCATGAGCCTGTTCGGCCGCTCCTGGGGCACCAATATCACCGGCCACATCCGGCTCGAGGGTAACGAGATCGTCCTGCCGAACGTGGCGGCGGCGATCGATGCCGGCCTCGCCTATGTCACCGAGGACCGCAAGCAGCTCGGCCTGATCCTGGCCGACGACGTCCGCAAGAATATTACGCTGGCCAGCCTCGACCAGGTCGCCCCCGGCAAGGTGATCGACGACATTGCCGAGCTGAAGGTGGCAAGCGACTACCGCAACCGGATGCGCATCCGCTGCTCCGACGTCTACCAGGAGACCGGCCAGCTCTCGGGCGGCAACCAGCAGAAGGTCGTGCTGTCGAAATGGCTGATGACCGACCCCAAGGTTTTGATCCTGGACGAGCCGACGAGGGGTATCGACGTCGGTGCCAAATATGAGATTTACTGTATCATCAACGAGCTGGCGGAGGCCGGTCGGGGCGTGGTGGTGATCTCGTCGGAAATGCCGGAACTGCTCGGCATCTGCGACCGCATCTGCGTCATGAACGACGGCGCTTTCGTCGGCGAGTTCGCCGGCCATGAGGCGACGCAAGAGAAGATCATGCGCGCCATCATGCGCAATGAGAGAAGCAACGGGAACGGCGTGCCTGAGGCCGCGGAGATGGGAGGAATGCAGCCATGACCGACAAGACGGTTTCGCTGCCCGAGGAGCGCCGGCACGCTGGCTTCATCAAGAACAATTTGCGCAACTACGGCATGCTGATGTCGCTGATTGCGATCATGCTGTTCTTCCAGATCATGACCGGCGGCACGCTGCTGCAGCCGCTCAATCTCACCAATCTGGTGCTGCAGAACAGCTACATCGTCATCATGGCGCTGGGCATGCTGCTCGTGATCGTCACCGGGCATATCGATCTCTCGGTCGGCTCGGTAGCCGGGTTCGTCGGCGCCGTGGCCGCGCTGCTGATGGTGAGCTATCATGTCGACTACACGGTCGCCTTCATCGCGTGCCTGCTGGTGGGCGCGGCGATCGGCGCCGCGCAGGGCTACTGGGTCGCCTATTTCAAGATTCCGTCCTTCATCGTGACGCTGGCCGGCATGCTCGTGTTCAAGGGCCTTGCGCTCGCGGTGTTGCAGGGCCAATCGCTCGGACCGTTCCCGTCGACCTTCCAGAAATTGTCCTCGGGCTTCATTCCGGAGTTCCTGCCTGAGGCCGGCACGCTGCATCCGACCTCGATGCTGATCGGCGCCGTGCTGGCCCTCGGACTGGTCTATGCTGGCGCGAAGAACCGTTCGCGCGAGCAGTCGCACGGCATCGAGGTCGAGCCCTACGCGTTCTTCCTCGGAAAGAACGTCGTGCTCGCCTGTGCGGTGCTCTATTTCACCTATCTGATTGCGACCTATCGCGGCCTGCCTAACGTGCTCGTGATCATGAGCGCCCTCATCGCGCTGTACGGCTTCGTCACCCGCCGAACCGTGATCGGCCGCCAGATCTATGCCGTCGGCGGTAACGCCAAGGCGGCCAGCCTGTCGGGCATCAAGACCGAGCGGCTGACCTTCTTCACCTTCGTCAACATGGGTGTGCTGGCTGCGCTCGCCGGTCTCGTCTTCGCCGCGCGGCTCAACACCGCAACGCCGAAGGCGGGCCTTGGCTTCGAGCTCGACGTCATCGCCGCGTGCTTCATCGGCGGCGCGTCGGCCTATGGCGGCGTGGGGCGCGTCGGCGGTGCCGTGGTCGGCGCCATGATCATGGGCGTGATGAACAACGGCATGTCCATCCTCGGCATCGGCATCGACTACCAGCAGGTCATCAAGGGCCTGGTGCTGCTCGGTGCGGTCTGCATCGACGTGTACAACCAGCGGCGGTAGCCAATTCGACGGTACCTTAGGGTAGGCAAAGGCGCGCGAGCGCCGTGCCCACCGTATTCTCTCTACATCGCGCAGAAGTGGTGGGCACGCTTCGCTTTGCCCACCCTACATTTTCGTCTATTTCGTGGGCACGTGCTCGTGCGACACTGTTGGCTATTTCAGGCTGATCGGATCGAGAACATGCTTCATCTTCTCTCTCGCGAAGCGGCTCTGGATTCAGGACCCGCTTCGTCGAAGGTGGCAATCGAGCTTTCCCGGACTGGGGCAAACGCGGGTTGCGGCGCCGACAATTCCTGGCAATACATCCGATCGATCTTCTGCTGCATGAGCGCATAGCAGTCGCATGCGGCCCTCTCCAGCCGCGCCCGGTGGATCTCTACGAAGCCGCGCCGGTCGGACGGGATGGCGCCCGCCTCGCGAAGCTTGCTCATCGTCAAAGTGACGGTCGTCCGCCGCACCCCGAGCAATTGTGCAAGCGCCTCCTGCGTCACGGGAAGAAGATCATCGGGAACGCGGTCGTGCAGTTGCAGCAGCCACCGCGCCATGCGGCCATCGACGCGATGCAGCGCGTTGCAGGCGGCGACGTGCTGGAGCTGTAACAACAGCGCGCGGGCGTGCACCTGCACGACATGCCTGATGGCCGCGCTCCGCGCGCAGGCAGCCCGGAACTTCGCGGCGGATATCAGCGATGCCGTGCCCGCCAGGCGTGCAGTCGCTGTGACGGATGAATGCGACGGACCGAGTACGGAGAACGAGGCCAAAGCACCTTCCCGTCCCATCAACGTGGTTGCGACCGTTTGCCCGTCCGGCATATCGAGCATGAAGGCGATCGCGCCGCTGTGGGGAAAATAAACCGGGTCGAGTTCGTCGCCCGACCGCACCAGGACGGCATCGGCTTCGAACGAGACCTTCTGGAAGTGGGGCGTGAGCAAGCCCAGATCCTCGGGCGGCAACGCCGCCAGAAGCCGATTCCCAATGCCGGTGCGGTGAACGGTCACGATGCCTCTCGGTGAACGAGCAACCCAGGAACGACGCTGGCTAGCATCCATGAAAGTGAGTTCGTGTCAACGCGGCGCGCGCCGGCAAGGTCGGTTTTACATGCGCGGCAGTCCGGAAGCGGAACACACGGAGTGGTCGAGGCAAAGCCAACCAACAACGCAGCGTGCAACATTTCGATTCCAAAAAATTAAATTATCCGAAATTGAAGCGACGAATGGAATCTATCGAAACAGAGCGATTGCCGGAGATCAAGCACGGGGAATTGCGGATGCGGAACCGGCATCCTACTGCGTCGTGAACAGCACCACCGCGATCGCGACCGAACAGACAGATCGCAGATACGGTCGCCGCCGTCGACAGCACGCCCATCCGCCGGAGCTCCGCGGCGAACAGGATGATGATGGGGGTTGCGGTCATCAGCCCGGCTACTACACCCGCATCGGTGCGGCGGTGCGCCATGCCACGGCCGGGCTCGCGCGCCAGCCGCACCGCAAGAAGCTGCTGCTCGTTCTCACCGACGGCAAGCCGAACGATGTCGATCACTACGAGGGACGCTTTGCGATCGAGGACACCCGCAAATCCCTGCAGGAGGCGCGCCGCCTCGGCACCGCGGTGTTTGGCGTCACGGTCGATGCGACGGCGCCATCCTATTTTCCGACCCTGTTCGGGCGCGGCGGTTACGCGATCGTCGGCAACATTCGCCGGCTGCCTGCGGTGCCGCCGGCAATCTACCGGCAGGTAGTCCAATAAGGACAGAAAGGCCGCAAGCAGCGGTGCGTCAGTGCTATTGGCCCTATGGAGGCAGGTAATCTCGTCAGGAAACGTTGATCTAGCGCAAGGCGCACGCCGATCGTGACGGCGCATCGTCTGCAATGGGCAGGAAAACCGTGGAGCCAATCCATGAACCAGATGAGTTTGAGAAAATTTGCAATAGCGACCTCGACCTTCGCGTGCGCGGCATTGCTCTCCTTCAGCTGGTCTGAGCAACGCGGCGTTTCGCTATCGATCGATAGTGCCCAGGCGCGAGTCGGTCGTCCGTTGACGCCGGTGAGCGTTGCGGGCGTTGCACGCCGGCAAAACCGGCGGGCTGCGTACCAGTACGACTCGGCCGGCATTGCGGGCCCGATGGCGGTTAACTACGCCGGCCTTGCAGGCGCGGCTGGCACGGCAACCGTCGCCGCCACCCAACCTTGGGGCTGGGGTGGTACTGGCTACTATGGCGGCCGGCCCTACGTCGGTAGCGGGGCTTTGGCAGCCAATGCCTATTATGCGGGGGGCGCCATCCAGACCAGTCCGTTCTACCTGCAAAGGGCTTATCCTGCGAATGGCCCTTGGTATGGCGTTGATGGATGGGCTGGCTACAAGGCGCGCTATGGAATCGTCTGTGATCCAGGCAGCCTGATCAAAGGCGATGACGGCCTGATGCATGTCTGTCAGTAGGCCATCCGCGAGGCGACACGGGGCGGCTTACGGGCCGCCCTTTCCGTGCCGCGCTGATGAGCGCCGGTCGCAAATAAAAAGCGGCGCCAGGGTGCTCAACCGGGAAAGAAAACTCCAATGCCGGATCCAGTAGAAGTCATTGAGGCAGCCATTCGCTCTGCTTTTGTCAGCTACCCGAAGGAAGACGATCCCGATTGGAGGAGCCCATCCTGGATCAAGCCGGCGGAATGTTCGCACTTGACCAAAGTGATCATGAGCGAACTGGACTCGAACGGCTTCAGGATCGAGAAGAAGGCGGGGTGAGTCGTACAAACGTGCCGGCCGACTCATCGACCGGGACTGCACGTCGGAGACAATGTCGTCGGTGTGGACCGTTGGTCTGCCGGCTTAAGACTTTTGCCAGAGGCTGCCGTATTAGCGGCGACGTAGGCGCATTGCGCTGCGAGCACCAACTAAAGATCAGCCAGATACGATAGAGCGACGATCAACACTGCTGTTCCCAGAAGGATTGCAAGGCCCGTCCATCTCTCGAAGGTCTTGGAGTGAATGGGACGCCTGGGTTCATCGTTAGGATCGAAAAGCACGACAAATTTTCGTCGCTGTTGGCGCGACGCAGGTATGGAGCGTTGCGCCGCTGCATCGCGTCCCGTTGATCTGGATCAACAGGGCTGGAGCGGAACCCCGCATGCCCGCTCATTCGGCGCGAACATGCGGTAGCCGGACGACGAGTTTTTCTCTTTCGCTCAAACTACTTTTGGGGAGCTGTGCTGCCCGTCGTCGGGGGAGTGTCACCCCTTCTTGCGTCGCGCCGGTCTTCGCGGTCGTCGCGCCGGTCCTGGCGGTCTTCGCGCCGGTCTTCGCGGCGCTCCATGCCCGGGGTTTGAGCCTCGGCTCTTGGCAGCCGCGGCTCCGGTCACAATTCTAGCGGGATCAGATGCGGCTACGTGCACACCCGTAGCTTCTCCTCCGAGCAATCCGATCATGATCGTCGCTGCAGCCATGACGACGAGTGCCGCAGGCACGGCGGGGGCCATGTGACGCAGGCGCTCGCGGCCATCGTCATTGCGGCAATGTTGCATCTGACGAAGCCGAGCTATCTGCGCGAATTGTTCGTCCGAAGCCGCTGGTCGTTTGCAAACACCCTGATTGTCATCGCCGGCGAACTGACGTTGGGGGTGCTCCAGGGCATCGCCCTGGGCGTCGTGCTTTCGTTGCTGACGTTGATCTATCTGACCAGTCATCCAAAGGGGGACGAGCTCGGTCAACTTCCAGGCGCTGAGGCCTATCGCAGTGTGCAGCGGCATCCCGAGGCCGCAACATTTCCGGGACTGCTGATTTGGCGAGTGGGCGGTGACCTCTTCTTCGCGAGCATCGGCCACATGAGTGCGGCTTTGAAGGTGTCACTGGCCGAGCGGCCAGACGTGAAGCGCGTGCTTCTGGACTTCGCTGCGGTCAATTTTATCGACGTCAGCGCAGGGGACGAGCTGTCAGGCCTGATCAAGGAGCTAAAGACGACGGGCGTCACCGTTGCTTTTGCCCGGGTGCGGGATGCCGTACGAGACGATATGAGGCGCGCTGGGATCGAAGCGGTCGTGGGACCGAACGCTTTTCATGAACGGACGACGGATGGCGTGCGCGCCTGGCAACAACAGCAAGGCGGCTCGTAAGTTGTTTGCCAGTCAGGACACTCATCACGTTCACGATCTCGCTGATCGTGCGGCCAGACATCGGACTTCTTGGGTATCCCTGAAAGACGCTGCGATAGCTCGACATGGAACACACAAGACAGATCTTCGATCTCGCGGCCCCCTTTGCCGGCCACGCGGTACACATCGTCTCGCCTGACGCGCGGATAGCTGCCGGCAAGGCGCTGCGCGACAAGATTCCACGCGAGCAGCACGGGCGATGGAACGGCGTCAAGGGACGAGCAAACCCGATCGACCTTCTGCACAGGTCGGATGCCGGCCGCGTGAAGAAGCTGATTCCGATTCGGTACGGCCGAATGCTGCAATCTCCTTTTGCTTTCTATCGCGGCGCCGCGGGTATCATGGCCGCCGACTTGGCGCGAACGCCGACCACCGGATTGAAAGTGCAAGCCTGTGGTGATTGCCATCTTCTGAATTTTGGCGGATTCGCCACCCCCGAACGCAACGTCATCTTCGACATCAATGACTTCGATGAGACCTCGCCCGGGTCCTGGGAGTGGGACGTCAAGCGGCTTGTCGCATCGATCGTGCTCGCTGCAAGATCGAACGGATTGTCTGATGCCAGAGCCCGCGACTGCGCCGTCAGTTGTGCGCGCATGTATCGCGAACACATGCGCAAGTTCTCCAGGATGGATCCGCTACAGGTCTGGTATGCGGAAATTAATGCCACGGACTTTATCGGCTCCCTGCCCAAGGCCCTGCAGAGAAACGTCAAGAAGCGAATCGCGAAAGCCGTGGCTCACACGGGTTCTGAATTTGATTTCCCGAAGCTTGCTGGTTCCGTGGGTGGACAAATCCGCATCACCGACCAGCCACCGCTCATCTTCCATCCGCAGAGCACCACGACCGACGGTGCAGCGACACCACTCGACGAACTTTTTCGTAGCTACCGGGACTCGTTGTCGCCCGACCGACGGGGGCTTCTCGATCGTTATCGGCTCGTCGACGTTGCGATCAAATTGTCGGCGTCGGCAGCGTCGGCCGGAGGTGCTGGATCGCCCTGATGATGTCGGAGGGAAACGATGCACTCTTTCTACAATTCAAAGAGGCGGTACAGTCGGTGCTCGAGCCTTACGCCGGGAGATGCCCATACGGTCATCACGGACAGCGTGTCGTAATGGGACAGCGCTTGATGCAGCCAGCATCGGACATTTTCCTTGGCTGGACGACTGCTCCCAATGGCCGCCATTTCTATGTGCGGCAGCTACACGATGCCAAGATCAAGCCTTTGGTCGAGACATTCGACGCCGGAATGTTGGACGTCTATGCGCAAGCTTGTGGTTGGGTGCTGGCCCGCGCCCATGCGAAGGCCAGCGAAATATCCGCGACGATCAGCGGATATCTCGGCTCTTCGAGCGACGCGTTCGATACTGCCATGGGAAAGTTTGCGTTGGCCTATGCGGATCAGGCCGAACAAGATCATGCCGCGCTCAAGGCTGCAGTACGAAAGGGGTTGATTGCCGCCAGTTCCGGATAGCCATGAACGGGCACCTGCAAACGACCCAGCTAAAAAGAAAACCAGGCTTTGGCAACGACCGTTGCACCGCACCAGTTCGATACCAAGCCACTCGGGTTGGTAATGGGGTCAATACGACCACCTGGCCGCGCGTTTGGATCCCCAGTATAGACGAAGCAGTTTTCCTTCGAGAGATTGGTATCGTAGTAGCGTAAATCGAGGTTGAAGGCCTTGCGGGTGAAGGTCACGCCTGCATGCCAATTGAGATAGGCAGGTAATGGGAAGCTCCCGAGTTGCGGAGCCTGGTTGCCGAACCAAAAGTAGCCGGCAGCAGTCGTGAACGATACGGTCAGGTCCTTTGGGAGCAGACGAGTTGGCACGTCGTAGCCCACCCCGGCAGCCACATACTGACTCCAGGCGCCCGTGTTCGAGACATTCGGAGAATAGGCGTAGCCGGCGGCGATACGGAACGACTCGCCGATGCTTCTATCGCCGCGGATAGCCGCCTCCCAATAATTGATGCCATTCGTCACGCCGGGAAACTTCTCTCCGGGATAGGCGAAGTAGGTCACGCCGAGATCAAAGTCGATATTTGCAATCTTCGGGCGGACGCCGGCTGACATGGTGAACTCGGCGACTGGTTCGGTCGGCAGCTTGACGGTAGCCATTGTAGCGCCGGCGTATACCGAGCTGAACCTTGCTTCAAAGGCGGCGCCGGCCGCAGGCTGGCGAGCGGTCATCGTCGTCCCGCGATAAATGTAGTCAGATGCAACCCCCGCGCGGGCGCTGACTTCGAGTTCGCTCGAAGGCTCGCTCACAGGCGCAGCGCCCTTCGTTTCGGCCGCTGACCAGCCGCGATTGCCGAGCCCGATCGCGCTGCCCGGGCTGCTCTCGGGGGCTTCGGCGCGCACCAAACCGCCGGTCATCGGCGCAAGCCACAAGCCAACGAATGCAGCAATCGAGGCTAGGCTTACCTGCCACAGTGCTATGGCGCCTCTCTTTCGCATTGTTAGCTATCCTCCAAGCACTATCGTGATGCCGACCAATGCACCACCAAAGGCTACCATCAGAAGGCCTGCCGCCCAGGGCCGAAGTCCGCTGCGATAGCCGAATACGTAACCACAGCAGAAAAGCATCGTGATGGCGACAGCGTAGGAGACGCGCAGTGCCAGTTTGGCGTCGCTCAGGAATATGAACGGGATGACAACCGGGAAGGTTGAAGCGAAGCTCAGCAAGCAAAGACCCAGTGCGCCGATCCAGTCCCGCTCCACGAGCTTCGGGCGCTCGCGCGGCTCAGGCAATTGCTGCAACCGTCGGCGCATCAATTCCAGTTCCTCCAGACGCAACAGCGACGCCAACTCGGGCGGCAGCGCGTCGGCGACGATGCGTCGCGCCGTTTCGGAATCCGGTGCGCGCTGTATTGCGCGCAGTGTCAGGATATTGCCGCCCCGGTCATTGATGCGAGCCAACAGATAAAGACCGCCGTCAACGATGCCCCAAGCCAGGTTGCAGCCGAGCGCACCGATCAGCATCGTTTGGATCTTGATGTTGCCCGACGTCGCGACACCGAGGCTGCAGATAAAGGTGAGAGCCATGATGAGGCCGAACAAGGTCTCGGAGATCCGCTCCATCGGATCCAGCACACGCCAAAATGGAAAATCTGAAATCGCTGACATCAAATCAAATGCCCCTTGGCCATTCTTTCCGTCGATCCGGCACGCTCAGCGTGTGACGGCTAGTGGTCGTCGGCCGCGTCTTGAAGCGAGCGCACGCCGAGTGCGGCAACGAGGCCCGTCAGCAATACGCCGGAGAAGGCGATCGCTATTGCAATCATCCGCGAGGCAATGCGCTTTGGGGCCACATCCCCGTAACCAACTGTTAGAGCGGTCACGAACGTGAAATAGATCGTCTCGCTCACCGACCAGCGCTCGAGGAAACCGATCACGGCGCCGAGTGCCAGTTGGAAACCGATCAGCCCTGACACGACCGGCCATATGACCTGCAAATGTTTCCAAAGATGCCGAAAGAAGCGCTGTCTCACCTCCGCATTTGTTGCCATGTTTTGCCTCAACACTCTTCGAAGTCCTGATGCATCGGTTGGACACGCGCCCGGAATTCCATATTCTCGTAAGGGGCTTGTCATCCGACGTCGAAAGTGGCTCCTGCATCGACACGAAGTTGCCGCCCTAGTCCTCTCCGGCCATCGTGGAGCCTTGCCCTTGGGTCTGATCGTGCTCGCAACGAACTGAACCAGGTGCGGCTAACCGCACCTTTGACATTGATCTGAATCAACGGCCCCGGACGCTGACCTGATTCGATATTGATCGATGTCAATCGATGGCAGGCGATCTGGCGCGGCATTTTCGCGCGGATAACCAGTCAGTGACGCTTACGCAACCGTTTTCCGGGCCGCACATGGAAGATCCTTTCCTCAACTACTTCGCGCTCGGCTTGCTGTTCTTCGTCATCATCGTGCTGGTCTACGGCATCATCGCGATCCACGATATTCCGGCACGCATCGCCAAGGCGCGCCATCACCCGCACGAAGATGCCATTCATGCTGCCGGTTGGATCAGCCTGTTCATGCTGCATGTGCTGTGGCCATTCCTCTGGATTTGGGCGATGGCCTACAAGCCGGACCGTGGCTGGGGCTTCAGTGACAAGCCGGGCGAGCCGTCGTCTCGCGTTGAGGCTGTGGCTGAGCTGGAGGCTTTGAAGCGCCGGGTCGGCGAGGTCGAGGCCAAGCTTGAGGCCAAAGAGCGCCTCGCTCGTTTCGAAGACCAGGCGCCCGCCCGATCGGACCTGGCGGAGCTCGCCGAAAGATTGGTCGAAAGCAGTACTGCCGCGGGCGCGCCGGTGGCAGGGAGCCAGGCCGCGCAGCGATAGACGCCATCCGCTCGGGACAGGAGGCCGCTGATGGAAATCTTGCTCACCCTGACCTACGTGGCACTTTGCTATGCCATCTTCAAGCTGTTCAGGATTCCAGTCAATCAGTGGACGCTTGCAACAGCAGCCCTCGGCGGCATTTTCGGCCTTTCGCTGCTGTTCATAACGATGGCCTACAACCATCCGTTTTCCACCAATGCGCGCATTTACTTCAGCGTTACGCCAATATTGCCGGGCGTTCGGGGCCGCGTGATCGAAGTGCCGGTGGAGAATAAGACCAATCAGCACCTCGAAGCCGGCGAAGTTCTCTTCAAAATCGATCCCAAGCCGTACGAGTACGCTGTCGCGGAAAAGCGGGCGGGACTCGCCGACGCGGAGGCCAGTGTTGCTGAGCTCAAGGCATCCGTCGATCAGGCGACGGCGTCGGCCGAGAAATCCAGGGCAGAAGCGGACCTTGCGCAGACCAACTACGAGCGACAGAAGGAGTTGTTCGACAAGAACGTCGTAGCCCAGGCGACCCTCGACACGGCGACGCGCAACCGTGATGCGGCAAACCAGGCACTGGCCGCGGCCGTTGCTGCACAAGATCGGGCACGACAGGCCTATGGCGCGACAGTCGACGGTGAACACTCGGCCGTTGTCCGTTTACGCAATGAACTGGCGGAGGCTGAGTACCATCTCAGCGAGACCACCGTGACGGCGCCCACCAGCGGATTTGTCACCGAAGTCTCGCTGCGGCCAGGCATGTTTGTCGGCGCGACGACAGTCCGTCCCGTCATGATCTTCGTGAACGATACCCAGGCAGACCGGGCTTTGGCTGCCGCGTTCCAACAGAACGCACTGCAGCGGGTCAAGGCGGGCGATGAAGCCGAAGTTCTGTTCAAGGGCATACCCGGCCGGGTCTTCAAGGCCAAGGTCCGCCTTGTGATCGATGCCATTGCGGCCGGGCAGCTTCAGGCCACAGGTGCGCTGCAGGAGATTCGCGGTGTGTTGCCCGGAGACCGGGCCTTGGCAGTCCTCGACATCACCGAAGACATGTCCAGCTACCAGGTCCCGCTTGGCTCATCAGGCGAAGCCGCCATCTACACCGAGCACGTCCACGAACTGTCCTTGCTGCGGAAGATCCTGCTGCGGATGCGAAGCTGGCAGAACTACGCTTTCTTCGAAGCCGAATAGAATTGGTGCTCGCGATGGGCATGAAGTCGTGCACAGACAATCTTTCAAAAATTGCAGGCCTCCGCAGGTGGAGATTGATGCCGCTTATGGCGTTAAATGACCGTCAAGGATGAGCATGGGTGCCGTCAAGCTGCCGATCTGGCTTCGTATCGTCGTGGTCCTGGCTCTGGTCCTGCTGGCAACCGGCGCAAGCTGGTTTGCATACCGCTGGTACGTAAAGCCGGTGACGCTGACGATCGCGGTCGGGTCGCTGGACGGCGACGCTCCAAAGATCGTATCGGCGCTGGCAAGCCGGCTTGTCGTTAACAACGCGCCGGTGCGGCTCAAGGTGGTGGAGACCACCGGACCGATCGAATCCGCGGCGGCGTTCTCCTCGGGCAAGACGGACCTTGCCGTCGTTCGCGGCGATGTTGGTGACTTGTCGCAGGCGCAGGCCATCGTCGTTCTGGCCCAGGCCGTGGCGGTGCTCGTTGCGCCTCCAGGCTCTGCCATCACGGACATGGCCGGCCTGAAACGCTCGACGGTGGGGGTGGTCGGTAGCGACACCAATCAGAAGCTCGTCGACGTGTTGAGAAGGACGTATGACCTTGACCGCGCCAACGTTGCATTCAAGGGCGTTACGCTCGATCAGGTCCGCCGGGCGCTCGAAACCAAGGAGATACGTGCCGTCCTGTTCGTGATGCCGCTGAGCGACAAATACCTGTCGCTGGTGCGCGGGCTATTCCCTCAGAACGCCAAGACCGCCCCGGTTCTGATTCCGATCGAGAGCGCAGGAGCGATTGCCGAGAAGGAGCGTGCTTACGAGAGCTTCGACATCCCCAAGGGCACGTTGCGCGGATCCCCTCCCGTTCCCGAAGATGACGTGACCACGCTCCAGACAGCCTTCTATCTCGTCGGCAAGAAGAGTCTCGACAACGATATGATTGCGGGTTTCACGCAAGCCATCACGACGGCTCGCAGGGACCTTCTGGCTGAATTGCCGATTCTGGCGCAGTTCAAGGCGCCCGATACCGATGCCGGCGCATTTCTTCCCGTTCATGCAGGTGCAGCGGAGTTCTACAACGGCAATCAGCTCACGTTCCTGGACAAGTGGAGCAACGCCATCTTCCTGGCACCGATGGCGCTTGGCGCGCTCGTCACGGTTCTCGCCGCGGCCTGGCGGTTTCTCCGATCCGGGGAGTTGAAGCCGAGGGAGCCGGCGCTCGATACGCTCTATGGATTGGGGCAACGGATAAGGCACGCTGGAAGTGCCTCCGAATTGCTGGAGATCGAAACTCAGATCGACGACGTCTTGCGCGCGCAACGCGCCAGGACGGACGACGACGAACAAGCCCTGGATGCTGCAACCCTGAATGTTGCGGCCCATCGTCTCGAGAATCTGATTCATGATCGCCGGGCGGCGCTTGCCGCCGCCGGTTCGGAGGCGGCGCACAAAACAGTACCGTGATGCGTCCGGGATTTGAGGGGCGGGGCTTGCCAAGCGTCCGTCGTCAGGCAGCCATGCCGCGAGCTATTGCCCAGCCCGTGAGTATATGATCGAATGCCTCGATGGACGCAACCAGGCCCGACCTGATCATCTTCGACTGCGATGGCGTGCTCGTCGACAGCGAGCTCTTGAGCTGCCGCTGCCTCTCCGAGGTGCTGTCGGAATTCGGGATCGCGCTCAGCGAGCAGCAGGCGCTCGAGCTGTTCCTCGGGCGTAGCACGAAGGCGATCGAGCAGCATTATCGAGATCTGGGACAGGTTGTGCCGGACGGCTTCCTGCCTCGCTTGAAGTCGAGGGTGCTGGCCACCTTCGCAGGCGCATTGCAGCCGATCCCCGGGATCGGCGCGGTGGTATCGGAGTTGAACAGGCCGTTTTGCGTCGCCTCGTCGAGCGACATCGACCGCGTCTCGCTTTCGCTCGATGTCACCGGCCTCAAGCCGCATTTCGGCGACCGGCTCTACACGGCGCAGATGGTGAGACACGGCAAGCCGGCGCCCGACCTCTTCCTCTATGCCGCTGAAAAGATGCGCACCGATCCGGCACGCACGCTCGTGATCGAGGATAGCGTCAGCGGCGTGCAGGCGGCCAAGGCCGCCGGTATGACGGTTTGGGGATTTGTCGGCGGCAGCCATTATCGCGCCCGCGACGGCCGCGCTATATTGGCCGCCGCCGGAGCCGATCGGGTCTTCGCGCAGATGACCGATTTCTGGAAGGACGCGTGACGCCGGCCATGGCGATGGAGAACGAAAAATCCAGGCTCGACGATGCCGCGCGCGCCGGCTGGCTCTACTTCATTGCCGGTCACACGCAGGACGAGATCGCCAAAATGCTCCAGGTTTCGCGTGCCTCGGCCCAGCGACTGGTCTCGCTGTGCCTCGCCGAACGCCTGATCACCTTTCGCCTCGAGCATCCCATTGCCGCCTGCATGGAACTGGCGGCGCGGCTGAAGCAGCGTTTTGAGCTTGCCCATTGCGAGGTCGTGCCGGCCGATCCCGCAGCGCCGCAGGCAACCGCTGGAATTGCCGAGCGTTGCGCCAATCTCCTGGACTCGACGCTGCGTTCCGAGACGCCGGTCATCGTCGCGCTCGGGACGGGGCGCGCGGTGCGAGCGGCGGTCGAGCGCGTCACCCCGATCGAGCGGCCGAATCACCAGATCGTCTCGCTGGTCGGCAACATCTCGGCCGACGGTTCGGCGAGCTTCTACGACACCGTCGGGCGCTTGGCCGACCGTACCGGGGCGCGACACTATCCGATGCCGCTGCCGTTCCTGATGTCCTCGGAGGACGAGCGCAACAAGATGGGTCGGATCGAGCCGATCGCGAAGGTGAAGGCGATCGCGACCAAGGCCGACCTGCGGCTCGTCGGCATCGGCCAGATGGACCAGAAGGCGCAGGTCCACGTCGACGGCTTCGTCACCCGCGACGAGTTGTTCGAGATGATGCGGCTCGGGGCCATCGGCGAGATCACCGGCTGGGCCTATGATGCCAAGGGCCGCCTGCTCAAGGGCGGTACCAACAAGCGCCTCACCAGTATCCCGCCCGAAGTGCCGGTCAAGACCACGACGATCGGGGCGGCGGTCGGCGCCGCGAAAGTGCCGGCGATCGCGGCCGCGCTGAATGGACACCTGATCAACGGCTTGATCACGGATGAGGCGACCGCGCGCGCGATCCTCGAACGCTGAACTCCGCGGCCGCAGCGCATCTCCACCAGCATCTCTCTTGCACTGCACCACCCTGAATTGAGGGGAGGGCGCACGCGCCTGCTTGACAAAGCTCCGGCCTTGAGTTGAACATACGCCCAACGCGTGGGCATATGCTCAAAACGCGAGTATAGGGAGGTCACCGTGAAAAAAGTCCTAGGCGCCGTCTGCGGCGTGTCTGCACTGCTGTTTTCCGTCCCCTCGATGGCCGAAACGACCCTGACGATCGCCACCGTCAACAACAGTGACATGATCCGCATGCAGGGACTGACCAGCGAATTCACCGCGAAGAACCCCGATATCAACGTGAAGTGGGTGACGCTCGAGGAGAACGTGCTGCGCCAGCGCGTCACCACCGACATCGCCACCAAGGGCGGGCAGTTCGACGTCCTCACCATCGGCACCTACGAGGTTCCGATCTGGGCCAAGAAGGGCTGGCTGGTGCCGCTCGCCAATCTCGGCGCCGACTACGACGTCGCCGACCTCTTGCCGAAAATCAAGGACGCGGTCTCCGTCGACGGCAAGCTCTACGCAGCGCCGTTCTACGGCGAGAGCTCGATGGTGATGTACCGCACCGATCTGTTCGAGAAGGCCGGCCTGAAGATGCCGGAAAGCCCGACCTGGGATTTCGTGATCGATGCGGCCAAGAAGCTCACCGACAAGAATGCCGGCGTGTACGGCATCTGCCTGCGCGGCAAGGCCGGCTGGGGCGAGAACATGGCATTCCTCACCGCCATGTCCAACTCCTACGGCGCGCGCTGGTTCGACGAGAAGTGGGAGCCGCAGTTCAACTCGCCGGAATGGAAGACGACGCTGACGACCTATGTCAATCTCATGAAGGAAGCCGGCCCTCCCGGCGCGAGCTCGAACGGCTTCAACGAGAACCTGGCGCTGTTCAACGCCGGCAAGTGCGCGATGTGGATCGACGCGACGGTTGCGGCATCCATGGTCTCCAATCCAAAGGAATCGAAGGTCGCCGACAAGGTCGGCTTTGCGCTGGCGCCGAACACCGGGCTCGGCAAGAACGCAAACTGGCTGTGGGCCTGGAGTCTCGCAATCCCCGCTGGTTCGAAGAAGACGGACGCGGCCGAGAAGTTCATCGCCTGGGCGACGAGCAAGGACTACACCAAGCTCGTGGCCTCCAAGGAGGGGTGGGCCAACGTGCCGCCGGGCACGCGGACCTCGCTCTACCAGAACCCTGAGTATCTGAAGGTCGCGCCGTTCGCGAAGCTGACGCTCGCCTCGATCGACGCGGCGGACCCGAACAAGCCGACCGTGAAGCCCGTGCCTTATGTCGGCGTGCAATATGCCGCGATCCCCGAGTTCCAGGGCCTCGGCACGCAGGTAGGGCAGCAATTCTCAGCCGCACTTTCTGGATCGACCACAGTCGATGCCGCGCTTTCGGCGGCCCAATCCTCGACCGAGCGCGAAATGAAGCGCGCCGGCTATATCAAGTAGGACCAAGGCTCACCCTCCTGAGAGCCTAAACTGCGGCCATCCGCCAGACGGGATGGATGGCCGCCTTCTTCCCCGAAGAGGAGAAGAGAGCATGGCAACCAAGCAGACGCAGTATCTTGCGCGGTCGCTCCTGGCCCCGGCCGTCGGGCTGCTGTTCATCTGGATGATCGTCCCGCTCGCGCTGACGCTCTATTTCTCGACGCTGCACTACAGCCTGCTCGATCCCGGCTCCGAAGCGTTCGTCGGTCTGGAAAACTTCCGCTACTTTCTCACCGATCCGGCCTTTCTCGCCTCGCTCCAGAACACGCTGGTGCTGGTCGGCTCGGTGCTGCTGCTGACTATACTGCTCGGCATTCCCCTGGCGCTCCTGCTCGACCAACCCGTGATTGGCCGCAACATCGTGCGGCTGATGGTGATCGCACCGTTCTTCGTGATGCCGACGGTGAGCGCGCTGGTCTGGAAGAACCTGTTGATGCATCCAGTTTCCGGGCTGTTTGCCTGGCTTGCAAAATTGTTCGGGCTGACGCCGATCGACTGGTTCAACGACGTGCCGATGTTCGCCATCATTCTGATCGTCGCGTGGCAATGGCTGCCGTTCGCGACCCTCATCCTCCTGACCGCGCTGCAATCGCTCGACGAGGAGCAGAAAGAGGCCGCCGAGATGGACGGCGCGAGCGGGGTTTCGACGTTCATCTACATCACGCTGCCGCATCTCGCACGTCCGATCACCGTGGTGGTCCTGATCGAGACCATCTTCCTGCTCACGGTGTTTGCGGAGATCTTCGTCACCACCGGCGGCGGACCGGGCCTGCAAACCACCAACATCGCCTTCCTGATCTATTCGCAGGCGCTGATCCAGTTCGACGTCGGCAGCGCATCCGCAGGCGGCCTCGTCGCGGTGGTGATCGCGAACATCGTCGCCTTCTTCCTCGTTCGCATCGTCGGCCGCAATCTGGAGGCTTGAGACCATGGCACGGATCGCAACGACGCAGCGGATCGCGGTCTCGACGGCAGCCGCCTGGCTTTGCGGTTTCCTGATCTTCTTTCCTATTCTCTGGATGGTCCTCGCCAGCTTCAAGACCGAGCTGGAGGCCTTCGCCATTCCGCCTTCATTCCTGTTCTTCCACTGGACTCTCGAAAATTACGTGACGGTGCAGGAGCGCAGCGACTACCTCCACCATGCACTGAACTCGATCATCATCGCCGGCGGCTCGACGCTGATCGCGCTGTTGATCGCCATTCCTGCCGCGTGGTCGATGGCGTTCTCGCCCACAAAGCGCACCAAGGACATCCTGCTCTGGATGCTTTCGACCAAGATGATGCCGCCGGTCGGCGTGCTCGTGCCGATTTACCTGATCTACAAGACTGTCGGCCTGCTCGATTCACGCATCGGCCTCATCTTCATCCTGTGCCTCGGCAATTTGCCGATCGTGATCTGGATGCTCTTCACCTATTTCAAGGAGATTCCGCGCGACATCCTGGAAGCGGCGCGCATGGACGGCGCCACCGTCGGCCGCGAGCTCGTCTATGTCCTGACGCCGATGGCAATCCCCGGCCTGGCGTCGACCTTGCTGCTCAACCTGATCCTCGCCTGGAACGAGGCGTTCTGGACGCTCAACCTGTCGACATCAGAGGCTGCGCCGCTGACGGTGTTCATCGCGTCCTATTCGAGTCCCGAAGGATTGTTTTGGGCAAAATTGTCGGCAGCCTCCACGCTGGCAATCGCTCCTATTCTCGTCCTCGGTTGGTTCAGCCAGAAGCAGCTCGTCCGCGGGCTCACCTTTGGCGCGGTCAAGTAGCGAAAGGGCTGTCGCATCATGGGTCAAATCACACTTCAAGGCGTGCAGAAAGCCTTCGGGCCCGTGCACATTATCAAGGGCGCCGATCTCGATATTGCGGACGGCTCCTTCGTGGTGTTCGTCGGTCCGTCCGGCTGCGGCAAGACCACGCTCTTGCGGTTGATCGCCGGGCTCGAAGACGTGACGGATGGACGGATCCTGATCGACGGCAAGAACGTGGTCGCCGTTCCGCCCGCCAAGCGCGGCCTGTCCATGGTGTTCCAATCCTACGCGCTGTACCCTCATATGAGCGTGCGCGGCAATATCGGCTTTGGGCTCAAGATGGCGGGCCTCGCAAAGGACGAGATCGACCGCAAGGTCGAGGCGGCGGCCGCGACCCTCAACCTCACGCCCTATCTCGAGCGCAAGCCGCGCGAGCTGTCCGGCGGCCAGCGCCAGCGCGTGGCGATCGGCCGCGCGATCGTCCGCGAACCCAAGGCGTTCCTGTTCGACGAGCCGCTGTCGAACCTTGACGCCGCGCTGCGGGTGCAGATGCGGATCGAGGTGACGCGCCTCCAGAAGCAGCTCGGCACCACCGCGATCTACGTCACCCATGACCAGGTCGAGGCCATGACGATGGCCGACAAGATCGTCGTGCTCAATGGCGGCAAGATCGAGCAATACGGCTCACCGCTCGAGCTCTATGAAAAGCCCGCCAACCTGTTCGTCGCGGGCTTCATCGGCTCGCCCAAGATGAATTTCGTCACCGGCGAGCCCGCTCTTCAGCGCGGTGCGATCACGATCGGCGTGCGGCCCGAGCATTTGAAGATCGAGCGCGATGGTGGAGGCGGCTGGCCGGGCACGATTGCGGTCGCCGAGCATCTGGGCAGCGACACTTTTCTTTATGTCGACGCCGGCCAGCTCGGCATGCTGACTGCACGCTATATCGGCGAGTTGAGCCTGCATGCCGGCGACCGTGTGTCGCTGGTGCCCGAACCTGCGCGCATTCACCGCTTCAACGAGGGCGGCAACGCGATCCGGGGCTGACAAGCTGGGCGAACAAGAAACGGGAAAAGCAACATGTACCTGGAAAAATTCAAGCTGAACGGCAAGAGCGCGATCATCACCGGCGGCGGGCAGGGAATCGGGCTCGCCTGTGCCGAGGCGCTGGCGGAGGCCGGCGCCAAGGTGATCATCGCCGACCGCGACGGCAAGGTTGCCCAGGCCGCCCAGGCTGGCCTCAAGGCCAAGGGCTACGATACCGAGACCGTCGTCATGGATGTGACCGACACCAGGCGCGTCGCCGACGTCGCGAACGAACTCGTCGCCCGTCACGGCAAGGTCGATATTCTCGTCAACAATGCCGGCATTGCCCGCAGCGAGACGCCGGCGGAGACCGTGACGGACGAGCACTGGCTCAACGTCATCGACGTCAATCTCAATGGGACGTTCTGGTGTTGCCGCGAATTCGGCAAGCACATGCTGAAGGCGAAAGCGGGAACCATCGTCAACGTCGGCTCGATGTCGGGCTTCATCGTCAACAAGCCGCAGGAGCAATCCTTTTACAACGCCTCCAAGGCCGCGGTGCACCATCTAACCAAGTCGCTGGCCGCGGAATGGGGCGCGCGTGGCATCCGCGTCAACGCTGTCGCCCCGACCTATATCGAAACGCCGCTGAACGCCTTCGTGAAGAGCAATCCAAAAATGTACGACGCCTGGATTGGTGGAACTCCGATGGCGCGGATGGGACAGGTCGAGGAGATCGCCTCGGTCGTGCTGTTCCTGAGCTCCGAGGCCGCGAGCCTGATGACGGGCAGCATCGTGCTAGTGGATGGCGGTTACACTTGCTGGTAGGCTCCTCGTCAAAATTGACGGGAGCGACAATGCCGCAGGCGTATATCGGTGTCGATGTCGGGACGACCAGCACGCGGGCAGGGGTTTTCGACGAGGCGGGTAATCTGCTGGCGACTGCGCGGCATCCGATTCGGATCTGGCACGAGGCCGGCGATATCGTCGAGCAGTCGTCGTCGGACATCTGGGACGCTTGCGCGAAATCCGTCCGCGCAGCCATGGCTGAGGCGGGGATTGCGCCTGATACCGTGCGAGGCATCGGGTTCGATGCCACCTGCTCGCTGGTGGTGCTCGGCGAGGACGGCGAGCCGGTCACGGTCAGCGCCTCCGGCGACAGCCAGCGCAACGTCATCGTCTGGATGGATCATCGCGCCACGACCGAGGCGCGTCTGATCAATGAGACGCAGGACGATGTGCTGCGCTACGTCGGCGGCTCGATCTCGCCCGAGATGGAGATGCCGAAGCTCTTGTGGCTGAAGCGACATCTGCGCCAGAGTTTTGAGGCCGCCGGCCATTTCTTCGACCTTGCGGACTATCTGACGTGGCGCGCGACCGGATCGCTTCAGCGCTCGACCTGCACGGTGACCTGCAAATGGAACTATCTGGCGCATGATGGCGGCGGCTGGAGCGCGCCGTTCTTTCAGCGCATAGGGCTGTCGGACTTCGTTGCCGAAAAATATGCCCGGATCGGCACCGAGATCGTCGCGCCCGGCACGCGGCTCGGCGCCGGCCTGACGCGGGCGGCGGCGGCCGATCTGGGGTTGAGTGCAGGCACGCCGGTCGGCGCATCGCTGATCGATGCCCATGCCGGCGGCATCGGCGCAATCGGCGGACGCGACAGCTCGGGCGGCACCGCAGACGTCTGCGACCGCCTCGCCTACATCATGGGGACATCCGCCTGCATCATGGCGACGACCAGGGAACCATGCTTCGTTCCCGGCGTGTGGGGACCCTATTACTCCGGCATGGTGCCGAACTTCTGGTTGAACGAGGGTGGGCAGTCGGCAGCGGGAGCCGCGATCGACCATCTTTTACGGTCGCATGCGGGATATGCCGAGGCGAGCACGGCTGCACGCAAGGACGGGCTCGATATCATCGACTTTCTGGAAAAGCGCATCATCGCGCGCGCGGGCGATGTGAGCCGTGCCGCGCTGCTGGCGCGCGACATTCACGTTCTGCCGGAGTTCATCGGCAACCGCTCGCCTTACGCCGATCCCGATACGCGCGCGGTGATTGCGGGCCTCGACCTTGACACCGACATCGGCGCGATGGAGCGCCTGTTCGTCGCCGGCCTCTGCGGTCTTGCCTATGGACTTGCCGAGGTGATCGAGGCCTTTGCCGCGCAGGGTGTTCACTCCAGCATCATGATCATGGGAGGCGGGGCGAGCCGCAGCCCGCTGGTGCGGCAGATCATGGCGGATACCACGGGCCTGACCGTTGCGCTGCCGCAGACCAGGGAGCCAGTGCTGCTCGGTGCCGCGATGCTCGGTGCCGTCGCCGGCGGCGCCTTTGCCTCGATCGGCGAGACCATGGCAAAAATGTCCGCGCTCGGCCGCCTCACCGAGCCGACGGCGCCGGGCATGGCCGAGTTTCACGGCCGCAAGCGGAAGGCCTATAAGATGCTGCGGGATGTCGATCGCGGCAGCCGCGAAGCGATGGCCGGCTTCGAGCTGACGCTGCCGGGATAAGGGCAAGATAGGGTAGGGGTGATGCTGCTCAGTTGTGGCGATGCGCTGATCGATTTCGTGCCAACGCACGCAGCCGACGGCCGCGAGGCCGTGATGCCCGCGGTTGGCGGCTCCTGTCTCAACGTCGCGATCGGCATGGCGCGGCTGGGCGCGCCGACCGGTTTCGTCGGCGGCCTCTCGAACGACATGTTCGGGCAGATGATCGCGGCCCATGCCGAAGCCTCAGACGTCGAGCTCCGCTACGCCACGCGCAGCGATCACCAGACCACGCTCGCTTTCGTGCGTATCGTAGCCGGCGAGTCGCATTATGCCTTCTACGACGCCGAAACCGCGACGCGGAACTGGACCTATCGGCGCGGGGCTATCCCCTTCGAGACCATCGAAGCGGTGCATGTCGGCTCCACCACGCTGGTCAACGACACCGGTGCGGCCGAGACGAAGGCGCTGATCGCAGACGCCAGAGCGTCCTCGACGATCTCGTTCGATCCGAACTGCCGGCCCAACCTCGTCAAGGACAAGCCGTCCTACGTTGCGCGCATGGGCGAGTTCGCGGCGAGCGCCGATATCGTCCGCATGTCCGACGTCGACTTCACCTATCTCTACGGTGACGAGCCGTACCAGCAGAAGGCCGATGCGTTGCTTGGGCAAGGCGCGAGCCTCGTCGTCATCACCCGCGGCATCGACGGCGCCGTCGCCTGGCACAAGACGGCGGGTAAGATCGAGGTCGCCGCCCCCAAAGTGACGGTTGCCGACACGATCGGTGCCGGTGACAGCTTTCAGGCGGCACTGCTCTTCGCCCTTTACAAGCAGGAGCGCCTTCGACGGCAGCTGCTCGAGGACATCGGTGCCGATGATCTGCGCCGCGCGCTGTCCTTCGCGGCCAATTGTGCCGGCTTCACCTGCACCCGCCCCGGCGCCGATCCGCCGCGCCTGAGCGAGATCAACTGGCGCTGGTAGCGCACCCGCGCTGGCATTCAAGAATGTCCCACGGGACTGCGGCCATGCGCGGGCGGAAATGGACAGCGCCGCTTGAGGCTGCCAAGTTCGTGGCAACACCACGCGAGCCCGTCCCGACATGAGCGAAGACCTCTGTTTTCTATCGGCCGTTGAACTGCGCGGACGCATCAGCCGTAAGGAGATATCTCCCGTCGAGGTCACGCACGCCGTGCTCGCCCGCGCCGAAGCTTTGCAGCCGACATTGAACTGTTTCATCACGCTATGCGCCGACGAAGCGCTGGTCCAGGCGCGCGAGGCAGAGCGCAAGGTGATGGCGAATGAGCCGCTCGGGCTGCTTCACGGCATTCCGGTTACCATCAAGGACATCGTCAACACCAAGGGCGTGAAAACCACCTTCGGCGCCGTTCCCTACAAGGACAATGTGCCGGAGGAGGACGCCGTGGCGGTGGCGCGGCTGCGCGCCCATGGTGCGATCCTGATCGGCAAGACCACGACGCCGGAATTCGGCTCGAAATGCCTGACCGACTCGCCGCTGTTCGGCCGCACCCGCAACGCCTGGAGTGCGGAGCGCTCCTCCGGCGGCTCCAGCGGCGGAGCCGCGGTGGCGGTTGCGAGCGGCATCGCGCCGCTGGCGATCGCAACCGATGGCGGGGGTTCCACCCGGATCCCCGCAGCCTGCAACGGCGTCGTCGGACTGAAGCAGAGCAACGGCGTGATCCCGCACAGCCAGGCGCAGGATGCTTTCGGCAACCAGACCTATGTCACGCCGACCACGCGGACAGTCGCGGATACCGCGCTGATGATGCAGGCGATGGCCGGGGAGGATGCCTGCGATCCCTGGTCGATCGGCCTTCCCGCGCCTGATTTCGTTGGCAGCGCCGTGCCGCGCGGCGATCTGCGCGGACAGAAGATCATGTACTGCCTGTCGCCGCCCGGGCGTCCGGTCTCGGCTGATGTCGCCAGTGCCTTCAAGGAAAGCCTCGATCGGCTCGCAGGCCTCGGCGCGGAGCTGGAAGAATTTTCGGGCGAGGGGTTTGACATCGAGCCGATCTGGCGCGCGATCAACCACACCGTCTGGCGGACGCGCTTCTCCAAGCTCGCGGCTGACCACAAGGACGAACTGAGCGAGGCGTTCCTCAAGCAGCTCGCGCTCGCCACGAAGGTGAGCGGCGTCGACTACCAGGAGGCGATGTTCGCACGGACGGCGTTATTCCGCCGCGTGCAATCGCTGCTCGCGCGCGGCCATCTGCTGGCAATGCCGACCCTGACCCGGACGGCATTGCCGATCGATCAGGATCTGTTCGGTACCATCGAGATTGACGGCAACAGTTTTGACAGCGTCCGGCCGCACTGGTTCCCCTGGACCATGCTGTTCAACATGACCGGCCACCCCGCGATCAGCCTGCCATGCGGCTTCGGCCGGGACGGGCTGCCGATCGGTCTTCAACTCGTCGGTCGCTTCCGCGACGATGCCGGGCTGTTGCGTGTGAGCGCGATGTTCGAAACCTCGCACGATCTCTCGTGCCGCCGTCCCGGCTGAGATGAGATACATGCACCAAGGCACTTGCACCAAGGCACTTGCGTCGGGCGCCCGGACATGTTGATCGTGCCCAGGGACGTCTTGAATTCCTGAGCCTGAACCCGAGAGCGCATGAGCGTATTTGTCCTAAGGCGGCTTGTGACCTTGCTGGCGACGCTGGTCGGTGCGTCCCTGATCATTTTCCTGGTCCTGGATGCGCTTCCGGGCAACGCCGCGCAGATGCTCATGGGCGCCGATGCTTCGCCGGATGCGGTGCGGGCCCTGACCATCAAGCTCGGCCTCGATCAACCGCTGACCGTGCGCTACCTGCAATGGATCAAGGGCATGGCGGTGGGCGACCTCGGCAACAGCTATGTCTACGGCACGCCCGTCGCCGGTCTCATCGCCGAGCGGCTCTGGTTGACCATTCCGCTGGCGATCATGTCCATGCTGATCACGGTCACGCTCGCGCTCGCCGCCGGCATCTACACGGCCGCCAATCACAACAGGCTCGGCGATGTCGGCGTGATGTCGCTGACCCAGGTCGGCATCGCGCTGCCGAACTTCTGGTTCGCGATTCTGCTGATCCTGCTGTTCTCGGTGAAACTGCAATGGCTCTCGGCCGGCGGCTTTGCCGGCTGGGACGACGGCATCTGGCCCGGCGTCAAGTCGCTGCTGCTGCCGGCCATCTCGCTCGCCGTGGTGCAGGCCGCGATCCTGGCCCGCGTCACGCGCTCGGCGGTGCTGGAGGTGCTGCGCGAAGATTTCGTCCGCACTGCGCGCGCCAAGGGGCTGGGCAAGCGCGAGGTGCTGTGGAGCCACGTGCTGCGCAACGCGATGATCCCGGTGATGACCGTGATGGGTCTGCAATTCGCAAATCTCCTGGCCGGCACCATCGTGATCGAGAACGTCTTTTATCTGCCCGGCCTCGGCCGGTTGATCTTCCAGTCGATCGCCAATCGCGACCTGATCGTTGTGCGCAACTGCGTGATGCTGCTTGCGGCCATGGTCGTCATCGTCAATTTCATGGTCGATGTGCTCTATGCCTTCATCGATCCCCGTATCAAGGTCCACGACCTGTGAGTGATCCCCTGACTGCTGCCGTCGGTCTGCCGACGACCTCAGCGCCGTCGCGGCCCGCGGCCGGATTCTGGCGCCGCGCGCTGCGTCATCGCAGCTTCGTGCTGGGCGGCGTGCTGGTTCTTCTGGTGATCGGCTCGGCGCTGCTGTCGCTGGTGTGGACGCCGTGGTCGGCTTACGACATCGACATCGCCTCGAAGCTCAAGCCGCCGTCGTTCTCGCACTGGCTCGGCACCGACTCCTTCGGCCGCGATATCGTCTCCCTGCTGCTGGTCGGGGCGCGCTCGACCATCCTGGTCGGCATCATCGCGGTCGGCATCGGGCTGACGTTCGGTGTCTGCCTCGGACTGATCGCCGCCGCGCGCAAGGGCTGGACGGAAGAGTTCATCATGCGCATGAGCGATTTCACCTTCGCCTTTCCGGCCGTGCTGTCGGCAATCATGCTCGCTGCGGTGGTCGGTCCCGGCATGCTGACCTCCATCACCGCGATCGGCATCTTCCAGATCCCGATCTTTGTCCGCGTTACCCGCGGCTCGGCCAACGCGATCTGGGCGCGCGAGTTCGTGCTGGCTGCACGCGCATCGGGGAAGGGGGCTTTTCGCATCACCATCGAGCACGTACTGCCGAACATCCTGTCGATCCTGATCGTGCAGGCGACGATCCAGTTCGCGCTCGCGATCCTGGCCGAAGCCGCGCTGTCCTATCTCGGGCTCGGCACGCAGCCGCCGCAGCCGTCCTGGGGCCGCATGCTCAACGACGCTCAGACGCTGCTATTTCAGTCGCCGATGCTTGCGGTCTATCCGGGTGCGGCGATCGCGGTCGCCGTTCTCGGCCTCAATCTTCTCGGCGACGGATTGCGCGATCTGCTCGATCCCCGTCTGGCGCGGGAGCGGTGACGATGGGCAATCCCGCAAACGCGCTGCTGATCGACGTCGACAATCTCGGCGTCCGTCTCAACACCAGCCGTGGCCCGGCGCAGGCCGTTCGCGGCATCAGCTTTTCCCTGAGGCGCGGCGAGACGCTGGGCCTAGTCGGCGAATCCGGCTGCGGCAAGTCGGTCACCGCGCTCGCGCTGATGGGCCTGTTGCCCGATAGCGCCGTCGTCGGCGGCAGCGTTCGCCTCGATGGTCGCGAGCTCGTAAGACTGTCCGATGCGGATTACTGCAAGCTGCGGGGCAACCGCATCAGCATGATCTTCCAGGAGCCGATGACCGCGCTCAATCCGATGCACACGATCGGGCATCAGGTCGCCGAGCCGCTCCGGCGCCACAAGAATTATTCTGCGGCGCAGGCGCGCGCCGAGGCGATTGCCTTGCTCGATCGCGTCGGGCTCCCGGACGCGGCAAAGCGCGTCGATGCCTATCCGCACCAGTTCTCCGGCGGCCAGCGCCAGCGCGTCACCATCGCAATGGCGCTCGCCTGCGAGCCGGACCTGTTGATCGCGGACGAGCCGACCACGGCGCTCGACGTCACCATCCAGGGTCAGATCCTCGACCTCATCGCCGATCTCGTCGAAGAGCGCGGCATGTCGATGATCCTGATCTCGCACGATCTCGGCGTCATCGCCGAGAACGTCGAGCGCATGATGGTGATGTATGGCGGCACCGTTGTCGAGAGCGGGCCGACCGACGAGGTGTTCAGACGCATGGGTCATCCCTATACGCAAGGCTTGTTCCGGGCTCGGCCGCAGCTCGGCGCGCGGAAGGGGACACGGCTGAAGACCATCACCGGCACGGTGCCGGAGCTCGCTGATCTGCCGTCCGGCTGTACGTTTGCCGATCGTTGCCCGCTGGTGATCGATGGTTGTCGTGCCGCGCTTCCGCCGATGGTGGAGGTCGGGCCGGGCCATGGCGTCCGCTGCATCAGGACGGATGTGTCGATGGCTGATCGCGTTGGGACGGTGTCCGCATGACCGCCACCTCGCAACCGCTTCTCGACGTGAACGACCTCGTGCAGCGCTATACGCTGCCGCGCGAAAGCCTGTTTCGTCCGCCGGGTCAGGTGCTGGCGCTCAACGGCGTGAGCGTACGGATCGAGGCGGGGAAGAGCCTGGGCGTGGTCGGCGAATCCGGCTCGGGCAAGTCGACCTTTGCCCGCGTGGTGATGGCGCTGGAGCGGCCGACATCGGGGCGGGTCGAGCTGCTCGGCCGCGAACTCAATCAATTGCCCGCAGATGAACTCCGCCGCGCGCGGCGCGATTTTCAGATGGTGTTTCAGGATCCGTACGGATCGCTCGATCCGCGCCAGACCATCGCGCGGATCGTCGCCGAGCCGCTCACGGCGCTGGAGCGGACCGATCGCGCGACGCTGCGCGCGCGAGTCTCTGCGGTGCTGAGGCAGGTCGGCCTGCGCGATGCGGACCTGGACAAATATCCGCACGAATTCTCCGGCGGCCAGCGCCAGCGCATCGCGATCGCGCGAGCGCTGATCACCCAACCAAAGCTGATCGTCGCCGACGAACCGGTCTCCGCACTCGACGTCTCCGTGCAGGCGCAGGTCCTGAACCTGATGCAGGACCTCCAGGAACAATTTGGCCTGAGCTACATCCTGATCAGCCACGATCTCGCGGTCGTGGACTATCTCTGCGACGAGGTCGCGGTGATGTATTTGGGGCGGATCGTCGAGCAGGGCAGGCCGGAGGACCTGTTCGAGCATTGCGCCCATCCCTATACGCGCGCGCTGCTGGAGGCGGTGCCGCGCGCTCGCGCCGGGCGTGTGCGCCGGCGCCGCGGCGCGCAGGCGATCGCCTCGCAATCATCGGCTGCGACCGGATGCCCCTACATTTCCCGCTGTCCGCTCGCCGACCAGCATTGCCGCGAAGACGCCCCTGCGCTACGCAAGACCGGAGAGGCGCATCTTGCGGCCTGCCACAAGGCCGAAGAGGTGATGGCGCTGCCGGCTTTGGCCGAACAGGTCGGTTAGCGTCAGGCTGCGGATTGGCATAGATTGAACGGGTCAACGGCCGGGGAGAGAAAATATGTTCAAGAAACTCATCATCGTCGCGGTAGCGGCCGCGTTCGCCGCGGCATCGCTGCCGGCTCTGGCGCAGGGCAAGAAGGACAGCGTCGTCATGGGCATGACGTTGGAGCCGCCGGGGCTCGATCCCACCAACGCAGCCGCGGCGGCGATTGCCGAAGTCACGCTCTACAACATCTTTGAGACCCTGACCAAGATCAACGAGGACGGCTCGACCTCGCCGCTGCTGGCCGAGAGCTGGACTGCGTCGCCCGATCTGAAGACCTATACGTTCAAGCTGCGCAAGGGCGTGAAATTCCAGAATGGCGAGCCGTTCGATTCCGCGGCGGTGAAGTTCTCGTTCGAGCGCAATGCCGCAGCCAACTCGACCAACAAGGACAAGAGCCTGTTCCAGAGCTTCGAGAAGGTCGACGCGCCGGACGCCGACACGGTCGTGGTCGCAATGAAATATTCCGAGCCGAACCTTCCGTTCCTGCTCGGGCAGGCGAGCGCCTCGATCGTCGAGCCGAAGAGCGCGCCGACCAACGTCACCCAGCCGGTCGGCACCGGGCCGTACCAGCTCGGTGCGTGGGTCAAGGGTTCCTCGATCACGCTCAACAAGTGGGCCGACTACCGCAATGCCTCGGCGATCAAGCTCTCCAAGGTCACGATCCGCTTCATCGGTGATCCCGCCGCGCAGATTGCAGCCCTGCTGTCCGGTGACGTCGACGCGTTTCCGCGCGTCACGACTCGCGGCGTCGCTCAGTTCAAGTCCGATCCGCGCTTCACAGTGCTTGTCGGCGGCTCCAAGGCCAAGACCATCGTCGCCATCAACGAGAAGAAGAAGCCGCTCGACGACGTGCGCGTTCGCCGCGCCATACTCGCCGCGATCGATCGTAAGGCGATGATCGAGG
>NZ_JBANBJ010000020.1:0-124869 GCF_059803515.1 Bradyrhizobium sp. UFLA05-125 | reverse complement strand
TCCGATCGAAGCTATTGTCGCGCATCGAACCCTCCCTGCCGGGCTGGATTCGATCACCGAATTAATGAACATGCACAATTGCGAGGAGGCGGAGCGACGAAGCAATCCAGCGTCCTTCCGCGGAAAGATTCTGGATTGCTTCGCTTCGCTCGCAATGACGGATACTGTGATCCGGTCATGACCACACCCGGCACCTTCTCCTTCGATGCTCCCGGCGATGCCGAGCGCGCAGCCGAACTGCGGCGCGTGAAGGCGCTGGCGACGTTCGTGCTGGCTTCGACGCTCGCGCTGTTCGTGGTCGCGAAATGGCTGCTCAACGTGCATCCCATATTCGGCTTCATCGCGGCGTTCGCGGAAGCCGCGACCATCGGCGGGCTCGCCGACTGGTACGCCGTTGTAGCGCTGTTCAAGCGGCCGCTCGGCTTGCCGATCCCGCACACCGCGATCATCCAGAGCAATCAGGCCCGCATCGCGGACAAGCTCGGCGAATTCATCCAGGTGCATTTCCTCGAGGCGGGCCCGGTCGAGGCGAAGCTGAACGAGATCGACTTCGGCTCTTTCGTTGCCGACTGGCTGCGCGAGCGCAAGCGCAGCGACGATCTCGCGCGCTTTGCGCTGCGGCTGTTGCCGGAGGCGTTTTCCGCGACCGAAAGCTCGGGCCTGATGACCTTCATCATCCGCCGCATGTCGTCGCAACTGCAAGCCATCAACCTGGCGCCGCTCGCGGCCGGCACGCTGCGCGGCTTCGTGGCGGAGGGGCGGCACCAGGTGCTGTTCGACGATCTCCTGCGCGTCATGCACGACACGCTGACGGGCAAGGAGACCATGGCGATGATCCGCGAGAAGGTGCGCGCTGAGTTGCCGACTTTGCTCAGGCTATACCGTGCTGACAAGTTTCTCGTGAACAAGATCGTGGCCTCCGCCAGCGCCTTCTTCGAGGAGGTGCGCGGCGATCCCAAGCATCCGTTCCGCGGCGAGTTCGACCGCATGGTGCTGGCCTTTGTCGACCGGCTCGGCACCGACCAGACCTATATCGACCGCATCGATGGCCTGAAGCGGGATCTGCTGGCGCGGCCCGAGCTAGCGGATCTGGCGCGCACTGTCTGGGCCAACACCCGCGCCTTCATCGAGCGCAGCGCGTCCGGCGAGACGCAGGTGCTTCAGCATCATCTCGCAGGCATGCTCGTCGCGGCTGGCGAGGCGCTCGCGGGCGACGCTGAGCTCCGCGGCGAGATCAACAAGGGCCTGGTCACGGTGCTACGCAGCTTCATCGCCGATCAGAAGAGCGGCGTCTCGACCTTCATCTCCGACCAGGTCAAGGCGTGGAATATGACGCAGTTGATTTCGCTGATCGAAATCAACATCGGCCGCGACCTGCAATACATTCGCTTCAACGGCTCGCTGATCGGCGGACTCGCAGGCCTTGCGCTGTACACGGGTGAATTCCTGCTTCGATTGCTGTGACTTTTGCGTCACGCCCCTCAGCTTTAACGCGCGGGCCTATTGTCGCTCCCGTTTTCACCGGCTTGAATGTCGGGAACCGGCCGCCTAGCTGATTCATGTTGCGCTGCGGAACGATCAAGAAGCCGTCGTCTTGGAATTCATGCCCATCTACCGGCAATCGCGGCCGGTGCCTCCAGAGGAAACAGTGATGACCGCTACAGCCCAGACGCTGCGCCCGCCCTCCCGCACCCTGATGTTTCTGGAGGGGCGGGCGATCCACGAGCTCGGCGCATTCCTCGGCGCGCTGCCGCTCCTCAGCCTCGCGCCGCGCGGCGACGGCCATCCGGTGCTGGTTTTGCCCGGCCTTGTTGCTTCCGACGCTTCCACGCGGCCGCTGCGTTCGTTCCTCAAGGGCAAGGGCTATGCCGTCAGCGGCTGGCGCCAGGGCCGCAACTATGGCCTGCGCCCGGGCGTGCAGCATGCGATGGTCGATCTCGTCCAGGAGCTCAGCGATATCCATGGTCGCAAGATCAGCCTGGTCGGCTGGAGCCTAGGGGGTCTCTACGCGCGCCAGCTCGCCAAGATGACGCCGGAGCGCGTGCGGCAGGTGATTACGCTCGGCAGCCCCTTTGCAGGCGATCCGCGCTCGACCAACGCCTGGCGCGTCTATGAATGGGCGAGCGGGCGCAAGGCCGACGAGGTCGATCCGCGCTTCGGCGGCGAACTCGCCGTCCCGCCGCCGGTGCCGACCACCGCCATCTTCAGCCGCACCGACGGCGTCTGCGCCTGGCAAGGCTGCATGGAGAAGACGGGTGCCCAGACCGAGAGCATCGAGGTCGAAAGCAGCCATTGTGGCATGGGTCACCACCCTGCGGCGGTTTACGCGGTGGCCGATCGTCTGGCGCAGAAGGAAGGCCAGTGGCAGCCTTTCGATCGCGGCGGCTGGCGCAGCCTGGCTTATCCGGATCCGCATCGGTGAGCGGACCTTCATGGTTCGAGACGCGCGGCTTTGCCGCGCTCTTCACCATGAGGGTTGTGATTGAATCCCCGCGATAGCTGTTCGACCTCACCCTGAGGAGGCTCGACGCGCCGTCTCGAAGGATCAAGCCCAGCTTTGGCATTAGCGCAAATCGCGCTATGCCTCCCACATGGCGCATCCGCTTTCCCGCATCGTCGACCAGCTCAAGCGCGAGCCGTCGCGCACCGGCTCCATCGTCATCACCGTGTTCGGCGATGCCATCGTGCCGCGCGGCGGCTCTGTGTGGCTCGGCACATTGCTCGAATTCTTTGAAAGCCTCGACATCGACAGCGGCGTCGTTCGTACTGCGATGTCGCGGCTTGCCGCCGACGGCTGGCTGACGCGCGAAAAGGTGGGCCGCAACAGCTTTTATCGCCTCGCCGAAAAGGGGCGTCAGACCTTCGAGGCCGCGACGCGTCACATCTACGATCCGCCGCCATCGGACTGGACGGGCCGCTTCGAGCTGCTGCTGATCGGCAATGGCGAGGACCGTGACGCCTCGCGTGAGGCGCTACGCAATGCCGGCTTTGGCAGTCCGCTGCCGGGCGTATGGGTTGCGCCATCAGGCGTGCCAGTGCCCGACGAGGCAGCCGGGGCGATCCGCCTCGAGGTCTCGGCCGAGGATGACAGCGGCCGCCGCCTGCTCAGCGCGAGCTGGCCACTCGATCGTACCGCCGATGCCTATCTGAAATTCATGAAGATGTTCGAGCCGCTGCATGCCGCGATTGCACGCGGCACCGACATCTCCGACGCCGACGCCTTCACCGCGCGCATCCTCTTGATCCACTACTATCGCCGTGTGGTGCTGCGCGATCCCCTGCTGCCGGGCGAGTTGCTGCCGGCGGACTGGCCGGGCAGGGCGGCACGCGAGCTCTGCAGCGAGATCTATCGCGCGCTCCTGGTCACGTCGGAACAATGGCTTGATGACCATGGAACCAACGAAAAGGGACCATTGCCGGCCGCGCGGAAGCTCTTGGAAAGGAGGTTCGAGGCTTGAGTTTTATGTTACAGAAATATCTTGCATGATGTAATTTCTGTTATATATTGCCTTCCAACAAATCGGGAGGATGCGCATGTATACCCAGGCGCTGAATACGGCCGAGGCAGACGATCGCGGCCTCGAGGATGCCGCTAAGGCTGCGCAGTTCCAGGCGCGCATCGATGCCGAGGAGCGCATCGAGCCGAACGACCGGATGCCGGTCGCCTATCGCAAGACGCTTACCCGCCAGATCTCGCAGCACGCCCATTCCGAAATCGTTGGAATGTTGCCCGAGGGCAATTGGATCACCCGCGCGCCGACGCTACGGCGCAAGGCAGCGCTGCTCGCGAAAGTGCAGGACGAATGCGGCCACGGGCTCTATCTGTATGCCGCCGCCGAGACGCTCGGCTCATCGCGCGAGGAGCTGGTCGATGCGATGCTCGCCGGCAACGCCAAGTATTCCTCGATCTTCAACTATCCGACCCTGACCTGGGCCGACATCGGTACCATCGGCTGGCTGGTTGATGGCGCCGCGATCATGAACCAGATCCCGCTGTGCCGCTGCTCGTATGGTCCCTACGCGCGCGCGATGATCCGCGTCTGCAAGGAGGAGTCCTTCCACCAGCGCCAGGGGTACGAGATCATGCTGACGCTATGCCGCGGCTCGGATGAGCAGAAGGCGATGGCGCAGGACGCTTTGAACCGCTGGTGGTGGCCGGTGCTGATGATGTTCGGCCCGCCCGATGCTGCGAGCCAGCACAGCGACACCTCGACGAAATGGAAGATCAAGCGCTTCTCCAATGACGAGCTGCGCCAGAAATTCGTCGATGCCACCGTGCCGCAGGCGCAGTATCTGGGCCTCACCATTCCCGATCCCGGCATGACGCAGGATGCCGACGGACACTGGCGCTACAGCGAGATCGACTGGACCGAATTCAAACAGGTGCTCGCCGGCAACGGCCCCTGCAACCGCGACCGCATCGCCGCGCGCCGGAAGGCGCATGACGAAGGCGCCTGGGTGCGTGAGGCCGCTGCCGCCTATGCGGCGAAACGCCAGCATCGCCAGACCGCGCAAGCCGCCGAATAGGGAGATCACGATGGCCACGCCGAACACGCCGCTGTGGGAAGTCTTCATTCGCAGCCGCAACGGGCTCGCGCACAAGCATGTCGGCTCGCTGCATGCGAGCGACGCCACCATGGCCTTGCAGGCCGCCCGCGACATCTACACACGCAGAGGCGAGGGGCTGTCGATCTGGGTGGTGCCCTCGACCGCGATCACCGCAAGCGATCCCGCGGAGAAGGGCATGATGTTCGAGCCGGCGGAATCCAAGATCTACCGGCATCCGACGTTTTATGAGGTGCCTGAAGAAGTGGGGCACATGTGATGCCAGTCGCCAACATCCAGGTCTCCGAGACGCCGCTGATGCTCTACACCTTGCGGCGCGCCGATGATGCGCTGATCCTCGGGCATCGGCTGTCGGAATGGTGCGGGCATACGCCGATGCTGGAAGAGGATATGGCGCTCTCCAACATCGCGCTCGACCTCATCGGCCAGGCCCGCGAGCTCTACACCTATGCGGCCAAGGTCGAAGACCAAGGCAACGACGAGGACAAGCTCGCTTACCTGCGCGACGTGAGGCAATATCGCAACCTGCTGCTGGTCGAGCAGCCGAACGGCGATTTCGCCCAGACCCTGGTGCGCCAGTTCTTCTATTCCGCCTTCGCCGACCTCTACTGGCGGGCGATGATGAATTCGCGCGATACGACGCTGGCAGCGATCGCCGCCAAATCCGAGAAGGAGAGCGCTTATCACTTGCGCCATTCCTCGGAATGGATCATCCGGCTCGGCGACGGCACCGAGGAGAGCCACTCCCGTGCGCAAGCCGCGATCGATCATTTCTGGGCCTTCACCGGCGAGATGTTTGCGGTCGACGATGACGAGCGCGGCCTGATCGATGCCGGCATCGCGATCGATCCGGCGACGTTGCGCGATCGCTGGCTGAAGATACTCTCCAATGTCCTCAGCGAGGCGACGCTCATGCTGCCGCAAAACGACTGGATGCAGCAGGGCGGCCGCGCCGGTCGGCACAGCGAGCATCTCGGCCATCTCCTTAGCGAGCTGCAATCGATGCAGCGTACCTTTCCGGGGCTGACATGGTGACGGCTCTCGAGAGCGAAAGCGATCTGCGCCAGCGCGCATGGGACGTTGCGGCAAGCGTGGTCGATCCGGAGATCCCGGTGCTGACCATTGCCGATCTCGGCGTGCTGCGGGATGTCGCCGTTGACGGTGATCGCGTCGAAGTCGCGATCACGCCGACCTATTCCGGCTGCCCCGCGATGAACATGATCGCGCTCGAAATCGAGCTGGCGCTGGAGCGCGCCGGTTTCGCGCGGCCCAAGGTTCGCACGGTCTTGTCGCCGGCCTGGACCACCGACTGGATGAGCGAGGACGGCCGCCGCAAGCTGCATGCCTATGGCATCGCGCCGCCGCAGGCCTCAAGCTCGCGCCGCGCGCTGTTCGGTGAGCAGGCCGTCGCGTGCCCGCAATGCGGTTCTGAGAATACCGAGCTGTTGTCCGAATTCGGCTCGACCTCCTGCAAGGCGCTCTGGCGCTGCAAGTCCTGCCGTGAGCCCTTCGACTACTTCAAGTGTCATTGACCATGTCCGCAGCCGCTCCACGTTTTCATCGCCTCGCCGTCAACGACCTCCGTCGCGAAGCCTCGGACGCCGTGTCGATGACCTTCGCCATCCCGGGCGAGCTCGCCGACGACTATGCATTCTCGCCCGGCCAATATCTGACGCTGCGCACCATGCTCGAGGGTGAGGAGGTGCGCCGCTCCTATTCGATCTGCTCGGGTCCTGACGACGGCGAGCTTCGCATCGCCGTGAAGAAGGTCGACGGCGGCGCGTTTTCGAATTGGGTGGCGGACGAATTGAAGTGCGGCGACGAGCTCGACGTGATGACGCCAACCGGCCGCTTCGGTGCGATCCCTCGGGTGGACACTGCGCGCGTCCATATCGGCTTTGCCGCGGGGTCGGGCATCACGCCGATCCTGTCGATCGTGAAGGGCGTGCTGGCGCGCGAGCCGAACAGCCGCTTCTTCCTGTTCTACGGCAACCGCGCGACCGACAACATCATGTTCCTGGAGGCGCTCGAGGAACTCAAGGACCGATTCATCGATCGCCTTTCGATCTTTCACGTCATTTCCGGCGAGGAGCAGGACATTCCGATCCTGCATGGCCGGCTCGACGGCGAGAAGGTGAGGGTTCTGCTGCGCTCGCTGGTGCCGGCCGCAAGTGTCGATCACGTCTTCGTCTGCGGTCCATCTGGCATGAGCGAGGAGATCGAGGCGACCTGCCGCGACCTCGGCATTGCGGACGATCGCATCCATGTCGAGCGCTTCGTGTCCGAGTTCGGCGGCAAGCCGCGTCCGAAGAAGGCGGTCGCGGTCGATGCGCCGCCCAAGGCCATCGCGTCGCTGATCATCGACGGCAAGCGCCGCGACGTTCCGGTCGCCGAGGACGAAGCCATTCTCGATGCCGCGCTCCGCGCCGGCGTCGATCTGCCCTTCGCCTGCAAGGGCGGCATGTGTTCGACCTGCCGAGCCAAGCTGGTCGAGGGCGAGGCGCCGATGGACATCAATTATTCGCTGGAGCCCTGGGAGCTGAAGGCAGGTTTCGTCCTGACCTGCCAGGCCAAGCCGACGTCGGAGCGAGTCGTGGTCGACTACGACCATGTCTGAGCAGTGCATCAGAACCTGATGATGCAAATGCGTCGCATTATTTGACAGTTTTGAGCGATCGGCAGAACATCGGGCGCAAAAGAACAGGTAGGAGACGCGGAGTGAACGTCAAAGCAGCCCTGTCACCGGAAGACGTCGCCCGCGCCTGCGCCGATGCGATGTGGGCGGAGGACGATGCCTCGAAAGGTCTCGGCATGGAGATCGTCGAGATCGGCCCGGGCTTTGCGACGCTGGCGATGACGGTGCGACCGGACATGGTCAACGGCCAGCGCATTGCCCATGGCGGCTTCATCTTTACGCTGGCCGATTCCGCCTTCGCTTTCGCCTGCAACTCGCACAATGAGCGCGTGGTTGCGGCGCACGGGCAGATCACCTTCGTCAAGCCGGGCAGGCTCGGCGATCGTCTCGTCGCAAGAGCGCGCGAAATCAGCCGCGGCGGTCGTTCCGGAATCTACGACGTGCGCGTCAGCGCTGGTGACATCGTTATCGCCGAATTCCGTGGGCATTCGCGTGTCATTCCTGGCACGTGGCTGCCGACGCAAGATCAGTGAACACAAGAACAAACAAATGATGTGGGGAAACGAGGATGGCTCTGACCAGGCTGAAGGCAGGTGGCAACGCCTATAGTGCCGAGATGGACGCGCATGAGCGCGCCTCGCGCGACGAAATGATGGCGTTGCAGACGCAGCGACTGGCATGGTCGCTGAAGCACGCCTACGACAACGTCGCGCATTATCGCAAGGCCTTCGACCAGGCCGGCGTGCATCCGTCCGACTTCAAAGGGCTGTCCGATCTCGCAAAGTTTCCGTTCACCGTGAAGACGGATCTGCGCGACAACTATCCCTTCAACATGTTCGCGGTCCCCCGCGAAAAGCTGGTGCGCGTGCACGCCTCCTCCGGCACGACGGGCAAGCCGATCGTCGTCGGCTATACGCAACGTGATATCGACACCTGGTCGGACGTGATGGCGCGCTCGATCCGCGCCGCCGGCGGCCGTACCGGCATGATCATCCACAATGCTTATGGTTATGGCCTCTTCACCGGCGGCCTCGGCGTGCATTACGGCGCGGAGAAGCTCTGCTGCACGGTGGTGCCGATCTCCGGCGGCATGACCGAGCGGCAGGTGCAGCTCATCAACGATTTCCGACCTGACATCATCACGGTGACGCCGAGCTACATCCTGGCGATCCTCGACGAGTTCAAGCGCCAGAAGCTCGATCCGCGCCAATGCTCGCTCAAGGTCGGCATTTTTGGCGCCGAGCCCTGGACCAACGCGATGCGCGGCGAGATCGAAGAGGCCTTCGACATGGATGCGACCGACATCTATGGCCTGTCCGAAGTGATCGGCCCGGGCGTCGCGCAGGAATGCATCGAGACCAAGGACGGCCTGCACATCTGGGAGGATCACTTCTATCCCGAGGTGATCGATCCCGAGACCGGCGCGGTGCTGCCCGATGGCGAGAAGGGTGAGCTTGTATTTACCTCGCTCACCAAGGAAGCCTTCCCGGTGATCCGCTATCGCACCCGCGATCTCACGCGCCTCCTGCCCGGCACCGCGCGTCCGGCCATGCGGCGGATGGAGAAGGTGACGGGACGGTCCGATGACATGATCATCCTGCGCGGCGTCAACCTGTTCCCGACCCAGATCGAGGAGGTGCTGCTCGCGACCGAGTGGTGCGGCGGACATTTCGTCCTGGAACTGACCCGGGAGGGGCGGATGGATGAGCTGACCATCATCGCCGAGGCACGCCCGGAGAGCTGGGACGGCCGCGGGCTCGTCGACCACGCCGAGCGCATATCCACCCACATCAAGAACACGATCGGGATCACGTCCAAGGTGAGGGTGGTTGCGCCGGCTACGCTGGAGCGATCACTCGGCAAGGCCAAGCGCCTCTACGACAAGCGGCCGAAGGATTGACTTGACCGGCCCCAAAGGCGACAAGGCCCGCGAGAAATCGTGGGTCGTTCGATGTCGGCAGCCAATAGCAAAACCGTCGAAGCGCGCTGCGTGCGCCTCAATGCCAAGGCCGAGAATGCGGCAGCGCTTGAACCTTTCGTCGAGCATCACAGGCTCGACCGTGGCGCTCACGACGTCCTGATCGAAGTGAAGGCTGCGGCCGTCAATCCGTCCGACGTGAAGGCCGCGACCGGCTTGATGCCCTATGCCGTGTTCCCGCGTACGCCCGGCCGCGATTATGCCGGCGTGGTGATCGACGGCCCGGCTGGCACGATCGGCCGCGAGGTGTTCGGCTCCTCGGGCGATCTCGGCATCCGCCGCGACGGCACTCACGCGACCCATCTCGTCGTCGAGCTTGAAGCAGTGGTCGAAAAGCCAGGCGCGCTGTCCTGGGAGGAGGCCGCCGGCATCGGCGTGCCCTTCGTTACCGCAATGGAAGGTTTTCGCCGCGCCGGCCTGCCGAAGCAGGGAGAGACGGTGCTGGTGATGGGCGTCAACGGCAAGGTCGGCCAGGCTGCCGTGCAGATCGCGACCTGGCAGGGCGCGCGCGCAATCGGCGTGGTGCGCAAGGCAGAGGCCTATGAAGGCCACTCCAACGCGCCGGTCGAAGTCGTCGACGCCTCCGCCATCGATGTCGCAGCGCGCGTGCGCGAGGTGACCGCCGGCAAGGGTGCGGATGTCGTCTTCAACACGGTCGGCGACCCCTATTTCCAGGCCGCGCACAAGTCGCTCGCGCTGCGCGGCCGGCAGATCCTGATTGCGGCGATCGACCGCATCGTGCAGTTCAACATTCTGGAGTTTTACCGCGGTCAGCACACCTACGTCGGCATCGACACGCTGGGCTTGTCGTCGATCGCAACCGGGGCCGTGCTGCGCGATCTCGGTCCCGGCTTTGCCAGCGGACACCTGAAACCGTTTCCGATCAAGCAAGGCGCGATCTATGCGCTGGAGCACGCTAAAGAAGCGTATGTTGCCGTCGCCGGCTCCTCGCGTGATCGCGTAATTCTGCGGCCCTAGCGTCATTGCGAGCGCAGCGAAGCAATCCAGGAATCTTTCCTCGGCGACAGTCTGGATTGCTTCGCTGCGCTCGCAATGACGGGAAACGACGAGAAGTCTGAGAGCAACCGATGGAACCCGCCCAACTCGTCATCCTTGCTGGCCTCGCCATCGGCCTCGTCTACGGCGCCGTTGGCCTGCTCAGCGGGTTTTGCCTGATGAGCAGTATGCGTGGCTTCCTTGCCAAGGGTGACGGTCGGCTGGTCCGCACCTACTCGCTGGCGATGGCGGTCGCTATCGCCGCCAGCCAGTTCCTCGCCGGAAGCGGCATGGTCGATCTCGGCAAGTCGATCTATCTGCAACAGACCTTCTCGGCGCCGGTGCTGTTCCTTGGCGGGCTCCTGTTCGGCTACGGCATGGTGCTGTCGAACGGCTGCGGCTCGCGCGCGCTGGTGCTGCTCGGCCGCGGCAATCTTCGCTCCTTCGTCGTCGTGATCGTCCTGGCGATCGCAGCGCAGATGACACTGAAAGGCCTGATCGCGCCGGCGCGCATCGCGCTCGTGCAGGCCTCACAGACCACCGCGAGCGCGAATTCGCTGCCCGCGCTTTTGTCTGCCTTCGGGCTCGGCGATGCTGCCTCGCGAACGCTCGCTGCCGCCGTGATCGCGGCCGCGCTGGTGCTGTTCGCATTCGCCCACGCCGCGTTCCGCCGCTCGCCGGGCCAGATTGCGGCAGGCGCTATCGTCGGTCTCCTGATCGCTGGCGGCTGGTGCGTCACCGGCTTCCTCGGCGCCGATGATTTCAATCCGGTGCCGGTGACCTCGTTGACCTTCATCGCGCCGATCGCGGACGCGCTGCAATACGCCATGCTGTCGACCGGCCTGACGCTCAATTTCGGCGTCGCCACTGTCGCCGGCGTGTTCGCTGGCAGCCTTATCACTGCGCTCGCGACGGGGCGTTTTCAGCTCGAGGGCTACACGTCGCCGCGCCACATGCTGCGTTCGGCGGGCGGCGCGGCGCTGATGGGCATCGGCGGCGTCATGGCCTTCGGCTGCTCGATCGGGCAGGGGCTCACTGGCCTCTCGACACTCGCGCTGGCCTCGTTCGTCGCCGTTGCCGGCATTTTGCTTGGCACTGCCGCCGGTTTGCGCGGCGCGCTCCGCGTTCAGCCGCTCAAGACGGCTGAAGCTGCATCCAGCCAAGCGTGACGCTGCACCCTCGTTTAGTCCAAGCATTAGGTCGCCGCCTGCTCGGCGATTCAATTGTCGCCGTTGGCCTACCATACCGCCTTTCGTGTAACTGCAACCACGGGTTTTCTGGCACCAAATATCCTCAATAGATTCCGTCGCGCGTAGCACGCCCGTCTCAAAGTACCTTAGCCGGGTGAGGAATTCCTTCTTGGCTCAAATTCGCAAGATTTTGGCGCGCCATAGCAAGACCAAGTTGCTGTCATCGTCGTAGGGCGTCCCGTTGGCTCGCTCCGGTTCAATCCGGACGCGGTGTGAGCCGCATCAATAGCAAGTCAAATTTCGTTCGGCTTCCGAGCCAATGCGGTTTGGTGGAGAGCGCTGACGATTGCTCAACAGGGAGGTCTGAGATCATGCGAAAATTGGGAGTGGTGGTACTTGCCGCCGGGCTGGTTGGCTGCGCCTCATCCGCAGCGGACATCACGCCGAGCTACGTCTCACCGGTTCAATATTCGTCCTATAACTGCCAGCAGTTAGGGCTGGAAGCTCAATCGGCGTCGGCGCGCGCCGCTGCACTCTCGGGAGCACAGGACAATCAACGAACAAAGGACGCAATCGCGACGACGGCGGCGGTCGTGATTTTCTGGCCAGCAGCGTTTCTTGTGAGCGGAGACAAACAAACCGCGGCGGAACTCGGTCAGATGAAGGGGCAGATGGTCGCAATCGAGCAAGCGTCCATTGCGAAGAAGTGCAACATTCAATTTCAGGGTAAGCCGCCGGCCACTTGATTGAAGACTGCTCTTACGGCGAGCGTCGACATCGCGGTTGGGGAGAGCAGTATGAAGCCTAGACTTTGCTTGTTCTTGGGGCTTGCGATCGGTGGCGGTGTAGGCTGGTACGCGCACGGATTTACCGTGCAGGATGTTCGCGCCAGCACAAATTTCAGATTTAGGGACAATCTGACCGACCGGCAGGCAGCGTATCTCAACGCGGAGGGGAGTTGGCGAGGGACCGACTTAGCCACCAAGATCAATACGGTTGAGATCACCTGCTTCGCCTCCGAGATGACCTGTGATCTTAATCAAGCCGACGTAGTGTCGTTTGGCGGAAGGCCATTTCTCTCCATGAACAGCCAGTCGTTCCGTATCAAGAAGCTTGATGCCGAAAGCGTCTTGGCTGAACGAAGCTTGCTGTGCATTCGCGAAACGCTAAAGTTCGACCGTGTAGCGAAGGCGATAACCTTGGAGCGCACCAAGATCAACCAACAGGAGGTCTGCTCGATGGTGCAGGATGAGCCACTGACGCTCAATCTTGGAGAGCCGCTCGGTTGATGACTTGCTCATCGAGTAGACGGGCAAGCAGCAGGCATCGCGTCAGGGACAAGGCCGTCGCACGGCGCTGCGGGGCTGATAGGAGGATATCGCGAGCTGGCCGCAGCGGCGGCAGGGCCGTAGCGGCCCGTCCAAGCGCTTTTCCGCCCCAGTGCTATCAGAGCGGCGGCCCCAGTTCCCACAAGGGGAGAAAGAAGAAGACCAGCTACTCCGCCGCCTTGGTCACGATCCGGATCTCCGACGTCAGCGTGCGGTGTACCGGGCACTTGTCGGCGATTTCCATCAGCTTCTTGCGCTGTTCTGCATCGAGCGCACCATCCATCGCGATCAGGCGGTCGATCTGGTCGAGCATGCCGTCGCGCGTCTCGCATTCCTCGCAATCTTTTGCGTGGATCTTGGAGTGCTTCAGCGTCACCGTGACGCGATCGAGCGGCAGCGATTTGCGGTCGGCATAGAGCCGCATGGTCATGGACGTGCAGGCGCCGAGGGCCGTAAGCAGGAAATCATAGGGGCCGGGGCCGGCATCCTCGCCGCCGGCTGCGACCGGCTCGTCGGCCACCAGCCGATGCGGCCCGACGGAGATCATCTGGTTGAACTTGCTCTTGCGGGTCTCCTGCACGACCACCAGGCGCGGCGCCTCGGGGAGATCGGCCACTTTCGCCGGTCTTGCCGCTTCGACATAGCGGCTGGCCCAGGCTGCGATCACGTCGGCGGCATAGACGGCGTCGCTCACCTTGCTGAGCAGATGATCGGCGTGATCGAGCGAGACGAAGCTCTTGGGATGCTTCGCCGAGACGAAGATCTTTGTCGCGTTGTCGATGCCGACGGTATCGTCGACTGGCGAATGCATCACCAGCAGCGCCTTGTGCAAGCCCGTGATATCCTTCATCAACTCGTGCTCGACGATGTCGTCGAGGAATTCGCGTTTGATGCGGAAGGGCCGCCCCGCGAGCGACACTTCGACCTCGCCCTGGGTGCGGATGTCGTCGAGATGATTCCCGAACAGCCCGGTGACATGCGCAGGGTCCGACGGCGCTGCAATCGTCACCACCGCCTTGGCTTCCGGAATCTTTCCGGCTGCTGCCAGGATCGCAGCGCCGCCGAGGCTATGGCCGATCAATATCGCCGGTGCCTCGCGTGTCGTGCGCAGATGATCGGCGGCGTGCACGAGATCGGCGACGTTTGAAGAGAAGGTGGAGTTGGCGAAGTCGCCTTCGCTCGAGCCAAGCCCGGTGAAATCGAAGCGCAGCACGGCGATGCCTTTGCCCGCGAGCGCGACCGCGATGCGGCGGGCGGCCAAGACGTCCTTGCCGCAGGTAAAGCAGTGCGCAAACAGCGCGTAGGCCGCGGGTTCACCCTCCGGCAACTCCAGTGCGGCCGCCAGCAGATGGCCACCTTCGCCTGTGAATTGAAAGCGTTCCATCGGCATGGCTATCTCCTCGATGTTGGCGTCCACCTCTCCAGGGAGGGGGGAATGTCAGTCCCCGGAGTAGCGCTCTTCAGTCCAAGGATCGCCGCGGTTATGATAGCCGCGAACTTCCCAGTAGCCGGGTGCGTCCTCGGTCAGAAACTCGATCGCCTGTAGCCATTTGGCGCTCTTCCAGAAATAGAGATGCGGCACGACCAGTCGCACCGGACCGCCATGTTCTTCGGACAGCGGCTGGCCCGACCAGCTGTGGGCGAGCAGGGCGTCCTCAGTGGCGAAATCTTCCAGCGACAGATTGGTGGTGTAGCCGTCATAGGAGTGCAGCACGACGAAGCGTGCATCATTGCGGGGCTGGCAGGCTGCCAGCAGCTCGCGTGCCGCAAGCCCCTCCCACTGGTTGTCGTAGCGCGACCAGGTCGTCACGCAATGGATGTCGGAGGTGCATTGCGTCTGCTTCTGCGCCGTGAATTCCGCAAACGTCCAGAACACCGGGTTTTCGACTGCGCCATAGACGTCGAGCCGCCAGCGTTCCCGCGAAATTTCCGGTGTGAGGCCGAGATCGAGCACGGGCCAATCGTTTGTGACATGCTGCCCGGGCGGCAGGCGCTGATCTTCCGGGCGCGTGATCCTGCCGGTGAGGAAGCGGCCCTCGCGCGCCCATTTCTCCTTGGTCCGCGTCAGCTTGCTTTCGGGCGGCGGCTCGTTCTCGTCAGCCATGATCTACTCGTGGCGGTGTCTACTCGTGACGATGCATCGCGGAGGCATGCTTGGTGTCGCGCATCGTAGCATAGATGATCAGCGAGAGGCAGATGATGCCGCTGAGATAGTAGTAGAACCAGTCCTCGTGTCCGATGGTCTTGAAGTAGAGTGCGATCGCCGGCGCCGTGCCGCCGAACAGGGACACCGTGATCGCATAGGGAAGTCCCACGCCGAGCGCGCGTACGTTGGTCGGAAACAGCTCGGCCTTCACCACCGCGTTGATCGAGGTGTAACCGGCAACGAACAGCCAGGCGCAGCAGATCAGCACGAACGCCATGAAGGGCGATTTCGTCTCCTTCAGCGTCATCAGCAGCGGGACGGTTGCGAGCGTGCCGGCGACGCCGAAGAAGATCAGCAGCGGCTTGCGTCCGATCTTGTCGGAGATCGCACCATAGATCGGTTGCAGGATGGTCGCGAAGATCAGCGTGCCGAAGATCACGAAGGTGGTCTGGTCTTCGGTGAGCCCGACCGAGAGTTTGACGAAGGTCTGCATGTAGGTGGTGAAGGTGTAGAACGCGGCCGTACCGCCGGCGGTCAGCCCCACCACCAGCAACAGCTCCCGCGGATATTTCAGAAGGTTTGCGATGGAGCCGGTCGGCTTCACCACCTTCTTGGCTTCCTCGAACGCCTCGGTCTCGTGCAGGCCGCGCCGCATTACCGCGGCGAAGATCGCAAGCCCCGCACCGATCGCAAACGGAATACGCCAGCCCCAGGCCTTCAGTTCGTCGGGCGTGAGGAACACCTTTTGCAGGAGCAGCAGCACGATGATCGCGGTGAGCTGCCCGCCGATCAGGGTGACGTACTGAAAGCTCGAATAGAAGCCGCGATGCCTGGGATCTGCGACCTCGCTCAAATAGGTGGCGCTGGCGCCATATTCTCCGCCGAGGCTTAAGCCCTCGATCACGCGCGCGACGGCCAGGATGGCCGGGGCGGCAAGGCCGATCGAGGCATAGGTCGGCGTCACCGCGATGATCAGCGAGCCGAAGCACATGAAAACGACGGAAAGCGTCAGCGAGATCCGGCGCCCGAAATGATCGGCGAGATAGCCGAAGAACCAGCCGCCCAAGGGGCGCATCAGGAAGGTCGCCGCGAACACGACGGCGACGTTCAGTTGCTGGACGACAGGATCGTTGCCAGGGAAGAAGGCAGGGGCGAAATACAGCGCGAACGCCGTATAGGCGTAGAAATCATACCATTCGACGAGATTGCCGATCGAGCCGATGAAGATCGCCTTGATGCGGCGTTGGGCGTCGGCAATGTCGAAGTGCTCGGAGGCCGGCTTGATTGCTTGGTCTGTCATCACCGGCCTCCCAGAACTTTTGCCGTCTGCTACATGGCCTTTCCGAGCAGAAATGGCAACTGGCGGGGACCGCGCACGGTCCCCTGCGACCAGGTCACGATGCCCTCCGGGTCGAGCCGGAAGTCCGGGATTCGCTTCAACCACTCTTCAATTGCCACCTGCATCTCCATCCGCGCGAGGTTGGAACCGACGCAGCGGTGAATGCCGAGGCCGAAGGCGGCATGGCGGTTCTCCCGGCGATCGAGCACGACCTTGTCGGCATCGGGGAACATTTTGGGGTCGCGGTTGGCAGCGGGAAAGGAGAGCAGCACCATGTTGCCCGGTTTGACCGGGCAGCCGGAAATGGTCGTCTCCTTGATCACCTCGCGCGCCATCGTCACCGGCGAATAGGCGCGCAGGAGCTCCTCGACCGCGATCGGTATCAACTCGGGCTCGGCGATCAGGCGCTCACGGTCCGCAGGCGTCTTCGCGAGGTGCCAGAGCGAGGAGCCGATCGCGCTCCAGGTGGTGTCGATGCCAGCGATCAGGAGGAGCCGCAGGGAGCCGTAGATGTGGGAGTCCTCGAGCGGCTGCCCGTTCTTGTCACGGGCGTTGAGCAGATAGGAGATCAGGTCGTCGCCCGGCTTCGCCTTGCGCGCTTCGACATGGCCGGCGAAATAGTTGGTCATCTCGTCGGCCGCCTGCTTCAGCATCATCTCGTTCTTGATGCTCAGCTCGAGGATCATGTGGATCCATTTGATGAAGAGGTCGCCGTCGCTCTCGGGGATGCCGAGCATGTGGGCGATCGCGCGCACCGGGATGTGCTTGGTGTAGCTCGCGGCGGCGTCGACCTTGCCGTCGGCGATGAATTCGTCGATCAGCTCGTTGCAGATGGCGCGGACGCGCGGCTCGAGCTTCTTCATCGCATCCGGCGTGAACGGCGGCAGCAGCAACTGCTTGGCCGGCTTGTGGTCGGGCGGATCCGAGGTGATCGGCGGCGCCGCGTTCTTGGCGACTTCGGGCCGCTCGTCGCGAACGATGATGCGGCGCGAGGAGAAGCTTTCGCTGTCGTTGGCGATCTGCCGCACTGCCTCGTAGGTCGTCGGCAGATAGCAGCCGAGAAAGCGCTCGGTGTGTACGACGGGACTTGCGGCACGCATCTGGTCCCAGATCGGGAAGGGGTCTTCCGTCCAGCGCGGATCGGTGTGATCGAAATCGTGGAGCCAATCGGTGACGGGCGGATGGGCGGCGGGTTGGCTGACGTCGGACATCTCTGGATCCTCGGGGCTTGTGTTCACGGAAGAACGCAGGAACGCGCGGCGCGCTATTCCTCGGTCACTTCAATCGCGATTTCCGGACAGTTGGATTTGGCGAGCCAGGCCTTGTCTTCCAGGCCGGCTGGCACGGTGCCGTCGCCGATCTGATGCGCATTGCCGTATTCGTCGAGCTCGAACAGTTCCGGCGCCAGCGCCTTGCAGCGGGCATGGCCCTGGCACTTGTCGGGATCGACCTGAACTCTCAGTCGTTCTGCCATTTAAGCTCCCTCGGTCGTGCGCATGCGGGCCCCTTAAGGGGCCGGGCGCGTTCCTCAATTGATTCTTCTCCGCAGTGGTTCCTGCGAATTAAGTTATAGTATATTACATTGCGGACGGGCTTCCCCTGTCAAGCGCAAACTTATAGGTTTTCGCTCAACATGCCGACACAACTCGCCCGCAAGCCGCAAAACGCCTATCACCATGGTGATCTTCGCGACGCCCTGATCAAGGCCGCCTTGCGCGAGGCGGAGCAGGGCGGGGCGGAGGCGATCAGCATCAAGGCGCTGGCGAAGGAACTCGGCGTCTCCCAGCCGGCGCCGTATCGTCATTTCGCCGACCGCGAGGCGCTGCTCGCCGCGGTGACGGCGGAGGCCTTTCGGCAATTCACGGCCAAGCTGCGCGAGGCCATGGCAATACCGTCGAAGCAGTCGAAACTCTCGCGGCTGGCACAGGCCACGCTGGAATTCGGCCTGCGCCGCAACGGCGTTTACCGGCTGATGTTCGCCTCGCGCACGGTCTCGTGCGCTGACAAGGGCAGTGAGTTGCACGCCGCGACCAACGAAACGTTCGCGCTGGTGCTCGACGCGTTGGAAGCGCCTGCCGTCGGCTATCTGCGCGAGCGGCATGCGCTGAAGATCTGGGCGGCATTGCACGGTGTGGTGATGTTGGCCGAGCAGGGGCTGTTCACCGGCGAGGCCGCGCACACGACACGTGAGGAACTGGTCGAGGATTTCGTGGCCGAGACCAAGCTCGCGCTGGATGCCGCTATCAAGGAAGCCCGCCGTCGCGGGAAAGCGGACTAGCGCTTCACCGATAACAGCTTTGCCAGTTTCAGCACGGCGCTATCAGGCGTCGTCACCACTGGCTTGCCGGCGGCATCCTCAACCAGCGGCGCCGTGGCCGCAATGCTGAACTGGGCGAGCGCGATCACATCGCAATCGCGCAGGTCTTTTGAGGCTTCCGCAATCAGGCGATCATGTGTTGCGCGATCGCCGCGGTCGAGCGCCGCGAGCGCGCCTTCGGCAAGCTTCGGAACGATCTCGATGGAGGCCGGAAACTCCGGCGGCATCGATTGCAGCGTCGGTGGGAAGGTCGAGAGCAGGCCTATTTTCCGGCCCATCGTCACCGCCTGCTCGATCATCGCCTCATTCGGTTTCAGGACCGGCATTGGCGCATGCGCGCGCGCAACCGTCTCGATGCAGAGTCCAAAGGCCGAACAGGTGAACAGGATCGCATCTGCCCCAGTCGCGACGGCATAATCCCCGAGCGCGAGAAAGCGGCCGGTCATCGCATCCGTCAGCGCGCCGTCGCGCGCCAGATCCGCCGAAAGGCTGTCGTCGAGCAGGTTCATGAGCCGGGCTTCCGGCCACAGGCGCGCGAACGCCGACTCGATCGGCGCGATGGAATGCTTGAGCGCGTGGATCAGTGTGATGCGAGGGGGCGTCATCATCGAACGTGGCTGCCTGGCAGGGTCTCGTGCCCCGGACGCAGCGCAACGCGGAGTGTTGCGCTGCTGAGCCGGGGTCCATTTGGGCCCCTGGGTCCCGGCTCTGCGCAGCAGCGTTACACGCTGCTGCGCGTCCGGGGCACGGGTTGCTTATACTGAAACCGTTTACTTGAACGGAATGGCGTACATCAAGCCGCCTTTTTCCCAGAGGCCGTTGAGGCCGCGCTCGAGCTTCAGCGGGCTGCCTTTGCCGACGTTGCGCTCGTAGATCTCGCCGTAATTGCCGGTTGCCTTGATCGCCGTGACCAGCCACTTGTTGTCGAGCCCAAGCCGCGAGCCGAGATCGCCGGAGGCGCCCAACAGCCGCTGCACCGCGGGCGTCTGCGACTTCGCCATCTCCTCCACATTGGCTTGCGTTACGCCGAGCTCTTCTGCCTCGATCAGCCCGTAATGCAGCCAGGTGATGATGTCGCTCCAGACCTCGTCGCCGTTGCGGGTGAAGGGTCCGAGCGGCTCCTTGCTGATGGTCTGCGGCAGCACGACGTAATCGGCCGGATTCGGTGCAGCCGTGGTCACCGCGCCGGCGAGTGCCGAAGCATCCTGGGTCATGGCATCGCAACGGCCACCGAAGAAGGTCTGGTACATGGTGTCGACGCGGTCGAACACCAGGGGCTTCCAGTCGATGCCGTTCGCGCGGCCGTAGTCACCGAGCGTCACCTCATGCGTGGTGCCCTGCGCGACGCAGACGGTGGCGCCCTTCAGATCCTTCAGCTCCTTCACGCCGAGGTCCTTCTTCACGACGAAGCCCTGGCCGTCGTAGAAGTTGATCGGTCCCTGCCGCAGGCCCAGCGTCGTGCCGCGCAGATAGGTCTGCGTCGAGTTGCGGTAGAGCACGTCGATTTCGCCCGATTGCAGCGCGGTGAAACGGTTCTGCGCGGTCAGCGCGACATAGCGCACCTTGTTGGGATCCCCTAACACGCCGGCGGCGAGCGCGCGGCAGTAGTCGACGTCGAGGCCCTTGAAATTGCCCTGCGAGTCCGGTGCGGAGAATCCGGCAAAGCCGGTGCTGACGCCGCACACCAGCGTGCCGCGGCTCTTCACCGTGTCCAGCGTCGCAGCCGACGTCGCGCTGCTCGAAGCCGCGAGCAAGCCTGCCGCGATAATCACGTTCCTCATCATGCTACTCTCCCCTCAATGATTGACACTACGCAACACGTTGTCGACGGCCGTGCCGAGCCTGTCGACAATCAGGTCGATCTCGTCCGCCGAGGCGATGTAAGGCGGCGCCAGCAGCACGTGGTCGCCGCGGACGCCATCGACGGTGCCGCCGCCGGGATAGCAGCCAAGCCCCTCGGCGAAGGCAGCCGCCTTGATCTTCTGGTGCAGCTTGAGCGCGGGATCGAAGGAGGTCCGCGTCGCGCGATCGGCAACGAGCTCGATCGCCCAGAACAGGCCGCGGCCCCTGATGTCGCCGACATGGCGGTGATTGCCGAAACGCTCGGTCAGCCGCTGCTCGAGCTGACGCCCGCGTTCCTTGATGCGATCGAGGAGGGCGTCTTCGCGGATCACCTCTTGCACGGCGAGTGCCGCCGCGCAGGCGAGGGGATGGGCGAGATAAGTGTGGCCGTGCTGGAACGCACCGCTGCCGGCGCGGATGGTGTCGATGATCCTGCCGCTTGCGAGCATCGCGCCGATCGGCTGGTAGCCGCCGCCAAGACCCTTGGCGATCGCCTGGATGTCGGGCGCGATGCCTTCCTGCTGCCAGGCATGCGTCGTGCCGGTGCGGCCCATGCCGCACATGACCTCGTCGAGGATGAGCAGCGCGCCATAGCGGTTGCAGATCTCGCGAACCACCTTGAAGTAGCCGTCGGGCGCAGTGACGGCACCGGCGGTGGCGCCGACCACCGGCTCGGCGAGAAACGCTGCGACGGTGTCGGGACCGAGCCGCTGGAACTCGGCCTCGAGCTCGGCTGCGAGCCGCGCCACGAACGCGGCATCCGATTCAGTGTCGTGCTTCTCGTGATACGCAAAGGCCGGCGTCACATGGCTGAAAGCGCCGGACAGCAGCGGCGCGTAGGGCTCGCGGCGCCAGGCGTTGCCGCCGGCGGCGAGCGCGCCGAGCGTATTGCCGTGATAGCTCTGGCGCCGCGCGATGAAGTGCCGCCGCTGCGGCTCGCCGCGCTCGATGAAGTATTGCCGCGCGAGCTTGATGCTGGCTTCGATCGCCTCCGAACCGCCGCTGACGAAATAGGCGTAGGCGAGACCGCCGGGCTCTTGGCCGACCAGCGTTTCGGCAAGCCGCTCCGCCGCCTCGGAGGAGAAGAACGCGGTGTGGGCATAGGCCAGCGTCGAGGCCTGCTTCGCCAGCGCCGCAATCACGCGCGGATGCTTATGGCCGAGGCAGGAGACGGCCGCGCCTCCGGAGGCGTCGAGCACGCGGCGTCCATCCTCGGCGAAGAGGTAAACGCCTTCGCCGCCGATTGCCTTCGGCGGTGTCTCGCGCAAGGAACGGTGCAGCACGCGGCTCGTACGGGTGCTCATGGGTCAACCTTTCTCTGATACGTAGATGGAGGTCGCAGTCAATCGCGCCTCGGTGTCCTGGAGGCGCTTCTTCGCCGCCGCGCCGCCGAGCGAGAACGTCACCGCGGCGAGCGACTGCGCGATCGCGATCGCGCCGGTGAGGCTCGGGAAGAATCCGGGCGAGGACGCAGCTTCAAACAGCAGCACGTGGTCCGCGCCCTCGGCCATTGGTGCGGCAACGCTGTCCGCGATCGAGATCAGCGTCGCGCCGGCGCGATAGGTAGCCTGAGCAACACGAACGCTTGCGCCTGTGTAAGGCGTGAAGCCGATCACCACGACCGCCTCGTCGGCACGGAAGGCGCCGAGGTCGAGATCGTCAGGACCAGAGCCGCCGACGATCTGCACCTCACCGGGGCGAAACAGCCGCAGCTCATAGTTCAGCAGCTCCGCGACGCTGCGGCAGCTTCGGAAGCCGGCAATCCAGATGCGCTTTGCGCTGTACAGGGCCTTTGCGGCATCGGCCACGGAGGAGGCCGAGATCCGCGGTAGACCGGCGGCCTCCGCTTCGAGCTTGTCGGTGATCAGCGCAACGTCGGAATCCGGACCGTGGCGGCGTCCTTTGGCGCGACCCGAGAAGGGCGATGTCTGCGACGGGCGTCGCGCTTCCGTCAGCGCCGCGCGCAGCGCGTCCCAGCCGGAATAGCCGATCGCCTTGGCAAGCCGCGTGAACGCGGCAGGGTCAGCGCCGGCTTCGGCCGCGAGATCGCGCATTGAGCGCGTGGTGGCGTCGTAGTCGTTGGCCGCGACAAACCGCCCGACCTCCTGCAGCCGCATCGGGAGCGATGGCAGTGCGCTGCAGAGTTCGCTCAGGGGTGAGGATTTCGCCGGCTCGGCCATGAAACATTTGTTGCATATCTCTTAGTTTGGTGCAACAGTTGATGCGCGCCGAGGAAGCGCATGGCCGGAAATCGCTGCTTTCGAAGCGCTTTGAGGATTTTTGTGCTGTGACGACTGATAGCCCCAGACCGCCGCCGCGTCGGACATTCTCGCTCGCGCTGGGAGGCCCGCAGCTCAAGGGGCTGTTGTGGCAGATCCTCGTCGTCGGCATTTCCCTCGCCATCATCGTTTTCCTCTGGTCCAATACCGTTCACAATCTCTCGGCGCGCCGCATCTCGACCGGCTTTGCGTTCCTGGGCCGCGAAGCCGGCATGCCGATCGCCGACAGCCTGCTCGCCTACAGCCCGAAGGACACGTATTTCTGGGCGTTCGTCGTCGGCATCGCCAACACCTTGCGCGTCGCCGTCATCGGCATCGTGCTCGCGACCCTGCTGGGAACGCTGATCGGGATTTCGCGGCTGTCGGCCAACTGGCTTCTATCGCGGCTCGCCGCCGTCTATGTCGAGGTGCTGCGCGACATTCCGCTGCTGCTGCAACTTCTATTCTGGTACGTGCTGATGCAGGCGCTGCCCGCCGCGCGCGCCGCATGGCGGCCGATCGAGGGCATCTTCCTGTCCAATCGCGGCCTGATCCTGCCGTCGATACCGATCGGCGAGGGGCAACTTTGGGTGCTCGGCACCGCCCTTATGGGCGCAGTCCTGTTCTACCTCATAAGGCGAGTCTTGATCGCGCAGCAGATGCGCGATGGCAAGCCGAGACCCGCCTGGCCGTTTGCGCTCGGCCTCATCGTCGTACTGCCGGCGCTGGTGTCGTGGTGGCTCGATGTGCACTGGACCATCGCATGGCCCGAGCTGCGTGGGTTCAATTTCGTCGGCGGGTTGACGCTCGCGCCAGAATATTTTGCGCTGCTGATCGCGCTCGTCACCTACACGTCGGCATTCATTGCCGAGATCGTGCGCAGCGGCATTCAGTCGGTCCCGCGGGGGCAGTGGGACGCCGCCAATGCGCTCGGCCTGCGCCGCAGCTTCATGCTGCGGCAGATCATCCTGCCGCAGGCGCTGCGCGTGATCGTGCCGCCGATGACGAGCCAGTATCTGAACCTCACCAAGAACTCCTCGCTCGCTGTCGCGATCGGCTACCAGGACGTGGTATCTGTCGCCAATACCACGCTGAACCAGACCGGGCAGGCGATCGAAGCGATCGCGCTGATCATGGCGGTGTTTTTGACCATCAGCCTGTCGATCAGCTTCTTCATGAACTGGTACAATGCGCGGATTGCGCTGGTGGAGGGCTGACAATGACCGCGGTCACCGACATTCCGGAATCGCCGCGCGCCATGCGCCGCCCGCAATCCGGCAATCGCGTGCTGCGCTGGCTGCGCGCCAACCTGTTTTCGTCGATCCCGAATGGGATCATCACACTCGTGCTCTTTGCAGTGCTCGCCAAGGGCGTGGTCAGCTTCGTGCAATGGGGTATTGCGAACGCGGTCTGGCTGACACCTCCGAACGATTCGAGCGCCTGTCGCGCGGCACGTGGGGCAGGTGCCTGCTGGGCCGTCATTCCCGAAAAGTATCGTTTCATCCTGTTCGGCACTTATCCGTTCGACGAGCAGTGGCGGCCGGCGCTCGCGGTCCTGCTCTTCATTGCGCTGTTCTACGTCTCGAGCCGCCGCGCGTGGTGGCGGCGCGAGCTCGTCTATGTCTGGATCGCCGTTCTGGCCGTAATCAGCGTGCTGATGTGGGGTGGCGTGCTCGGGCTGTCCTTCGTCTCGCAGGACCGTTGGGGCGGATTGCCGGTGACGCTGATCCTGGCGACCTTCGGCCTCGCCTTCGGCTTTCCGCTCGGCATCCTGGTGGCGCTCGGTCGGCGCTCGAAACTGCCGGCGATCCGTTCGCTCTGCGTGCTCTATGTCGAACTCATCCGAGGCGTGCCGCTGGTGAGCCTGTTGTTCATGGCGAGCGTCATGTTTCCGCTGTTCATGCCGGGGGGCTTCAATATCGACAAGCTGCTCCGCGCGCAGATCGCGATCATCCTGTTCGCCGGCGCATATCTCGCCGAAGTGATCCGCGGCGGTCTGCAGGCCGTGCCGCGCGGGCAATATGAGGCCGCTGATGCCCTGGGACTGTCCTACTGGCGCAAGCAGCGGCTGATCATCCTGCCGCAGGCGATCCGTCACGTCATCCCGCCGCTGGTCAACACCTTCATCGCCTTCTTCAAGGATACCAGCCTCGTCCTGATCATTGGCATCTTCGACCTGCTCACGACAGCCAAGACCGCGATCATCGATCCCGCCTGGCAGCAGTTCTCGGTCGAAGTCTACATCTTCATCGCCGCGATCTATTTCGCCTTCTGTTTCGCCATGTCGCGCTACAGCCGGAGCCTGGAGGCGGGGACGGCGAGGTGACCCTCTCTTGTGTCCCGGACAAGGTGCAGCGCGTTAGCGCTGCGCCGCAGAGCCGGGACCCGGGGGACGCACGATGGATCGTTGAGGGATGGGCCCGGCTCTGCAGCGCACCGGTGAAGCAGCGCTGCGCTGCGTCCGGGGAACGAAAGAAGTTACCTCTTCACCTTCGGATCGATTGGCGTCGTGCCGCGCAGACCCAGAATATCCTCCAGCACCTTGGCGCCCGCGATGATTTGGGCATCGCTGCGCGGCGCGCCGACGACCTGTACGCCGACCGGCAATCCCGACTCTGTGAAGCCGCAGGGCAGCGATAGCGACGGGCAGCAGGCGAGGGTGATGGCGTAGACGATCCCGAGCCACTCGATGTAATTGTCAAACCGCTTGCCAGCACATTCGGCGACATAGCGGTTCTCGATCGGGAAGGGCGGCACGATCGTCGTGGGTGTGAGCAGAAGGTCGTAGGTTTTGAAGAACTCGACAGCACGCGCCGTCATCGCAAGGCGGTGCGCCTCGGCGCGCGCGATCTGGTCCACCGTGAGGCGGAGCCCTTCCTCGATATTCCAGATCACCTCGGGCTTCAGCAGATCGCGCTTCTCGCGCAGGAGCTTTGCCTTGGTCATCGCGAAGTCGAGCGCGCGCAGCACGTGGAAGCATTCATGCGCCTCGCGCCAATCCGGATGCGCCACTTCCACGATCACGCCGGCTTCCGCAAAACGCTCTGCCGCCTTCCGCGTGATCGCCTTGACCTCGGGGTCGACGGGCGTGATGCCGAGGTCGGGCGAATAGGCGATGCGCTTCGGCTTCTTGCCCGAGCGGGCGGCGGAGAGGAACGAGACTGCCGGTGCAGGCAGCGACAGCGGATCGGCCGCATAATCGCCGCTCATGGCGTCGAGCAGCAGCGCGAGATCCTCGACGTTGCGCGCCATCGGTCCCTGTTGTCCGAGATTGCGGTCGACGCCGGCCGTGGGCGTATGGGCGACACGGCCGATGCTCGGCCGCATGCCGACGATGCCGCAGAAGCTGGCAGGACTGCGCAGGCTGCCGCCCATGTCGGAGCCATGCGCGAGCCACGCCATGCCGGTTGCAAGCGCCGCTGCCGCGCCGCCGGAGGAGCCGGCCGCTGATTTCGATGTATCCCAGGGATTGAGCGTCGCGCCGAATACCTCGTTGAACGTGTTGGCGCCGGCGCCGAATTCCGGTGTATTGGATTTTGCGTAGACGACCGCGCCATTGCCTTCGAGATGTTCGACGAGGAGGTCCGATCGCGCCGAAATATTGTCCTTGAAGATCGGCGAGCCCTGCGTGTTCAACACGCCGGCAACATCCGTCAGGTCCTTGATCGGCACCGGCAGGCCCGCGAGCAGTCCGCGCTCGGTGATCGGTTTTTGCATCAGAGCCTTGGCACCAGTCCGTGCGCGATCGAAGCACAGCGTGGGAAGCGCGTTGACCTTGCCGTCGACCTCCGCGATGCGTTTCTCCAGGACGTCGAGAAGATCAAGCGGCGTGACGTCGCCGGCGCGCAGCTTGTCGACGACGGCACATGCGGTTTCGTGGATCAGGTCCTGAGTCAATTATCTTGCTCCTTATCGTCATTCCGGGGTGATGCGAAGCATCGAACCCGGAATCTCTAAATTCCGGGTTCGCCCTTCGGGCGCCCTGGAATGACCGGTTGTTGGTTCGCGCGCAACAACGAGGATAGACTCTAGCCCCAACCCGCGCTGATCCCGCCATCCACCGTATAGATGACCCCCGACGTATAGCCGGAGCGTTCCGAGGCCAGAAACGCCATCAGGTCGCCGATCTCGCGCGCATGCGCGGGCCGGCCCAGCGGCAGGCCCTTCTGGAATTCCTTGTAGCGGGTCTCGTCGCCGAATTGGTGCTTGGCGCGGGTCTTGAGCAGCGTGACGTGGCGATCGGTGCCGACCGGGCCAGGATTGATGCCGACCACGCGGATGTTGTCGGCGAGGCTCTTGCCCCCGAGCGCGCGGGTAAAGGCCATCAGCGCCGCATTGCCGGCGCTGCCGCAGATGTAGTTGGCGTCGAACTTCTCGCCGGCCGCGCCGATGTCGTTGACGATCACGCCGCCGCCGCGCGTCTTCATCTGCGCGTAGATCATGCGCGTGAGATTGATGTAGCCGAACACTTTCAATTCCCAGGCGTGACGCCAGGTCGCTTCGTCGATCTTGTCGATGGAGCCGCCGGGAATGTCGCCGGCATTGTTGACGAGGATGTCGATCTCGGCGGCATCCTTGGCGAGCCGCGCGACGTCCTCGGCCTTACGCAGGTCCACGACGCTCGTTGCCGCGTCGATCTGATGCGCCGAGCGCAAACGGTCAGCCAGCGCCTTGAGTTGGTCGCTGCTGCGGGCGGCGAGCAGGAGGTGGCATCCTTCCTCGGCGAACGCTTCAGCTGCGGCCGCGCCGATGCCTTTGGACGCGCCGGTGATCAGGACGCGCTTGCCACGCAGATGCAGGTCCATTGGGATTCTCGCTGACCTCGGGGAAGAGGATGAAATCAGTAGGCGGTCGCCCGCGCCATCGTCAACATTGCAGTGCAGCGTTGCACTGCCGACGAGTTTGGTCCATTGCAGGGCCAGCAACCACGGCTCATGGTCAGCCCGGCCAGATCAAGTCAAGACAACTTCCAGGACATTTTCGATGAGCAAGAAACAATACCGGATCGCAGTGATCCCCGGCGACGGCATCGGCAAGGAAGTGATGCCGGAGGGGCTGCGCGTGCTGGAGGCTGCCGCGAAGAAGCACGGCGTCTCCGTGCAGTTCGACCATTTCGACTTCTCGTCCTACGACTATTACGAGAAGCACGGCCAGATGATGCCTGACGATTGGAAGGAGAAGATCGGCAAGCATGATGCGATCTACTTCGGCGCGGTCGGCTGGCCGGCGAAAATTCCGGATCACGTCTCGCTGTGGGGTTCGCTGATCAAGTTCCGCCGCGAGTTCGACCAGTATGTGAACCTGCGCCCGGTCCGGCTCATGCCCGGCGTGCCGTCACCGCTCGCGAACCGCAAGCCCGGCGATATCGATTTCTGGGTGGTGCGCGAGAACACCGAAGGCGAGTATTCATCCGTCGGCGGCCGCATGTTCCCGGACACCGACCGTGAATTCGTTACGCAGCAGACCGTGATGACCCGCGTCGGCGTCGACCGCATCCTGAAATTCGCCTTCGAACTCGCGCAGTCGCGACCGAAGAAGCACCTGACTTCGGCGACGAAGTCCAACGGCATCTCGATCACCATGCCCTATTGGGACGAGCGCGTGGAGGCGATGGCGAAGAACTATCCAGGCGTGAAGTGGGACAAGTACCACATCGACATCCTGACGGCGAACTTCGTGCTGCATCCGGACTGGTTCGACGTCGTGGTCGGCTCCAACCTGTTCGGCGACATCCTCTCCGATCTCGGCCCAGCCTGCACCGGCACCATCGGCATCGCACCGTCGGGCAACATCAATCCCGAGCGCAATTTCCCGTCGGTGTTCGAGCCCGTGCACGGTTCGGCGCCCGATATCGCGGGGCAGGGCATCGCCAACCCGATCGGCATGATCTGGTCCGGCGCGATGATGTTCGAGCATCTCGGCGAGAAGGAAGCCGGCAAGTCGATCGTCGACGCCATCGAGCGCACGCTCGCCGAACGCACGCTGCGCACGAAAGACCTCGGCGGCAACGCCGACACGACCGCCTGCGGCAAGGCGGTCGCGGAGATGGTGGATTAGGCCTCGGTGCGTAGGGTGGGTTAGCGAAGCGTAACCCACCTCTTTGCTTTCCGCGCGACGGGAGAAGCGGTGGGTTACGCAACCCACCCTACGATTGCTTCGTCCGATTTTTTTCGGCGTCCCTCGAACCCGAGATCGACGGGCTTCGACAGAGTAACCAAGCCGCGGCGCAACTCTCACCCAAATCCAACCGTGAAATTCAGATGAAAAGTCCCGCTGTCTTCGTCCTGTTTCTGGCGCTGACGTCGACCACGGTCTGCCTGGCCCAGACCGCGGAGAAGCAGGCCTGCAATGTGAACGTCGACATTACCGATGCCGACCCCAAGGGCACCAACGTAAGGGCAACTCCGGGAGGAGCTGCCATCGCGTCGCTGAAGAACACTACGAGTGACGGCTGGATCGGCGTGCATGTCACCGGCCAGTTCGGCGACTGGTACGAGATCGACCGCGCCAGCCTGATCGACGCCGATCAGCCGCCCGGAGGCAAGGTCGTATTCCAGGGCAAGGGATATTTGCACAAAAGCGTGGTGGGCGTCAGCGGCATGCAAAATGGCGGTGCAGTCTATCTCAACCACGACATCAGAAGCGGCCTGGTTGATCCTCATGCCGCCGGCGATCAGCGTGTCGACATGTTGGGTTGCTGGGGTGAATTTCTCAAGGTTCATGTCAAGAAGGGCACGGGCTGGACCACGGCGGTCTGCACCAACATGAACACCACCTGCAGTTGACCATCCGAGCGGCTTCATCGCGCGATACGCGTTTTCTCCGGAGATTTCGAATATGAGGTCGTTTGCCGCAGCCGTTGTCTGCCTGGCGCTGGCAGCGGCGCCCGCGCTTGGCGCTGACTATGAGACGAGAGAAAAATCACCACTTTATGAGCTGCATCTGCGGATACCCGCGAGCGCCGTGGCGATCGCAGCGCTGAAGCTCAGGATCCTGGCGCTGTACAAAGTCGACGCCGACCAGGCCAAGAGCGACGCCAAGGACGACAGGGAAGGAAACCCGAGTTTCCATCCCTACAGCATCGACACCAACTGGCGCGTGACCTTCGAAAGCGACGCCGTGCTCAGCCTTTCAGCCGAGACCAATGCAGACACCGGCGGCGCCCATCCCAATCAGGCATTCCAGACCCTTGTCTGGGACAAGAAAGCCGACCGCGCAGTGCCGATCGATGCGCTATTCCAGCCGGAACAGGTCCGCGATGCGCTGACGGCGATCGCTGATGCGGCTGCTAAGGCCTGGGCCAGAACCTATACGCAGCGCAGCGGTCAGCAACCCGGGCCGGATACTGATGTTGCCGGGAATGGTATTGCTGCAGACCCTGACAAGCTCAAGGCCTATGCGCTGACCTACGCCAAGGGGGAGATGGCTGCCAATGGAATCGTGCTGCTGTACGGCGCAGGCCAGGCATGGCCGCATGTGCTGGGCGATTTCCGGCTAGCTGTGCCCGCAACCGTTTTCGCGAAATATCTCAAGCCGCAGTGGAAGGCCGTATTCAACGCGTCCTGACGCGAAAACTCCGCGCATGGCGCTTCTCTCCTCAGGGCGCCACGCCCGCAATCGCCAGCACGGTGTGCATCAGCACGTTGGTCCCCGCGGTGCAGTCTACCTGCGTGGCATCCTCCAGCTCGTTGTGGCTGATGCCATCCTTGCAGGGCACGAACACCATCGCCGCCGGCATCACGGTGTTGAGGTTGCAGGCATCGTGACCGGCGCCGGAGGTGATGCGGCGGCTGGAATAGCCGAGCGTATTGGCGGCATTCTCGACGGCCGCAATCAGCTTGGGGTCGAAATGCGTCGGCGCCTTGCGCCAGACCAGATCAAGCTTCACCTCGACCTTGCGGCGCGCGGCGATCTCGGCAATCGCCGCACGCAGGTCGCGATCGAGCGCGTCCATGATCGCGGCATCCGCGCTGCGGCAATCAACCGTGAAGGCGATCTCGCCGGGGATGACGTTGCGCGACGGATTTGCGATCACGGCCTCGCCGATCGTGCCGACCGCTTTCGGCCCGTGCTTCTTCGCGATGGTCTCCATCGCCAGCACGATCTCCGAGAGCGTCGCCAATGCGTCGCGACGCAGCGGCATCGGTGTCGAGCCGGCATGGCTTTCGAAGCCGGTGATATGACCGTCGTACCACAACACGCCCTGGCCCGAGTCGACGACGCCGATGGTCTTGGCTTCCGCCTCCAGGATCGGTCCCTGCTCGATATGAAGCTCGACGAAGCAGCCGAGCTTCTGGAAGCCGACCGGCTTGTCGCCGCGGTAGCCGATCGTATCCAGCGCGTGGCCCACCGTGACGCCCTCGGCATCCTTTCGCGACAGGATATCGTCGGTGGTGAAATCGCCGACATAGGCGGCAGAGGCCATCATGGCCGGCGCAAAGCGCGAGCCTTCCTCGTTGGTCCAGTTGACGACGCAGATCGGCGCCTCGGTCTCGATGCCGGCGTCGTTCAGCGTGCGGATCACCTCGAGCGCGCCGAGCGTTCCCAGAATGCCGTCATACTTGCCGCCGGTCGGCTGCGTATCGAGATGCGAGCCGATGCCGACGGGCAATTTCGACATGTCGCGGCCCTTCCGCAATCCGAACATCGAGCCCAGCGCGTCGACGTGCACCTCGAGCCCTGCGTCCTCGCATGCCTTGCGGAACCAGTCGCGCACCTGCTTGTCCTCGGTGCTCAGCGTCAGCCGCCGCACGCCGCCCTTCTGCGTCGCGCCGAATTGCGCGGTCTCGTGGATGGAGCCCCAGAGGCGCGCGGAATCGATTTGTAGATTGGTGGCGGCTCGGCTCATGCGTTCGTTCCATTCTCGTCCGGCCCACTTTCAATGACGCGCCGTCATCTCCGCGTCAACCGCGAGGCTCTTCTGCGCGATCTGCTGCGCGAGATCTGCGACACGCTCGACGGCGATGACATCGGGCGAGGCGAGCCAGCTTGCCGTGAAGGTCAGCGGCGTGATGTTCAGGTCGGTATCGAGCAGTTGCAACCGTCCGTCGGCGAGTTCTTTCTCGACGATCGCTGCAGGTATCACGGCGATGCCGAGTCCCTCGACGGCCATGTGGATGACGGTCGCAAGCGATGCGCTCGCGTGCAGCCGGATCGGCGGCAACTCGGGCCGGTCGAACACCTCGCGCACGACCTCGTAGGGTTTTGTCTTGCGCGGGAAAGTGATGATCGGAAAGCGCGCGAGGTCCTGCCGGGTGACGGGACCGTGGCCGAGCCCGAGCGAAGGGCTTGCGAGAAAGCCGATCGGATAGTCGGAGAGCATGCGATTGTGCACGCCGGCAGCCGATAGCGGCCCGACCACGAAGGCCAGCTCGATTTCCTGCGCCAAGAGGCGCGCTGTGAGGTTCGGCGTGATGTCGACCTCGATCTCCAGCGACAGGTTCGGATAGATCTCGTTCACGCTCTTGACGAGCCGCGGCAGCCAGGTGTGCACGATGGTCTCGGCGACGCCGAGCCGCATCACGCCGCGCATCGCGGACGCGTTGCCGATCTCGGCCATCATCGCCGCGCGCAGGCCGATCAGCTTCTCCGCATAGACCATCATCTGCCGTCCGCTCGGCGTCGGCGATGCGATACGATGATCGCGGTTGAGGAGCTTTACGCCCATCTCGCGCTCGAGCTGGGCGATGCGCTGGGAGATCGCCGGCTGGGTGGTGTTGAGCCGCGCCGCGGCTCCCCGGAAGCTGCCGAGCTTCACGACCCAAAGGAAGGTTTCGATCGACCTGAAGTCCAGCATTGGGAGGATTTTTTCCGGTCGATAAATGAAGTTTATCGATCTATATTAGAAAGGAAGATTAGACTTTATAACATGCTTGGTGTTCGCTGTCCTTGTCGAGATTATAGGCAGGTCGATCAAATGACTGTTTTGGTGGCAGTGCAGCAAACTGAAACAAGCGATACCCTTCCGAGCCGTCGGGCCCGGCTCGTCTACCGCGGGGGAGAGGTCGGCTCGACGGCCGGCGTCGCCCCCGGCTTCGTTCAGGGCAATCTGGCGATCCTGCCCGAGAAATACGCCAGCGCCTTTCACCGTTTCTGCCAGCTCAATCCCAAGCCGTGCCCGATCATCGGCATGTCCGATGTCGGAAGTCCTTTCATTCCGGCACTGGGCGCCGATCTCGACATCCGCACCGACGTGCCGCGCTACCGTGTGTGGCGCGACGGCGAGGTCGTGGAGGAGCCGACCGACATCACGAAACACTGGCGCGACGATCTCGTGACCTTCGTGCTGGGCTGTTCGTTCTCGTTTGAAGAGGCGCTGCTCGACGAGGGCATGCCGATCCGCCACATCGAGCACAATGTGCGCGTGCCGATGTACCGCACCAACATAGCCTGCGGCGAGTCAGGTCCGTTCGCCGGTCCCATGGTGGTGTCGATGCGTCCGTTCAAGCCGGCGGATGCGATCCGCGCGGTGCAGATCACCTCGCGCTATCCCGCTGTGCACGGCGCGCCCGTGCATCTCGGCCATCCACACCTGATCGGCATCAAGGACATTGCCAAGCCCGACTACGGCGATCCCGTGCCGGTCGCCGATGACGAGATTCCGGTGTTCTGGGCCTGCGGCGTCACGCCGCAGTCCGTGATCAACGCCGCCAGGCTGCCGTTCGCGATCACGCATTCGCCGGGCCTGATGCTGGTCACGGACCTGAAAAACAAGAACATGGCCGTGATTTAGTGGGCAGCATATGCTGCTTCTTCGGGCTTTACCGTACACACCAATCGCTCCATCGATAGCCGCAGATTTTTGCAAGGGGACGCTGCAATGACGATGAATCGCCGTGAATTGTTGCTGGGTGCAACCGCCGCTGCCGCGCTGATGCCGATCGTGGCGCGCGCGCAGACCTCCGAAGTGGTGATTGGCGCGACCTATCCGTTGTCGGGCTCCGGCGCCCAGGTGGGTGTTGATGCGCAACGGGCGTTCGAGACCGCGGTCGATATCATCAACAACGATCAAGACTTCGACCTTCCACTGGCAAAGGGCGTCGGTTTGCCCGGCCTCGGCGGCGCGAAGATCCGCATTGTGTACGCCGACCATCAGGGCGACCCGCAAAAGGGGCGCGCCGAAGCCGAGCGACTGATCACGCAGGAAAAGGTCTGCGCGGTGCTCGGCTCCTATCAGAGCGCGGTCGCGGTCACGGTCAGCCAGATCTGCGAGCGTTACCAGACGCCGTTCCTGTCGGCGGACAATTCCTCGCCCAGCCTGCATCGCCGCGGTCTGAAGTACTATTTCCGCGCCTCGCCGCATGACGAGATGTTCTCGGCCGGGATGTTCGATTTCCTCGATGCGATGAAGAAAAAGGGCACCAAGATCGAGACCTTGGCGCTGTTCCACGAGGACACGATCTTCGGCACCGACTCTGCGAATGCCCAGATCAAGCTCGCAGCCGAGCGCGGCTACAAGATCGTCGCCGACATCAAGTATCGCGCCAACTCGCCGTCGCTGTCGGCCGAAGTCCAGCAGCTCAAGGCCGCCAATGCCGACGTGCTGATGCCCTCAAGCTACACGACTGACGGCATTCTCCTGGTCAAGACCATGGCCGAGCTCGGCTACAAGCCGAACAACATCGTAGCCCAGGCCGCCGGCTTCTCCGAGAAGGCGCTCTATGATGCTGTCGGCGACAAGCTCGAGGGTGCGATCACCCGCGGCAGCTTCTCGCTCGATCTCGCCGCCAAGCGGCCCATGGTCGGCAAGATCAATGACCTGTTCAAGGCGAAGTCGGGCAAGGACCTCAACGACAACACCTCGCGGCAATTCATGGCAATGATCGTGATTGCGGACGCCATCAACCGCGCCAAGTCGACCGACGGCGAGAAGATCCGCGATGCAATGGCTGCAACCGACATACCGGGCGAGCAGACCATCATGCCCTGGAAGCGCGTCAAATTCGACGAGATGGGCCAGAACAACGATGCCGACCCGGTGCTGCTGCAATATGTCGGCGGCAAGTTCGTCACCATCTTTCCGGCGCAGGCGGCAGTGGCCGAACCGATCTGGCCGATGAAGTAGACAGGCCGCAGGGCAGGGTGGGGGACCAAGCACTGTGACAGCCGAGACCATTATCCAAAGTCTTGCGAGCGGCCTTCTCATGGGGCTGCTCTACGGGCTGATCGCCGTCGGGCTCGCTTTGATCTTCGGCCTGATGGACGTCGTGAACTTCGCTCATGGCGAGTTCCTGATGATCGCGATGTATGCGACCTTCTTCCTGTTCACGTTCTTTGCGATCGATCCCTTGCTGTCGGCGCCGCTGGTTGCTGCGGCCTTGTTCGTGTTCGGGGCCGTGATCTATCTCCTGGTCGTTCGCTTTGCGATGCGTGCCAAGGCCAATGCCGGCATGGTGCAGATCTTCGCGACCTTTGGCCTGGCGATCGTGATGCGGGGATTGGCCCAGCTCTTCTTCACGCCGGACTATCGCAGCGTCACCCACTCCTGGCTCGGCGGCAAGACCATCTCGGTCGCCGGCATCTTCCTGCCGGCGCCGCAGCTGGTTGGCGCTCTGGTGTCGATCGCGGCGTTTGCCGGGCTCTATTTCTTCATCAACCGCACCGATTTCGGCCGCGCGCTGGAGGCAACTCGTGAAGACCCCGGCGCGGTCGCGCTGGTCGGCATCGACAAGAACCGCGTGTTCGCGCTCGGATGGGGCCTTGGCGCCGCCCTGGTCGGTTTGTCCGGTGCCATCATGGCGGTCTTCTTCTACATCTATCCCGATGTCGGGGCATCCTTTGCGCTGATCGCCTATGTCACGGTGGCGCTCGGCGGCTTCGGCAGCGTGTTCGGCGCCTTTGCCGGCGGCATCATTGTCGGCCTCGTCGAGGCGACGACGGCGCTGGTGCTGCCGCCATCGCTGAAATCAGTCGGCATCTACGCCGTCTATCTCCTCGTTGTCTTCATCCGGCCGCGCGGCCTGTTCGGGTCGATGTGATGGACAAGAATTTTTCTGCGCGGCGCCGCCGCGACCTGATCATTGCCGCCGTGTTGGCGGTGATCGCGGCACTGGTGCCGCTGTTCGTGAAGGACGTCTACGTCCAGAACATCATGATCCTGACGCTGATGTACGCAGCGTTATCGCAGAGCTGGAATATCCTCTCCGGTTATTGCGGACAGATTTCGCTCGGCCACGCCCTTTATTTCGGGTTGGGTGCCTATACCACCGCGCTTCTCTTCATGAAGTTCGGGGTGCTGCCGTGGTTCGGGATGATCGCCGGCGGATTGATCTCCGCAGCGATCGCGATGGCGCTCGGCTATCCCTGTTTCCGCCTCGGCGGCCACTATTTCGCGATTGCTACCATCGTGATCGCCGAGATTGCGCTGCTGTTGATCCAGAACTGGGATTGGGCGGGCGCGGCGCTCGGCATCGACATTCCCGTGCGCGGCGACAGTTGGTTGAAGTTCCAGTTCACGCGAAGCAAGCTGCCCTACTTCTACTTTGCCCTCGCGCTCGCCTGCGTCGCCTGGTTCGTCACCTGGTGGCTGGAAGATTCCAAATGGGGCTTCTGGTGGCGCGCAGTGAAGGATAATCCGCAGGCGGCCGAGAGTCTGGGCGTCGACGTGTTCGATTCCAAGATGGGCGCCGCAGCCGTCTCGGCCTTTCTCGTCGCGGTCGGCGGCAGCTTCTACGCGCAGTTCGTCTCCTATATAGATCCCGAAAGCGTGATGGGTTTCCAGTTCTCGCTGCTGATGGCGCTGCCGGCGGTGCTGGGCGGGATCGGCACCCTCTGGGGGCCCGCGCTCGGCGCGATCATCCTGATCCCGCTGACGGAATTGACGCGCTCCTATATCGGCGGTTCGGGGCGCGGCGTCGATCTCATCGTCTATGGCTCACTGATCATCCTGATCTCGCTGGCGCTGCCGCGGGGACTGGTGAGCCTGTTCTCCTCGCGCAAGGGAGCCGCACGATGACCGCGCTCCTCGAAACGCGCGGCGTCTGGCAGCGCTTTGGCGGCCTCGTCGCCAACTCCGACGTCTCGATCTCGGTCGGCCGCGGCGAGATCGTCGGGCTGATCGGCCCCAACGGCGCCGGCAAGTCGACGCTGTTCAATCTCATCGCCGGCGTCCTGCCGCCGACGCAAGGCTCGATCTGGTTCGACGGCGAGGACGTCACGCGCATGCCGGCAGCCGAGCGCTGCCAGCGCGGCGTCGGGCGCACCTTCCAGGTCGTCAAGAGCTTTGAGACCATGACCGTCATCGACAACGTCATCGTCGGCGCGCTGGTGCGCAACACCGTGATGCGCGAGGCCCGTCGCAAGGCGCATGAGGTGCTGGAGTTCACCGGCCTTGCAGCGCGCGCCGGCGTGCTCGCAAGCGACCTCGTGCCGGCCGAGAAGCGGCGCCTCGAAGTGGCGCGCGCGCTTGCGACCGAACCGAAGCTCCTGCTGCTCGATGAAGTCCTCACCGGCCTCACGCCGACGGAAGCGCAGACCGGCGTCGCGCTGGTGCGCAAGGTGCGCGATGCCGGCATCACCGTGCTCATGGTCGAGCATGTCATGGAGATCGTGATGCCGCTGGTCGACCGCGCCATCGTGCTCGACCTCGGCAAGGTGCTGGTCGAGGGCAAGCCGGCCGACGTGGTCCGCGATCCCAAGGTGATCAGCGCATATCTGGGAGATCGTCATGCTCAAAGTGCATGAAATCACGACCGCCTATCAGGGGCTGGTTGCGATCTCCTCCGTGTCGATCGACGTCGAGAAGGGCGAGATCGTCTGCGTCGCCGGCGCCAACGGTGCGGGCAAGTCGACGCTGCTGAAATCCATCGCTGGCGCCGAGCGCCCGCGCTCTGGCACCGTGACGTTCGACGGCAAGCGGCTCGACGGCATGGCGCAGCATCGCATCACGGCCACTGGCATCGCCTATGTGCCGGAGAACCGCCGCCTGTTCCCGCGCCTGTCGGTGCGCGACAATCTTCGCCTTGGCAGCTATCTCTACCGCGGCGAGGCGGATCGCGAAGGGCCGCTCGACCTCGTGTTCAATCTGTTCCCGCGTCTGTCCGAACGGCTCGAGCAGCGCGCCGAAACGCTCTCCGGCGGTGAGCAGCAGATGCTCGCGATCGGCCGCGCGTTGATGACGCGCCCACGGCTGTTGATGCTCGACGAGCCCTCGCAGGGCATCATGCCAAAGCTCGTCGACGAGATTTTTCAGGCCGTCAAGCGCATCCGCGACGCCGGCATGACCGTGCTGATCGTCGAGCAACGCATGGCCGAGTGCCTGGAGATCGCCGATCGCGCCTACATCCTGCAAACCGGCCGCGTGCTGATGCAGGGCCCTTCCGCCGAGATCAAGGGCAACCCGGACGTACGCAAGGCGTATCTGGGGCTCTAGCCGCGAAGAACATTTCGTAGACTGGGCGACGGCGCGCAAGCGCCGTGCCAGCCGTTTTTGTGGCAGCATAGTTGGTGGGCACGCTTCGCTTTGCCCACCCTACGAGATGCAAAGTCTTGGGCACGCGCGTCCCGCGCTGCCGGTGTCATCGCCCGACTTGATCGGGCGATCCAGTACTCCGAGACGCCAGAGAGATACGGATGAGCTGCAGCGTACTGGATTCCCCGCTTTCGCGGGGAATGACATCGATCGCGGAGGTGCCGCTATGCCGCCCTTGGCCGCGCTACACTAGTGCTCATGCTCCGGCAGCGTCAGCCCGTACACCTTCACGAGATCCTTCACCTGCTCCGGCGACAGATGCCGCGCGTTCAACCCGCGCAGCAGCAGATAGAGCTTCGCCGTCTCCTCCAGCTCCTCCGTCGCGAACACGGCGGCTTCCAGCGTGTCGCCGGCGACGACCGGGCCGTGATTGGCGAGCAGCACGGATGAATATTTCCCGGCCAGCCCCTTGATCGCATCCGCCACCGCCGGATCGCCAGGGCGGTAATAGGGCACGAGCGCGGTGGCGCCGCATTTCATCAGATAGTAGGCCGTCATCGGCGGCAATGCGGCGCGCGGATCGATCTCGGGCAGCATCGAGAGCGCAACCGAATGGGTCGAGTGCAGATGCACGATCGCGCGCGCCGCGCCCCGCGTCTCATAGAGCGCGGTGTGCAGCGGAACCTCCTTGGTCGGCGCATCGCCGGAGATGAGCCGGCCGGATTGATCCAGCCGTGACAGCCGCGCTGGATCGAGGAAGCCGAGCGAGGCGTTGGTCGGCGTCACCAGCCAGCCGCCGTCGGGAAGCTTGACGCTGATATTGCCGGACGAGCCCGGCGTCAGACCGCGCTCGAACAGCGAACGGCCGAAGCGGCAGATATCCTCGCGAAGTTTGCTCTCATTGCTCATGGAAGGGACGCCTCGTGCACTCGTTGTCTCACGCTTTGGCAGCGCGGCCAAGCCGTGATATGCGGTTCACGAGGCCGCCGAGACCGGCCATTGAGGAACGTTCCAAGGGATCAATAGCATGTCGTCAGCCTCGCAGAACCCGCGTATCGCCGTCATCGGGCTCGGCTCGATGGGCTTTGGCATGGCCACATCGCTGAAACGGGCGGGATTTGCCGTCACCGGCTGCGACGTCTCGGCCGACTCGGTCGCGCGCTTCGTGAAGGACGGCGGCGCCGGCGCAAAGTCGCCGGCGGAGGCGGCGAGGGACGCCGACATCGTCGTCAGCGTCGTCGTCAACGCGGCGCAGACTGAGGCGATCCTGTTCGGCCAAAGCGGGGCCGCGGAGACCATGCCGAGGGACAGCGTCTTCATCTCCTCCGCCACCATGGACCCCGACGTCGCCCGGCGCCTCGCAAAGCAGCTCGAGGAAACCGGCCGGCACTACCTGGATGCGCCGATCTCCGGCGGCGCGCAGCGCGCCGCGCAAGGCGAATTGACCATCCTCGCCTCCGGCAGTCCGGCCGCGTTCGCCAAGGCGCGCCCCGCGCTCGATGCCATGGCGGCCAAGCTCTACGAGCTCGGCGATGCCGCGGGCCAGGGCGCCGCCTTCAAGATGATCAACCAGCTCCTCGCCGGCGTGCACATCGCCGCGGCCAGCGAAGCGATCGCCTTCGCCGCCAAGCAGGGTCTCGACATCCGGAAAGTGTATGAGGTGATCACGGCGTCGGCCGGCAATTCCTGGATGTTCGAGAACCGCATGCCGCATGTGCTCGACGGCGACTACACCCCGCGCAGCGCGGTCGAGATTTTCGTGAAGGACCTCGGCATCATCCAGGACATGGCGCGGTCGGCAAAATTCCCGGTGCCGGTCTCGGCCGCTGCTCTCCAGATGTTCCTCATGACCGCAGCGGCCGGCATGGGCCGAGACGACGATGCGTCGGTGGCGCGGATGTATGCGCAGGTCACCGGCGTGAAGCTGCCAGGCGATAAATAACAAGAGGATTCCGATGCCCCGCTTTGCCGCCAACCTCTCGATGATGTTCATCGAGGTACCGTTCCTCGACCGCTTCGATGCCGCCGCACAGGCCGGTTTCACCGCCGTCGAATTCCTGTTTCCATATGAGCACCCGGCCGAAGCGGTCGGCGAGCGCTTGAAGCGCAACGAATTGACGCAGGCGCTGTTCAACCTGCCGCCCGGCAATTGGGACGCCGGCGAGAAGGGCTTTGCGGCGCTGCCTTCGCGCTTTGCCGATCTCAAGCAGAGTCTCGAGACGGCGCTGCCCTATGCCAAAGCGACCGGCGTCAAGCGGTTGCACCTGATGGCCGGCATGGCCAACCGCGGCGACCGTCTCGCGATCGAGGCCTTCTACAAGTCGGTGACGTGGGCCGCGGAGTTCTTTGCGCCGCATGGCATCGACATCGTGATCGAGCCGATCAACCCGCGCAACGTCCCCGGCTATTTCCTCAATGACTTCGGCTTCGCGCGCGACGTGGTCGAGGAACTGAGGATCCCGAACCTCAAGCTCCAATTCGACATCTATCACTGCCAGATCATCCACGGCGACGTCACCATGCGCCTGCGCGAGATGATGCCGATCATCGGCCATATCCAGATCGCCAGCATTCCCTCGCGCAACGAGCCCGATAGCGAGGAGCTGAACTATCCCTTCCTGTTCGCCGAGCTCGACCGGCTCGGCTATGCCGGCTTCGTCGGCTGCGAATACAATCCGCGCGGCAAGACCGCCGATGGTCTCGCCTGGTTCAAGCCTTATGCCGGAGCAAAGTCGTGACACTTGCGCTGGGTTGTATCGCCGACGACTATACCGGCGCCTCCGATCTCGCCAACACGCTGACGCGCGCGGGCCTGCGTACCGTGCAGACCATCGGCGTGCCGTCCGACGACCTGGCGCTACCCGAGGTCGATGCCGTCGTGGTATCGCTGAAGAGTCGCTCGATCGAGGCAGGCCTTGCGGTGACGCGCTCGCGCGCGGCGGAGAAATGGCTGCGCGGCCGCGGCGCGAGTCACGTGCTGTTCAAGATCTGCTCGACCTTCGATTCCACCGACGCGGGCAATATCGGCCCGGTGATGGACGCGCTGCGCGACGACTGCGGCGAGACGATCGTGCTGGTGACGCCGGCCTTCCCGGAGACCGGCCGCACCGTCTACCAGGGCAATCTCTTCGTCGGCACCGTTCCGCTCAACGAAAGCCCGCTGAAGGACCACCCGCTCAACCCGATGCACGATTCCAACCTGGTGCGGGTCCTGGCGCGGCAGAGCAGGACCAAGGTCGGTCTCGTCAACCTCGGAAGCGTGACGCGTGGCGCCGATGCCGTGCGCGCGCAGCTCGCGGAGCTGTCGGCCAGGGGCACGGGAGCGGCGATCATCGATGCCGTGTTCGATCGCGATCTCGAGACCATCGGCCTCGTCGCAGCTGGCCATCGGCTGTTGGTCGGCGCCTCCGGCATCGGCCTTGGGCTGGCGCGGGCGCTCGTCTCCACGGGGAGGGTGAGTCCGATTGTCGCAGCCGCCGACGCGAGCGCGCCGGTCGGCGGACCGGCGGCGTGTCTCGCCGGAAGCTGCTCGCAGGCGACCCTTCAGCAGATCGCGAATGCCGAACGTGTCATGCCGGTGTTACATTTAAACCCCGAGCAAATTGTCGCAGGTGGAAGCGAAGCGCAGCGCGCGCTCGCCTGGGCGAAGCCCCGGCTCGCTGATGGTCCGGTGCTGATCGCTTCGAGCGCCACGCCCGAGGCAGTCGGTGCGGTGCAGGCGCGTTACGGCCGAGATGCCGCCGGTCACGCGATCGAGCAGGCCATGGCGGATATCGCCGAAGGATTGGTGCAGTCGGGTGTTCGGCGTCTTGTCGTTGCCGGCGGCGAGACATCGGGCGCCGTCGTCGATCGCCTGAAAATTCCAGGCTTTCTCGTTGGCGCGGAGATCGCTGCGGGAGTCCCGGTATTGCGCGCGGTGGGCGCAAACGAAGGCAGCATGCTGCTTGCCCTAAAATCAGGCAATTTCGGCGGGCCGGAGTTTTTCTCCGACGCGCTTGGGCTCATGCGCTGAGCGCAGGGCTGTCTTAGTCCTCTGTTTATTTCTTTCGGGTTCCGTACTCGTACGGAGTCGTAGTTAACATCTGCTCAGGTCGTTTGTTGTTTGATGTCGGCCGCACTCCCTTTGGTTGCAGCCATTTCATGACGCGCGGTCGTGGCCCAAAGCCGCGATCCAAGACAAGAGACCCTAGCAATGCTCGCGAAAATTTCCATTCGTGCCAAGATCATCAGCGTCGTGGCCTTCCTTCTGGCCGCGATGGCCGGCATGGGTGTGCTTGCCGTCATCAAGATGCGGGCGATCAACGCCAACACCGTCGATATCGCAACGAGCTGGATGCCGAGCGTTCGGGTGCTCGGCGAGGTCCGCGCCAACGTCCTCACCTATCGCACCGTGGTACGCGCTCACATGTTGGCCGAGACGATCGAGGAAAAGCTTGCGGCAGAAAAGACGGCCGGGGACGTGATCGACGCGCTGGCCAAGTCCCGCAAGCAATACGAGCCGATGATCACCTCGCCAGAGGAGCGAGCGCTGTATACCGAATGGTCCAAGCTGTGGGACGACTACAAGAAGGGTACGGACGATGTCATGGCGCTGTCGCGCAAGGATGTCGGCAAGATCTCGCACGAAGCGCGTGAGCTGAACACCAAAGCCGTCGGTAAGATCGGCCTGCAATCGGACGAGGTGCTGAGAAAGGATATCGAGCTCAACAACAAAGGCGGCAACCAGGCCGCCCAGGATGCCGCCGACAGCTATGCCTTCGCCTTCATGCTGGTCTGCGTCATTCTCGGCGTCGCGCTCGTCATCGGCATCGGCGTCAGCTTCTACATGATCCGCGATGTCTCCAGCGGCATCAATTCCATCGTCAAGCCGATGCAGGCGCTCGGCAAGGGTGACCTGAGCGCGGAAGTGCCGCATCGGGGAGAGAAGACCGAGATCGGCGCCATGGCCGATGCGCTTCAGGTGTTCAAGGAGGCGTTGGTCGCCAAGAAGGCGGCTGACGAAGCCGCCGCGCGTGATGCGGAGGTCAAGATCGAGCGCGGCCGCCGCGTCGACAACATTACCCGCGAATTCGAATCCATGATCGGCGAAATCGTGCAGACCGTCTCATCGGCCTCGACCCAGCTCGAAGCCTCTGCCTCGACTCTGACGGCGACCGCCGATCGCTCCCAGCAGATGGCGACCACGGTCGCCGCCGCTTCGGAAGAAGCCTCCACCAACGTGCAGTCGGTGGCTTCAGCCACCGAGGAGATGGCTTCGTCGGTCGGCGAGATCAGCCGCCAGGTCCAGGAATCGGCGCGGATGGCGGGCGACGCCGTCGGCCAGGCTCGCACCACCAGCGAACGCGTCAGCCAGCTCTCCAAGGCCGCCTCGCGCATCGGCGACGTCGTCGAGTTGATCAACACCATCGCTGGCCAGACCAACCTTTTGGCGCTGAACGCGACCATCGAGGCGGCGCGTGCCGGCGAAGCCGGCCGCGGCTTCGCAGTGGTGGCATCCGAAGTGAAGGCGCTCGCCGAGCAGACTGCGAAGGCGACCGGCGAGATCGGCCAGCAAATCACCGGCATCCAGGCCGCCACCAACGACTCCGTCGGCGCGATCAAGGAAATCTCCTCGACCATCGAACGCCTCTCCGAGATCTCTTCGGCGATTGCGGCGGCCGTGGAAGAGCAGGGCGCAGCGACCCAGGAGATCGCCCGCAACGTGCAGCAGGCGGCGCAGGGCACCCAGCAGGTCTCCTCCAACATCACCGACGTGCAGCGCGGCGCGACCGAGACCGGCACGGCCTCCTCGCAGGTGCTGTCGGCGGCGCAGATGCTGTCGAACGACTCGAGCCGCCTGAAGACCGAGGTCAGCAAGTTCCTGACCAACGTGCGCGCGGCGTAGTTCAAAGTTGCCGGCCAATTCCGTCATCCTGACAGCTTGTGAGTTTTCTCGTCATCCCGGGGCGCGACGAAGTCGCGAGCCCGGAATCCATCGGGACGCACAGACTGCCGCGCAGTGGATTCCGGGCTCGCGCCCAAGAGGGCGCGCCCCGAAATGACGAAGGGAGAGAGAAAAGCCCCGCTCTCAATCCCTCATCCTCGGGGTGACGGTGATCGAGCCGCGGCATCCGTCGTGTCCTCTGGCATAGCTGCGATGCCTATTCCGCAGTGCGGTAGCAGGGAAGTGAATGATCCCGCGCTGCTTCGCGTTGGCGTCGAGGAGGGGTTCGGGTAAAGGGAAAGAGGAATGCCCGCGGGGGCGGATTCCACCTCTCGCTTGACCTGGAACTGACTGGCGAATGATAGCTCTGGTCCGCATCGCCCTGAGCCGGCCGTACACCTTTGTCGTGCTCGCGCTCCTGCTCCTGATCGTCGGACCGCTCGCGGCGCTACGCACGCCGACCGACATCTTCCCGGACATTCGCATCCCCGTGATTGGCGTCGTCTGGCAGTACACCGGCTTGCCGCCGGACCAGATGGCTGGCCGCATCACCACGCCCTTCCAGCGCGCACTGACGACGACGGTCAACGACATTGAGCACATCGTCGCAAACTCCTACAACGGCTTCGGCATCATCAAGATCTTCTTTCAGCCGAACGTCGACATCCGAACCGCCAATGCGCAGGTCACCGCGATCTCGCAGACGCTGCTGAAGCAAATGCCGCCGGGCGCGACGCCGCCGCTGATCCTGAATTATTCGGCCTCCACCGTGCCGATCATCCAGGTGGCGCTGTCGGGCGAGGGGCTCACCGAGCAAAACCTCGCCGATATCGGCATCAACCAGCTCCGCACGCCGCTCGTGACCGTGCCGGGCGCGGCGATCCCCTATCCCTTTGGCGGCAAGCAGCGTCAGGTGCAGATCGACCTCGACCCGACCGCGCTCCAGGCGCGTGGGCTGTCGGGGCAGGACGTGGCCAACGCCCTCGCAGCCCAAAACCTGATTACGCCGGTCGGCACCCAGAAGATTGGCACCTTCGAGTACAACATCCAGCTCAACAACTCGCCACTGAAGATGGAGGAGCTCGGCAATCTGCCGATCAAGACCGTCAACGGCGCGATGGTTTATGTGCGCGATGTGGCGACCGTCAGAGACGGCAACCCGCCGCAGACCAACATCGTCCACGTCGACGGTAACCGCTCGGTGCTGATGATGGTGCTGAAGGCGGGTGCGACGTCGACGCTCGATATCATCGCCGGCATCAAGCAGAAGGTGATCGAGGTCAAGGACCAGTTGCCGGATGCGCTGAAGATCGGCTTCATCGGCGACCAATCGGTGTTCGTGCGCGGCGCGATCGAGGGCGTCGCCTTCGAAGGCGTGATCGCGGCGCTGCTCACCAGCGTCATGATCCTCTTGTTCCTCGGGAGCTGGCGCTCGACCGTCATCATCGCGGTCTCGATTCCGCTGTCGGTGCTGGGCGCCATTATCATGCTGTCGGCGATCGGCGAGACGCTCAACATCATGACGCTCGGCGGCCTGGCGCTCGCGGTCGGCATTTTGGTCGACGACGCCACCGTGACCATCGAGAACATCAATTACCATCTGGAGCAGGGCAAGCCGGTCGAGCAGTCGATCCTCGACGGCGCCAACCAGATCGTGACGCCGGCTTTCGTCTCGCTGCTCTGCATCTGCATCGTGTTCGTGCCGATGTTCTTCCTCACCGGTGTCGCGCGCTTCCTGTTCGTGCCGATGGCCGAAGCCGTGATGTTCGCCATGATCTGGTCGTTCATCCTGTCGCGCACGCTGGTGCCGACCATGGCGAACTATCTGTTGCAGGCGCATGTCCATCATGACGGCGCGCCGCCGAAGTCGCGCAATCCTCTGGTCTGGTTCCAGCGCGGCTTCGAGGCGAGGTTCGAGCGCATCCGCGGTGGCTATCGCGGCCTTTTGGGCATGGCATTGGCGCATCGCGCGGTGTTCGTGATCAGCTTCCTCTGCGTGATCGGCGCGTCGTTCGCGCTGGTACCATTCCTGGGACGCAACTTCTTCCCCGCGGTCGATGCCGGCAATATCCTGATGCATGTCCGCACCCAGGTCGGCACCCGCGTCGAGGAGACCGCCAACCAGCTCGCCGACGTGCAGAAGGCGATCCGCAAGCTGGTCCCGGGCGAGATCGAGACGCTGACCGACAACATCGGCATGCCGATCTCCGGCATCAACATGACTTACAACAACACCGGCGTGATCGGTCCGCAGGACGGCGACATCCAGATCAAGCTGAAGGAGGGGCATAAGCCTACCGAGGAGCACGTGCGCGTCTTGCGTGAGCAGTTGCCGCGGCTGTTCCCCGGCGTCAGCTTCGCCTTCCTGCCGGCCGACATCGTCAGCCAGATCCTGAATTTCGGCGCGCCGGCACCGATCGACCTCCAGATTCGCGGCGCCAATCTCGACGCAAATTTCGCCTATGCCAACAAGCTGCTCGCAAAGGTCCGGCGCATTCCCGGCGTCGCGGATGCGCGTATCCAGCAGTCGCCGAACAACCCAACCTTCAACATCGATGTCGACCGCACCCGCGCGCAATATGTCGGCCTGACCGAGCGCGACGTCACCAACAGCCTCGTGGTCAATCTCGCCGGCTCCTCGCAGGTCGCGCCGACCTACTATCTCAACCCGGATAACGGCGTGTCCTATTCCATCGTGATGCAGACGCCGCAGTATCAGATCGATTCGCTCAGTGCGCTCCAGACACTGCCGATCACGGCCGCCGGAAATTCGCAATCGCCGATCCTCGGTGGCATCGCCGACATCAAGCGATCGACGTCGAGCGCGGTGGTGTCGCAATACGACATCCAGTCGCTGGTGCAGATCTTTGCGACCACGCAGGGGCGCGATCTCGGCGCTGTCGCCGCCGACATTCGCCGGGTGATCGCCGACACCGCTAAGGAAGTGCCGAAAGGCTCCTCAGTTGTGCTGCTCGGCCAGGTGCAGACCATGAACAGCGCCTTCACCGGCCTGCTGTTCGGCCTGTTAGGGGCGGTCGTGCTGATCTATTTCCTGATCGTGGTGAACTTCCAGTCCTGGTCCGATCCCTTCGTGATCATCACGGCGCTGCCGGCCGCGCTGGCCGGCATCGTCTGGATGCTGTTCACGACCGAGACCACGCTCTCAGTGCCGGCGCTCACCGGCGCCATCATGTGCATGGGCGTTGCGACCGCGAACAGCGTGCTCGTCATCTCCTTCGCCCGGGAGCGCTATGAGGAGCTCGGCGATCCCGTCGCTGCTGCGCTCGAGGCAGGCTTCGTGCGGTTCCGCCCTGTGCTGATGACGGCGCTTGCCATGATCATCGGCATGGCGCCGATGGCGTTGGGGCTGGGGGAGGGCGGCGAGCAGAACGCACCGCTCGGGCGCGCCGTGATAGGCGGCCTGATCTTTGCGACCTTCGCCACGCTGATGTTTGTTCCCGTGGTCTTTAGTATGGTACACAAGAAGCAAGGCGCCAAAGCCGCCGCCGCTGCCTCACCGGAGATGCCGCATGCCGTCCACTGAACCGCGCTCGCCGGTGTCGCGCCGGAAATTGGGCATATTTGGCGTGGTGGCGCTGATCGGGGCGGGTCTCGTCGTCGGCACCGGCATCCGCGCGCGTGAGGAGCAGGGCTCCAAGCTCAAGCAGTGGACCGAAGATCAGGCTGTTCCCAGCGTCGCGGTGACCCTGCCCAATGCCAAAGCCCTCAGCGCCGCCATCGACCTGCCGGGCCGGCTGGAGGCTTACTACCGCGCGCCGATCTTCGCTCGCGTATCGGGCTATTTGAAGAGCTGGAGCGCCGACATGGGTGCCCGCGTCAAGGCCGGCCAGGTGATCGCCGAGATCGAAGCGCCGGACCTCGACCAGCAACTCCTGCAGGCCCGCGCCGATCTTGCCAGCCAGCAGGCGAGTGCAAGGCTCTCCGAAGCGACCTTGAACCGGCGCAAGACGCTGGTCGCCTCCAACTTCGTCTCCGCGCAAGAGATCGACGAGCGCACCGCCGATCTCTCCAACAAGAAGGCCGCCGTCAATTCAGGCCAGGCCAATGTGGAGCGGCTGGAAGCGCTCGCCGGCTACAAGAAGATCACCGCGCCGTTCGATGGTGTCGTCACGGCGCGCGATACCGACGTCGGCGCGCTGATCAATGCCGGCGGCGGCTCGGGCCCTGCGATGTTCGTGATATCAGATATCAGCAAGCTGCGCGTCTACGTCAACGTGCCGCAGAACTACGTGCCGGCGATCAAGATCGGCGCCAAGGCCACCATCACTCTGCCGGAGTATCCGAACCGAACCTTCCCGGCGACGGTCGAAGCCTCCTCGCAGGCCGTCGATGTCTCCTCGGGCACCACGCGCATGCAACTCGGGCTCGACAATTCCACTGGCGAGCTGATGCCCGGCGGCTATGCCAGCGTGAAGCTGAACTTGCAGCGCGACTCCGCGCCGCTCAGCATTCCCGCAAGCGCCCTGATCTTCAACGGCAGCGGCCTGCGCGTTGCGACCGTCACGCCCGACGACAAGGTGGCGTTCAAAACCGTGACCATCGCGCGCGATCTCGGCCGCGAAATCGAGCTTGCTTCCGGCATCGCTCCCGACGACCGCGTCATCACCGCGCCACCCGACGGCCTCGCCGACGGCGACCAGGTGCGCGTGGTGGGCGCCGGCGCCAACGGCAAGCCGGCAACGGCGTCGGAAAAGCAGGCGCCGAAGGGGTAAGATGGTCTCGTGCCCCGGACGCAGCACAGCACGAAGTGATGCGCTGCTGAGCCGGGGCCGATCCTTCCCAGAGTATACTACGTTGCTTGCAGATCTCTGCGACGACTGAGTGCCGCGCGCCGGGTAGCTGCGAGACGCGGGGACGCCGGTGCGGCGTAGGATGGCTTGGCTTCGCCATTGCATCGTCCTAAGAACGTGATTCTGAAATAGTTCACGCTGCAGTCTGTATATCGAGGCCGCAGCCTTGGCTGGCAGGCAGCGAATGTCTTGGCAGTTGCGGAATTTTTCGAAACTTAAGGCCGCTTCGAGAAGATCAGTTCGATCGGAATGCAAATCGGACGAGGCGACGGTCATTGAGCAATTCTGCTCTCTCGAGGGGCAAATGTTTATCATCACCGATTCGTCCTGAAACTGCGCATCAGCACCAAATGGGAGGATTACATCTGTGCTGGGCGTTCTCTCTTTTTGTGGGGGCGGTACTCGCGCACGTCGCCGACAAACTGAAATGCCGGTCGGGCTCTTGCGTTTCGCGCCCGGGCGCCTCCGGCCGCCGCGACGGCGATTTCTGCTTCCTTCATTTCCGTGATTGCTTCGAAAGGTTGCCATGTCCTTCCTCGGTCGCTTCCGTATCCTGACCAAAATTCTCGCCGTCATCGCGTTGATGGCCATCGTCGCCTGCTCCATCACCTGGCTTGGCATTGGCGCGTTGAGCACGCTGAACGAAGGGGCCGAAAACATGAGAAAAGCCGCGACACGCGCGCTTTTGGCTGCCCGCGCCAATCAGAACGTGCTCGCGCTCAGCCGTTCCGAGTTCCGAGCGGCCCTGGACCCGCGTCAGGAGAACCGCGAGCAAGTGCACAAGATTGTCGCCGAACAGATGAAGAGCTTCCTGGAGAGAATCGACGAAGTCGGCCAAACCCGGGACGAAAAGGCCAGGGCCATGATACCGGCCGTCAAGGAGACCTGGGCCGCCTATCAGAAGAGCATGGAGACGACTCTCCGCCTTGTCGATGGCCTGAAGGACGTCCAGTTGAGCGAACAAGGCGAACAGTTGCGCCGTGCGGTCACGCATGGCGAGGCCGATGCGGAGAGATTGCAGGCCACCGTGCGGGCCATTGCAGATCGGTTGAGCGAGCGCGTGGAAGCTTTCGCCAAGGCGGCTGCCGGGGAATACGAAACCACGTCGCGCCTGATGGAGACGGTGGCCGGGGTCGGCATCGTACTCGGTCTTTCGATCGGTTTCCTGATCGGCCAGTTCGGAATCGCCAAGCCGATGCGCGGCCTCGTTGGCCTACTGCAACGCCTGGCAAAGGGCGAGGATATCGAGATCACAGGCACCGAGCGCAAGGACGAGATCGGCGAGACCGCCCAGGCAGTTAACGGGATCAAGGTCATGCTGGCGCAGAAGGCGAGCGACGAGGCGGAAGCCAAGGTCGAGCAGGATCGAATCGCGGCGCAGCGCTGCAAGGCAGACATGATGAAGCTTGCCGATCAATTCGAAGCGGCGGTTGGCGAAATCGTCGAAACCGTGTCGTCGGCATCGACCGAGCTTGAAGCCTCTGCTTCGACGCTGACCGCGAACGCGGAGCGTGCGCAGGAAGTGACCACCACGGTCGCGGCGGCGTCGGAAGAAGCCTCCACCAACGTGCAGTCCGTGGCGTCAGCAACGGAAGAGCTGTCGTCATCGGTCAACGAGATCAGCCGGCAGGTCCAGGCATCGGCGCGCATGGCCCGCGAAGCCGTTGACCAGGCTCGCAAGACTAACGACCGCGTCGGGGAACTATCGAAGGCGGCGGCCCGCATCGGCGCCGTGGTCGAGCTCATCAACACCATCGCCGGCCAGACAAACCTCTTGGCGCTCAACGCCACCATCGAGGCAGCGCGCGCCGGTGAGGCCGGTCGTGGCTTCGCAGTCGTGGCTTCCGAGGTGAAGGCCCTAGCCGAGCAGACCGCAAAGGCCACCGGCGAGATCGGTCAGCAGATCGACAGTATCCAGGCTGCGACACAAGAGTCGGTCGGCGCGATCATGGAGATCAGCGGAACGATCGAAAAGCTGTCAGAGATATCGACTACCATCGCATCCGCCGTCGAAGAGCAGGGCGCAGCGACACAGGAGATTTCCCGCAACGTGCAACAAGCGGCCGCAGGCACCCAACAGGTGTCGTACAATATCGTTGACGTTCAGCGCGGCGCCGGCGAGACCGGATCGGCCTCCTCTCAGGTGCTCTCTGCGGCGCAATCGCTGTCGAGCGACAGCAACCGCCTTAAGCTCGAGGTCGGTAAGTTCCTCAACACGGTCCGCGCCGCGTAATACCGAAGCCCGGCTCGACATCTAGCCGGGCTTCGCCAGACCGCGGGATAAAAGCGACGATGCCGCTCCGGGCCAACGCGACGGCTTGCATCGGGAGAACAGAGTTTTCGGCTTCAACGGTGCATTGCCGAAATGGCGCGCCACGGACGATGAAGATGGGCACGATTGCCTCGCCGTGGCGCGATGATGCGGCGCGTGATACCGTGTATTTCTATTCGGTCCCACGCCTACCTTTTCTGGGCATGCTCTGACGAATTACGGGTGACAGTGGAGGAAGACAGATCGACTTGACTCAGCGCTCGATCATCCCCGATGATTCAAGCCTCTGCGCCGTCTACCAAGAGTGTTTGACGGGAGTTCGCCGAACATTTCGCGATATGATCGCGCAAAATGACCAAGGCTGTGAAAGCCGCATCGGAGCGCAACCGAAATCACCGAAGTCGTGTCGTCTGCGTTTTGCAGAAGCAGGTTTGCCTGCTCAAGTCTCGCGCGCCTGAGATATTCTTGCGGCGTGCAATTGTGCCGCGAATGGAAATACCGAAAGATGCTGCGGGCGCTGACGCTCGATATTTGCGCGAGGGTCTCCACCTGCAGCGGTTCGGCCAAGTTTGCGACAATGTAGTCCTCGATCCGCTTCAACTGGGCCAGGGCCGGGGCAGCGGGCGGACGACTTGCCACTGCGTCCCAGTTGCCAAGGTACACCAGCATCCTCACTGAAATGTCCTCGACTGCGGTCGCGACGAGGGCCGGCACGAACCGTTGATCTGCTATCTCGAGCTCCCTTGCGAAGCGAAACGTCGATTGACGCAGGAACCGAGTGTGGCGAAAGTCGCACAGCGAAGGCTGCCTCAGATCCATGCGGATACTGTCGGAGTCAAGCAACGCCGACCATTTGCGTCGCAGCATGCCGCCGTCCACGCGCAGGCACAGTTTGTGCAATCCGGCGGGATATCGCGCAGACCAAGGCTGGTCGCTCTGAATGATATATGCTGCCGACGACGTTGCATTTTCGACGACTTTGCCGTCGAGAACGATTTCACTCACTTCCGGGGCCGTCTGAAACGATAGGTGGAAATGACTTGCAGGATCAAATCTGCACCCAATTGGGCGATCAAAACGAATGAACGCTAGCGCACCTTGGTCGAAATACACGGCATTTGTGACAAACGGGGCTTTGGTCTGTTTGTGGGGCAGATCAACTCGATTTGCCTGTCCCCTTACCCGGATCAACGTCTCTACCTCGTCAAGCTTGTCGGACTGGAATTCAGGGTAGTTCTTCAGCATTTACCTTCCGTGGAATGTTCTGGTGCCTGAGCAAACTATCATCGGAATAGCCTCGGCGCAGCCATGATGGTTGATGATATTTGGCGAGATTGGCAGTGGCGGATTAAAGGCTCCTTTCATCAGCGGGTATGGGGATAGATCCCTGCATTGAATGATCGCGGGTTTGGCGCACCGGATTGCGCAGGACCGAGGCGCGCGCCACGATCTCAGGGATGGCGCGGTCACGCTACAGTCTGCATCCAGACTGCAAACGCTGGGCTGGCAGGCAACGAATGTCTTGGCAGTTACGGAATTTTTCGAAACTTAAGGCCGTTTCAAGAAAATGAAATTCGATCGGAGCGCGAGTCGGCGAGGCGACGGTCGTTGTTCGGAGCAATTCCGCTGTTTGGGGACATGGTTGTCATCACGGAGTTCATTCTGAAGCTGCGTATCAGCGCCGAATTGGGGAATTGCATCTGCGCTGGGCGCTCTCCTTGTTGGAGTGATACCGGTCATCGGTGATCGCGGAACGCATCGCCATCGTTCTCGCTGAACACCAGCGAGGACAAACCTGACGAATATCGTGTCGCTGGCGAGCCGAGTGCGGATGCATCAAGCACGGCCAAGCGACGATGCGAAAAGGTCGCGTAGCAGAGCTTCGGTAAAAGGGACGGGAGTAATATCTCATGTCGGTTCATATTGTCGCAGAAAGCCGCGCGAAGCTCTGTGCCATCTTGAGCATCCTCGCACAAAAATATGATACAACAGCCGAGTTGCTGGGCGCTGGCAAACCGTACCTTGGTGCGCTGGTCGCGGATGCGATTGTAGTCAACATCGACCTGCGGATAGCTGAAAACATTGTGGCGTTAAAGATTCTGAGCCGCCAATTATGGCGGTCCCCAAAGCGGATATTCGTCATTGACGAACGTAGACGCCTTGCGATCGTGCAGGCTTGTGCTTTGGGCGCTACGGATGTTCTGATCAATCCGGTCAAACCTGTTCAATTGCTCGCCAAGCTCGCCGGGGGTATCGGTTAAACCGAAGGCCTTTCGGGCAGAGAAGAAGGGGCTGCGTGTTTTGCGTCGATGTTCCGTGCGGTGAGAAGTGGCAGCACGGTCGACGTCGCACACATCAATCGTGTTGGCGACAAGATCGCCGACAATATCGTCGAGGATGGTTTGGAGAATTAGCGGACGATCGTCCGTCGACACCACGAGGTGACCTATCAGCATTGCCTCTTGGTGACGAGCATTGTGGTGGGCTTCGGTCTGAGGTTTGGCATCTGCGAGCGGACGAGAGATGATCGGTGCATCGTGAAGCACAAGACAAGGAAACACCTGCCTTCCGAACGCTGTTCGACGAAGACTGACTCAACAGATTGTAGGGTGGGCAAAGCGAAGCGTGCCCACTACGTCACGACAATCGCGGAACCAATGGTGGGCACGGCGCTAACGCGCCTTTGCCCACCCTACGAGATCTTGCCGACCCGCCACTCCGGCACGCCATCGGCGGCCATCGTGATGGCGCCGAGCGAGCCGACAGGCGTGCGCGCCATATCGAGCAGATGCGCCAGCGTCGTGTTGTCGCTCGCCGGAATGCGCGCCAGCGTCCGCCGATCGTCCTCCGTGCGCAGCATCGCCACGCCGTGCTCGACGTCGCCGTTGCGGCCGTAGATCACCGTGAAGCTCTCGACCTCGCCCTGGCCTGAGGCCTCGGCCACGAACTCAGGCACAACGCGCTTGTGGCGATCGGCCTCCGCCTGCACGCTCGTCTCCTGCGCCAGCGCTTCGCGCGGCGGCGTCTTCGAGAGCACGAGCCCGTGGTGCTTAGTAACGAAGCCGCCCTGGCCGTAGAGCAGGCCGAGCTTCGCGCCACCGCGCAACTTGCGCACCATCGCGCAGGCCGCATGTGTCATGTAGGTGTTGAGCGGCGCGCCGAAGAAGGTGAGGCCGCCGGTCACGGTCGGCTGCACGTCGGCTCCGAGGCCCAGCGTCCGCCGAGCCATCTTCGGCACGCAAGGAAAGCAGCTATAGAGCTCGATGGCGTCGAACTGCTTGCCGTCGCCGCCGGCAAGGTCCGTCACCGCCTTCAGTACCGCATTCTGCGGATGGCTCTCATAAAACTGGTCGCGCAGGAGATAGTCGCGCGGCTCCTCGGCCGAGGCGCCGCCGAGCGGATAGACCAGCCGATCCTCGGCAATGCCGGCCGCGCGCGCCTTCGCAAGGCTGGTGAGCAGCAGCGCGCCGCCCATATTGACCATCGGGTTGGCGACCATCAGTTTCGTGTAGGGCCAGGCGATCAGGCGGTTGTCCGCCGTCGGTGTCGTGATCTCGTCCGGCGCAAAGCGCCGCTTCAGCCAGGCATTGGGGTTTTGTGCGGCGGCCTCCGAATAGCGCGACCACAGCGTGCCTGACTCCGCCATCGCCTCGCCTGGTGCCTGACCCCAATGCGCCGAGGATGCGGCCTCGTAGAAGGGATAGACCGTGACGGGGCGGAACACGCCCAGCTTCACCGCCAGCGGCTTCTGGAACGCCGCACCGCGCTTCGGCTCCTCGACGTCATGCGCAAACGGCGTCCACGGCAGCTTGGCTCGGGCACGCTCCGCCTTGGTCGCGGTCGATTGCGCCTCCGCGCCACAGACGGCGGCAACGCTGCATTCGCCGCGCGCGATGCGCTGGGCGGCTTCGTGCAGATAGCGGATCGGGCTCTCGCCGCCGACCGGGCCGTAGTAGCAATGCGAAGGCTGGATGCTGAGCCGCTGCGCCAGCAGTTCTTCCGGATCGCGATAGCGCCAGCTCAGGAAGTTGACGACGTCGAGCGACTGCACCTCGCAGAGCAGCTTTGCGCCGGCATCTCCTTCGGCGCGCCGCAGCGCCTGTTCGAGAAGATCGAGCGGCTCGAGGCCCGCGGTGATCTCCTTGGGCCGGTCGACGATCTCGCCGACACCCACGATGACGGGAATGCGGTCTGGTGGGACAGTCATTGTTCTTGCTTCTTCACTTTCTCAACAACTCGGAGCCCTCATCCTGATGAAGAGACCGCGAAGCGGTCGTCTCGAAGGATGGCCGCTAGGCACTTCGTGGTTCGAGACGGCGCTGTGCGCCTCCTCGCCATGAAGGTCCGTCACGATCACTCCGCCACCAGGGCATTCATGTGCTCGACGGGTCCGGCGAAACGCTAGCCCAGCCTCGTCGCCATGCAAAGCCGGTTCGCCGTGGGCTTCTTGCGTGCAGGCGCCATACGCCCGGGCAGCCCGGCCATGACGAAACGGGGAGGGCGCCCATCTGCCAATGCAACCCGGCGCTCTTGCCAATCTCGCCGCTATCGCTAGCTAACAGCCCACGCGCCTTCCGCGCTGGAGCCCTTTTTCATGACCGACGCCCCCCCCTACGAGCCGCCCAAAGTCTGGACCTGGAATAAGCCGAGTGGCGGGCAGTTTGCCAGCATCAACCGGCCGATCGCAGGCCCGACGCACGACAAGGAGCTGCCGGTCGGCCGCCATCCGCTCCAGCTCTATTCGCTGGCCACGCCAAATGGCGTGAAGGTGACCGTGATGCTGGAGGAGCTTCTGGCGCTCGGCCACAAGGGCGCTGAATACGACGCCTGGCTGATCAATATCGGCAAGGGCGATCAGTTCGGCAGCGGCTTCGTCGCCATCAATCCGAACTCCAAAATCCCGGCGCTGCTGGACCGCTCCGGTCCCGAGCCGATCCGCGTCTTCGAGTCCGGCTCGATCCTGGTCTACCTCGCCGAAAAATTCGGCGCCTTCCTGCCCAAGGATGTCAAGAGACGCACAGAGGCGATGTCCTGGCTGTTCTGGCAGATGGGCAGTGCGCCCTATCTCGGCGGCGGCTTCGGTCATTTCTACGCCTATGCGCCGACCAAGATCGAATACGCTATCGACCGCTTCGCGATGGAAACCAAACGCCAGCTCGACGTGCTCGACCGGCGGCTTGCCGAGAGCGAGTACCTTGCCGGCGGAGAGTACACGATCGCCGACATCGCGGTGTGGCCGTGGTACGGCGCGCTCGCCAAGGGGCTGGTCTATGGCGCGGGCGAATTCCTGTCCGTGCAGGACTACAAGAACGTGCAGCGCTGGACCGATCAGATTGCCAAGCGTCCGGCGGTGAAGCGCGGCCGCATGGTCAACCGCGTCTCCGGCGATCCCGCGAGCCAATTGCACGAGCGCCACGACGCATCGGATTTCGAGACCAAGACGCAGGATAAGCTTCAGGCGGTGGCTGCGTCGTAAGCGCCTCCACGAATTGCAGGGTGGGCAAAGGCGCACAGCGCCGTGCCCACCACTCCTGCCGATCAGTTGGATGGATGGTGGGCACGGCGCTTGCGCGCCTTTGCCCACCTACGACAGCCGCGCCTTTACGGCATGCTCAGCTCATGCCGTCCCACCACCATCCAGTGCACCTCGTCCGGGCCGTCGGCAAAGCGCAGGTGGCGGACGTCCTGATACATCTCGGCGAGCGGCGTCCATTGCGAGATGCCGGTGGCGCCGTGCATCTGGATCGCCTGGTCGATGATCGTGCAGGCGCGCTCCGGCACCATGGCCTTGACCATGGAGACCCAGACGCGGGCCTCCTTGTTGCCGAGCACGTCCATGGCCTTTGCCGCCTTCAGCACCATCAGCCGCATCGACTCGATCTCGCAGCGCGCCTGCGCGATGATCTGAAGGTTGCCGCCGAGATGGGCGATCTTCTTGCCGAAGGCTTCGCGGGTGAGCCCACGCTGCACCATCATGTCGAGCGCCTTCTCGGCCTTGCCGATGGTGCGCATGCAGTGGTGGATGCGCCCGGGTCCGAGGCGGAGCTGTGAGATCTCGAAGCCGCGGCCTTCACCGAGCAGGATGTTGTCTTTGGGCACGCGCACATTGTTGAAGCGCATGTGCATATGTCCGCGCGGCGCGTGGTCCTGGCCGAACACGTGCATCGGTCCCAGAATTTCGACGCCAGGCGTGTCCTTCGGCACCAGGATCTGCGACTGCTGCTTGCTCGGCGGCGCATCCGGATTGGTCTTGACCATCACAATCATGATTTTGCAGCGGGGATCGCCAAGACCTGAGATGTAATATTTCTCGCCGTTGATCACCCATTCGTCGCCGACCAGCTTTGCCGTGGTCGAGATGTTCTTGGCATCGGACGAAGCGACGTTCGGCTCCGTCATCGCATAGGCCGAGCGAATCTCGCCGTTCAGAAGCGGCATCAGCCACGTCTCCTTCTGCGCCTTGGTGCCGACGCGCTCCAGCACCTCCATGTTGCCGGTGTCGGGCGCCGAGCAGTTCATGGTCTCCGAGGCCAGCGGGCTCTTGCCGAGCTCGACGGCGATATAGGCGTAGTCGAGGTTCTTCAGGCCCTGGCCGGTCTCGTCATCGGGCAGGAAGAAGTTCCAGAGGCCTTCCTCCTTGGCCTTGTTCTTGGCCTTCTCCAGCACCTCGAGCTGACCCGGCGTAAAGCTCCAGCGGTCGTCCTTCTTCTCGCCGTGCTTGATGAACTCTACCGTCATCGGCTCGACGGTCTCGCGAATGAACTTCTTCACGTGGTCATAGAGCGGCCGGACCTGGTCCGACATGCGCAGATCATTGAGCTCGTCGCCGGGATTGAGCGTGTAGTTGGTGGCGCGGGGCACATAGGCGTGTTTCATTCTTGTTCCTCCCGTTTCGAGATAGCCGTTCTGCCGCCGACCATAGACGCGACGCGCAAAAAGCGCGAGCGCACATTTTCACGCGACGGCCATTCGATGGAATATCGCGCGGGCGTTTGAAATGTTGTTTGAACCGTGTCGCCAACGTACCACTGTCATTCCCCGCGAAAGCGGGGAATCCAGTGCGCCGCGGCTTCTCCGTGAATCTCCGACGCCTCGGGATACTGGATCGCCCGATCAAGTCGGGCGATGACGGCGGAGATTGTGGCAGGCCGCGCGGTACATGTGGCGAGCTCACACCACGCGGTGCATTGCGCAGATCTTGTTGCCGTCGGGATCGCGCAGGTACGCAAGATAGGCCTTGCCGGCAGAGCCCTCACGAATGCCGGGAGGATTCTCGCAAGTCGTCCCGCCGGCAGCGAGGCCGGCCGCGTGCCAGGCTTCGACCTGCTCGGGAGAACTGCAGGCAAATCCGATGGTGCCGCCATTGGCGTGCGTCGCAGGCTCGCCGTTGATCGGCTTGCTCACCGAGAACACGCCTGTCCTGGTGATGTAGAAGATGCGATGGCCGTCGACCCGCGCAGGCCGCACCTCGAGCGTCGCCAGCAGCTTGTCGTAGAACGCCTTGGCCTTGTCCAGATCGTTGGTGCCGATCATCACGTGCGAGAACATGGTTTCTTCCTCCCCCTGTAGTTGTTTTTGACTCAATTCGTAGGGTGGGCAAAGCGAAGCGTGCCCACCATCACAAGCGAAACACTGAATGGTGGGCACGGCGCTACGCGCCTTTGCCCACCCTACAAAATCTCAAAATGCCGCATATCCGCCGTCGATCACGAACGTATCCGCGGTGTGGTAGGACGACGCCTTGCTCATCAAATACACCGCGATGCCGCCGAAATCGGATGGCTCGCCGAAGCGCCGCTGCGGAATCCGCGGCATCACGTTGGCGACGAATTTCTCGTTGGCCATGATGCCGGCGGTCATGTCGCTCCTGATCCAACCTGGCAGGATCGCATTCGCGGTGACGCCGTAGCGCGCGAGCTCGACGCCGAGCGCGCGCACCAGCGCGTTGATCGCGGCCTTGGTCGCGGCGTAATGCTCGTTGCGCGCCGTGCCGAAGATCGAGGCGAGGCTCGAGGTCGCAACCAGCCGGCCGAAGGGATCGCCGGCATTGGCGCGGTCGGTCATGTGCCTGGCGGCGGCCTGGAAGGCGTGGAACACGCCGTCGAGATTGGTCGAGAACATCGTGCGCCATTCCTCTTCGGTGCGCTCGACGAAGGAGCGCCGTCCGCCGCCGCCGATGCCGGCATTGGCGAAGCAGCCGTCGACCCGGCCGAAAGTGTCGAGCGTCGCCTTCATCGCCGCATTCACTGAGGCAGGATCGGCGACGTCGCAGACGCGGGCATCGACCTTGCCGGACGAGCCCGCCAGGCTCGCGGCGGCGGCCTTGTTCTTCTCGGCGTTGCGGCCCCAGATGGAGACGTTGCAGCCTTGCGCGGCGAGCGCCTGTGCAATGCCGAGCCCGATGCCGCCATTGCCGCCGGTGATCACGGCGACGCGGCCGGTGAGATCGAAAATGGTCATGGGTGTTTCCCCGCTGTGTTTGGCATGACTCGCATCAGCCTGTGCGCACAAGATTGTCCGCTATGTCCCGATCACCATGGACAAGCCGCCGGCAAAAATCAAATATGCGCCCCGACGAAAACCAATTCCGGTCTGCGGAACATCGCGGCCGCAACGCGGGTGAGGAAACCATGCAGTTCAAACACGTCACGCTCGATTTCGACGGGCCGGTCGCCATTCTCAAGCTCGATCACCAGGAGGTCATGAACGCCGTCTCGGTGGACATGCTGGGCGGGCTCACTGAGGCTCTCGACGAGATCGAGGAGCGGAAGGGCGAGGTCCGCTGCGTGGTGCTGACCGGCGCGGGGCGCGCGTTCTGCACCGGCGCGAACTTGCAGGGCCGCAACAATCAGTCGAAGAAGACCAAGGCTGGTTTGACACTCGAGACCGGCTTTCATCCGTTCCTGCGGCGGATCCGCAATCTGCATTGTCCAATCGTCACCGCGGTCAACGGGCCGGCGGCCGGCGCCGGCATGAGCTTCGCGCTGCTTGGCGACATGATCCTGTGCGCGCGCTCGGCCTATTTCCTGCAAGCCTTCCGCCGCATTGGCCTCGTGCCCGATTGTGGTTCGACCTGGCTGTTGCCGCGCCTCGTCGGCAAGGCGCGCTCGATCGAGCTTTCGCTGATGGGCGAGCGGCTGCCGGCAGAGAAGGCGCTGGAATGGGGTCTCGTCAACCGCGTCTATGACGACGGCGTGCTGATGGAGGAGGCGATGAAGCTCGCGCATGAGCTCGCCAACGGGCCAACGGTCGCGCTGTCGCTGATCCGCAAGCTCTATTGGGACAGCCCGGAAAACTCCTTCGAGGAGCAGCTCAATCTCGAATTCCAGTGCCAGCTCCGCGCGGGTGACACCGAGGACTTCCGCGAGGGCGTCGGCGCCTTCCTCGAGAAGCGTCCGGCCAAATTCAAAGGCAAATGATCAGAGCCAAATGATCGAGGCGGAGCTTTCGCGCAGCGTCGCGCGCTGGTGCCCTGGCGCAACCGGCGCGACTGGCGCGGCAAAACTGTCGGGCGGTGCGAGCCAGGAAACCTGGCGCTTCGACATTGCGCATCCGGACGGCACGATCGGCGCGATCCTGCGTCGTGCGCCGAAGGGCTATGGCGCCGCTCCCTCGCGCGCCGCGGGCCTCGGCGCCGAAGCAAGGCTCATGCAGCTCGCGTTCGAGGCGGGACTGCCGTCGCCGCGCGTGCTGCATGTGCTCGAGCCGAAGGATGATCTCGGCACCGGCTTCATCATGCAGCGCGTCGAAGGCGAAACCATCGCGCGCAAGATTCTGCGCGATGACGCATTTGCCGCAGCGCGGCCGATACTCGCACGGCAGCTCGGCGGCGTGCTGGCGGGTCTGCACAGGCTGCCGCTGGCGGAACTGCCCGAGCTCCGGCGCATGACCGCAGCGAAGGAGATCGACGAGTTCGAGCGCGACTATCGCAGCCTCGACTGGCCGAAGCCGGTGTTTGAAGTCGCATTGCGCTGGCTGCGCGATCACGATCCAGGTCCATCCGCCGAGGTCACGCTGGTGCATGGTGATTTCCGCAACGGCAATCTCATCATCGGCGCTGACGGCTTGCGTGCGGTGCTGGACTGGGAGCTCGCCCATCTCGGCGATCCCATGGAGGATCTTGGCTGGCTCTGCGTCAACTCCTGGCGCTTTGGCGAGATCGACAAGCCCGTCGGTGGTTTTGGTCCGCGCGAAGACTTGTTCGCGGGCTATGAGGCCGGGGGCCGCAAGGTCGATCCGGCGCGGGTGAAATTCTGGGAAGTGATGGGCACGCTGCGCTGGGGCATCATGTGCTGCGGCATGATGCAGCGGTTTCGCACCGGACCCGATCATTCCATGGAGCGCGCCATGATCGGCCGCCGCGCTTCTGAGACCGAAATCGACCTGTTGCGCCTGCTGGCGCCGCGAGGGAGTTGACCATGCAGGACGAGCCGAGCCCGATCGAGCTGAGCAAAGCTGTTGCCGATTTCCTCCGGAGCGACATCGCGCTGCTGATCTCCGGCCACCAGGCATTCAAGCTGCGCGTGGCCATCAACGCCCTCGACCTCGTTGTGCGGCAGTTGACGATGGAGGAGGGGAGTGATGCGCGGGAGGTGGCACGGCTCCGCGCGCTGCTCGGAGCCGACGGATCAGTGACCGAGCTCAACCGCGCGCTTGCCGGGCGCATCGCGAGCGGCGAGATCGATCTTGAAACACCGGGGCTTGCCGAACATCTCTGGCAGACCACGATGGACAAGCTCGCCGTCGATCAGCCGAACTACGCGTCGTACAAGCGGGAGCTGTCGAGGGGCGGGTAGGGACAGTCTGGATTGCTTCGCTAAGTTTGCACTGACGAGATTGTGGGTGGGCGCGCCGCATTCTCAGCCGTCATCGCCCGGCTTGACCGGGCGATCCAGTACGCCGCGGCAGTTGTTATGGATCTCGCTGCCTCTGGAATGCTGGATGCCCCGCCGGAGCCTGTCATCGGGCTCGCCGAGGGCGAGACCCGGTGGCGGGGCATGACAGCGGTGATGTTCGGGCACTCGCCATGACAGGCGCAGGGTCCTACCGGCCCAACCACTTCGGCGGCCGCTTCTCGGCAAACGCCTTCGGCCCCTCGATGTAATCCTGCGAGGCCACCATCGCCTTCACCGCTGGATACTCCCGCTGCTCCTCGATCGCCTGCTGCAGCGACACGGCGAGTCCCTTCTGGATGGTCTGCTTCGACGCGCGGATCGACATCGGCGAGTTCCTGGTGATCGTTTCCGCCCAGCGCAGCGCGGCGTTGAGCGCTTCGCCCTGCGGAACCACCTCGTTGACGAAGCCGAGCTCGAGACCTTCCTTGGCGCTGACGTGGCGCGCGGTGAGGATCATGCCCATGGCGCGCTTCAGCCCGATCTGCCGCGGCAGGCGGTGCAGGCCGCCGGCGAGCGCGGCGAGACCGACGCGCGGCTCGGGCAGGGCGAAGGTTGCGTTCTCCGAGGCGATGATCAGGTCGCAGGCGAGCGCGATTTCGAAACCGCCGCCCATCGCGACGCCGTTGACTGCGGCGATGATCGGCTTGTCGCAATCGAAGCGCGAGGTCAGCCCGGCAAAGCCGCCCTTGTCCCAGCCGCGTTTTCCTCCCGCTGCCTGCCATTTCAGGTCGTTGCCGGCGCAGAACGCCTTGTCGCCGGCCCCCGTGACGATCGCGACCCACTGCGCAGGGTCTGCCGAGAAATCGTCAAACACCTTGTTGAGCTCGAAATGCGCATCGATATGAAGCGCGTTGTAGACCTCGGGCCGCGACAGCGTCACGATCGTGACCGGTCCCTTGCGTTCCACCTTTGAGAACTTCAGCTCCATCGCGCGCTCCCGCATTTTCTCGTGAAGGAATATTGGCGTCATATTAGCGCGCGTCAGTGCCCGAGCACCATCGAATTGCGCAACGCGCCTTGCGCCGCTCACAAGCCTCGGCTTGCTTGACTTGCGCGCACCCTTCTCACCTTAATCATGCGAGCAGAATGCGCGTAGCGCCTTAACGCAAAACGACAAAATCAATCCGGGAGCGAACCGTGGATTTCTCATTGCCTGCTGATCTCGTCGCCTATCTCGGAGAGCTGGATGCCTTCATCGCCCGCGAGATCAAACCGCTGGAGGAGGCCGACGACAACATCCGCTTCTTCGACCATCGCCGCGAATGGGCGCGCACCGATTTCGAGAATGGCGGATTGCCGCGGCATGAATGGGAGGCGCTGCTGCGCAAGGCGAAGGACGTCGCGGACGCCGCAGGTCATCTGCGCTTCGCGGTGTCCAGGCAATATGGCGGCAAGGACGGTTCAAATCTCTGGATGGCGGTCATTCGCGAGCACTTTGCTGCAAAGGGTCTTGGCCTGCACAACGATCTCCAGAACGAGCATTCCATCGTCGGCAATTTCCCCGTCGTTACCATGCTCGACCGCTACGGTCGCGACGACCAGAAGGCGATGATCGACGGCTCGATCAAGGGAAAATACCGCATCACCTTCGGCCTGACCGAGCCGCATCACGGCTCGGACGCCACCCACATGGCGACGCGCGCGGTGCCGGCGACCCGCGACAACGTCAAGGGCTGGATCATCAACGGCGAGAAGATGTGGACGACGGGTATGCACGTCGCCACCCATTGCGCGCTGTTCGCACGCACCAGCGGCGATGACGGCGATGCGCGCGGCATCACCTGCTTCCTGGTGCCGGCGAACAGCCATGGCGTGAAGGTCGAAGAGTATATGTGGACCTTCAACATGCCGACGGACCATCCCCGTGTCAGTTTTACGGAGGTGTTCGTGCCCGAGGATGCGCTTTTCGGCGAGGTCGGCCGCGGCCTGTCGCTTGCGCAGTGCTTCGTGCACCAGAACCGAATCCGGCAGGCCGCAAGCTCGCTTGGAGCTGCCGTCTACTGCATCAATGAGAGCGTGAAATATGCGCGCGAACGAAAGCCGTTCGGCAAGGCGCTCGCGGAGAACCAGGCGATTCAGTTCCCGCTGGTCGAGCTTGCCACCCAGGCCGAGATGTTGCGCCTGTTGATCCGCAAGACCGCCTGGGAGATGGACAAGCTCACCGAGGAGCAGATCGAGCGAACGCTCTCCGACCGCGTCTCGATGTGCAACTACTGGGCAAACCGTCTGTGCTGCGAAGCCGCCGACCGTGCCATGCAGGTCCATGGCGGCATGGGCTATTCACGCCACAAGCCGTTTGAGCATATCTACCGGCATCACAGGCGCTACCGGATCACCGAGGGTAGCGAGGAGATTCAGATGCGGAAGGTGGCGGGGTTCCTGTTCGGCTATATGGGGCCGGGGAAGCATTGAGGCCCGCCGCTGTCGTAGGGTGGGCAAAGCGAAGCGTGCCCACCACTTCTGTCGCCAACGTGGAAAAATGGTGGGCACGGCGCTGCGCACCTTTGCCCACCCTACGGGACCGCGCGTTCAATTCACCCGTCGTTCCTTCCCCGCCCAATACGGCTCCCGCAATTGTCGCCGCAAGATCTTGCCTGACGGATTGCGCGGCAGCGCGGGGACGAACTCGACGCTTTTCGGCGTCTTGAAGCCGGCAATCCTTTCGCGGATAAAATTGATGATGTCGGTGGCTTCAGCCTCTTTGCCCGGCTTCATCACCACGATGGCCTTCACCGCCTCGCCCCATTTGTCGTCGGGGACGCCAATCACGGCGGCCTCCGCCACATCGGGGTGATCGCACAGCGCGCTCTCGACCTCGGCCGGATAGATGTTCTCGCCGCCGGAGATGATCATGTCCTTGATGCGGTCGTGGATGTAGAGATAGCCATCCTCGTCCAGGTAGCCGGCATCACCGGTGCGCAGCCAGCCGTCGGCGCGCAGCGTCGCGGCGGTTGCCTCCGGCAGGTTCCAGTACCCCGCCATGTTGGAGCCCGAGCGCGTCGCGATCTCGCCGACCTGGCGCGGCGGCAGCGGTTTGCCGTCGGCGTCAAGGATCGCGATCTCGACGCCCGGCAGCGCCTTGCCGGCCGAACGCATCCGCTCCAGCCCCTCGATGTGATCCTCCGGCGGCAGCGCGACGATCGTGCCCGTCGTCTCGGTCATGCCGTACATCTGCACGAAGCCGCATTTGAAGACCTCGATGCACTCCCTCAGCAACGCCGCCGGTATGGGTGAGGCGCCATAGAGCATGTATTTCAGCCGCGAGAAATCCACAGTCTTCGCGCGCGGCTGGCGCACCACGAATTGCATCGCCGCCGGCACCATGAAGAGTTTTGTGATGCCAGACTGCTCGAAGAAGTCGAGCACCTTTGTCGGATCGAACTCGCGCGCGATTACGCCGCGCGCGCCGTGATAGAGCCCCACCACGCCCCAGCCCGAGCCGCCGATATGGAAGATCGGCATCGCTACCAGCGACACGTCATCGGTGGTCCACCGGTTCCACTCTGGCTTCTCGGCTTCGGTGCCGGACTGCACGAGGTTGAGGAAGTTTGCATGCGACAGCATCGCGCCCTTCGGCTTGCCCGTGGTGCCGGACGTATAGAGCTGGATTGCAATGTCCTTCGCGTTGATCGGCACGTTCGGATCGTTGCCTTCTTGCGCATCCCGCCAGGCGGTGAAATCCGGCCATTCCAGCGCCCCGCCTTCCGTGGTGATCACGCTGCGGACGTTCGGCAGCTTGTCCCCGATCTGGCGCACCAGCGTGATGAACTCGGGCCCGACGAACAGCACCGGCGCCTTGCAGTCCTCCACGATGAACGCAACTTCCGGCCCCGCGAGCCGCCAGTTCACCGGCGCCATCACGACACCGGCCTTCATCGCGCCCATCAGCAGCTCGAAATAGATGTCGCTGTTCTTGCCGAGATAGGCGATGCGGTCGCCGTGCTTGACGCCCATCGCAAGAAGCGCATTGGCGACCTTGTTCGTCTTGACGTCGAATTCGGCAAAACTGGTGAGGCGTCCCTCGAACTCATAAGCGGTGGCGTTGCCGCGGCTCTTCGCGCGCTCGCGCACCATCTCGGCAAGGTTCGCCGATGGCTGTGAAGTGGACATGTCTCTCCCGTGGCGTCTTGTCTTATGCCGCGGAGTGTGGCGTCATCCGCGCGCAAAGACAATACGGGGAGGGGCGCGGCGTGGTTTCGTGTCCCGGACGCGCTGCAGCGCTCTTGCGCTGCTGCGCAGAGCCGGGACCCACACTTTCGCGCACGTGCGAGCAGGCTGGGCCCCGGCTCTGCAACGCACCACGCCGCAAGGCGCGCTGCGTTGCGTCCGGGGCACCAGACCTAGCCTCTCGCAGCGCGATCCTTCTCGTTCTGCGCCATGATGGACTCGCGCGCCTTGGTCCAGTCGTCGTCGCTCCAGTCACGGAGCTGGTAGAAATTGCCACCCATGGCGAGCGCCTGCGCGCCGTCCATGGCGATGGTCTCGCCGTTGATCCAGTCGCAGCCGCCCGAGATCAGGAACACCGCGAGGTTCTGGAGTTCCTCCATGGAGCCGACACGGCCCATCGGGTTCATCGCCCTGGTGCGGGCGCCGGCCTCATCGCCCGGCTTGATGCGCTTGCTCATGCCCTCGGTCGGGATTTCGCCCGGCGCGATGGTGTTGAGGCGGATGCCGTGGCGGCCCCACTCGGTCGCAAGCGACATCGTCATGGCATGGATCGCGGATTTGCTCATCGCCGACGGCACCACGTAAGGCGAGCCGTTGCGCACCCAGGTCACCGTGATCGAGACGACATTGCCGGGCTGCTTGGCAGCGATCCAGCGCTTGCCCACGGCATGCGTCACGTAGAACGTGCCGTGCATGACGATGTTGGCGACTGCGTCGAAGCCGCGCGGCGAAAGCTCTTCCGTGCGCGAGATGAAATTGCCGGCGGCATTGTTGATGAGGTCGGTCAGCGCGCCATCGCGAAAGATGTTCTCGATCATCTCCTCGACCGCGGGCGCGTTACGGATGTCGACGCCATGGCTGGTGACGCGGCCGCCGTAGAGATCCATCAGCTCGGTCGCGGTCTCGTCGCACACGATCTTGCGCCGGCCGCAGATGTGCACCTCGGCGCCGAGCTGGAGAAAGCGCGCCGCCATCGACTTGCCAAGACCAGTGCCGCCGCCGGTCACAAGGATGCGCCGACCGGCCAGAAGATTTTCCTTGAACATGGCGTTTCCCCTCGATGGATTATGAGTTAATTGGTCGATTGACTAAATCCGGCCACCGCCCTTCTGTAAAGCGGCTGCCGTTCAAGATCAGGGGAGAATTCGTCGATGGAAGACCGCGTCTCGATTTCGATTTCGGAAGGCATCGCCGACGTCCGCCTGGTGCGGGCAGACAAGATGAACGCGCTGGATCAGGCGATGTTTCAGGCATTGGTCGACGCAACCGACCGGCTTTCCAAAGAAAAAGGCGTACGCGCTGTGGTGCTGTCCGGTGAGGGGCGGGCGTTCTGCGCCGGCCTCGATATGGGACGTTTTGCCGCCATGAAGGAGAAGGGCGGCAACGGAATTCCGGGTGGCGAAAATCGCGATCTCACCGTGCGCACGCACGGCAAGGCGAATTTCGCACAACAGGCAGTGTGGGGCTGGCGTCAGCTTCCCGTGCCCGTAATCGCCGCAGTCCACGGCGTCGCCTTCGGCGGCGGCTTTCAGCTCGCGCTGGGCGCGGACATGCGCTTCGTCGCGCCCGATGCGCGGATGTCGATCATGGAGATCAAATGGGGCCTCGTGCCCGACATGGCGGGGACGCCGATCCTGGCTTCGCTTGTGCGCGACGATATCCTGCGTGAGCTGACCTACACGGGGCGCATCTTCTCGGCGCAGGAGGCGATGTCATACGGCATCGCCACGCGCATCTGCGATGATCCGCGCGCCGCGGCGCTTGAGGTGGCGCACGAGATCGCAGGCAAGAGTCCGGATGCGATCCGTGCGGCAAAGCGCATGCTGAACAATCTCTCGGTCGATCCGGCTGCCGCGCTGCTCGCCGAATCCGTCGAGCAGCAGAAGCTGATCGGCAGCGCGAACCAGACCGAAGCCGTTCGTGCGAATATGGAGAAGCGCGCGCCAAAGTTTGCGGATTGATGCACTCTCCGTCATGGCCGGGCTTGTCCCGGCCATCCACGTTCTTGGTCCAAGGCGACGAAGCAAGAGCGTGGATCACCGGGACAAGCCCGGTGATGACGAAATAACCGACACTGTCGCTGAACAACGAAGAAAAACAACATGAGCGAAACGTCCAAACTCTTCCTCGGCCTCGTCTCCGGCGAGCGCCGTCGCAGCCACTCCGAAGTCACCGACCGCGCCGGACGCATCGCAAGCGGCCTCGCCAAGCTCGGCGTCAAGCAAGGCGATTGCGTCTGCGTGCTCATGCGCAACGACATTGCCTTCCTGGAAGCCGCCTACGCCGCGATGCGACTAGGTGCCTACGGCGTGCCGATCAACTGGCACTTCAAGCCGGATGAGATCAACTACATCCTGCAAGACTCCGGCACGCGGGTTTTGATCGCGCATGCCGACATGCTGCACGCCTTGCGCGAGGCGATCCCTGAAGGCGTCACCGTGCTGAGCGTGCCGACGCCGTCCGAAATCCTGAAGACCTACAAGATCGATCCTGATCATCTGGCGACGCCGGATTTTGCGATCGATTTCGATTCTTGGCTCGCGCAATTCCAGCCCTATGACGGCCAAGTCGTGCCACAGCCCATGAACATGATCTACACCTCGGGCACCACGGGTCATCCCAAGGGTGTGCGGCGCAACGCGCCGACGGGGGAGCAACTGGCTGCCGGCGATCGGATGCGCGCGATGATCTATGGCCTCAAGCCCGGCTCGCGCGCGCTGTTGCCGGGGCCGCTCTATCATTCCGCGCCGAACTCGTTCGGCATCCGCGCAGGGCGGCTCGGCGGCGCGCTGGTGCTGATGCCGCGGTTCGAGCCGGAAGAATTTCTGGCGCTGATCGAGCACTATCGCATCGACACCATCTTCATGGTGCCAACCATGTTCATCCGCCTGATGAAACTGCCGGAAGAGCTGCGCCAAAAATACGACGTGTCCTCGCTGCGCCACGTGATCCACGCCGCCGCGCCCTGTCCGCCCGACGTCAAGCGCGCCATGATCGAATGGTGGGGGCCGGTGATCTATGAGTTCTACGGCTCGACCGAATCCGGCGCCGTGACCTTCGCCACGTCGGAGGACGCGCTGAAGAAGCCGGGCACGGTGGGCAAAATCTCGCCCGGCGCAGAGCTGCGTTTCATTGGCGAAGATGGCCGCGTGCTCGGCGTCGGCGAGATTGGCGAAATCTATTCGCGCATGCGCGAGACGGCTGATTTCACCTATCACAACAAGCCCGAGAAACGCCGCGAGATCGACCGCGACGGCTTCATCACCTCGGGCGACGTCGGCTATATCGACGAGGACGGCTACGTCTTCATCTGCGACCGCAAGCGCGACATGGTGATCTCGGGCGGTGTCAACATCTATCCGGCCGAGATCGAGGCCGTGCTGCACGCTGTTCAGGGCGTACATGACTGCGCCGTGTTCGGCATCCCCGATGCCGAGTTCGGCGAGGCACTGATGGCGGTGGTCGAGCCGCAAGCCGGCGTGACACTGGAGGCCGAGGACATCCGCGCGCGCCTGAAGGCCCAACTGGCGGACTACAAGGTGCCCAAGTACATCGAAATTCGTACTCAATTGCCGCGCGAAGACTCTGGCAAGATCTTCAAGCGCCGCCTGCGCGATCCCTATTGGGAGCAGGCGGGGCGGAAGATCTGACAGGACGGACCGACGGCTGGCGCGCCCCCACCCTACCTCCACTCGATATCCCGAAAATTTGGCCGGTTCCAATCGTCTTCGACGGCTGCCTAGTTCCAACGCGCGTCACGAGCCGGCCATTCGTGTTTCCCTTGCTTGCGGCAGTCTTCATCATCGCAGTATTACGCGAGGCCCCGCGTGAACGAGCTCTAGAGACAGCGAAGGCCGGCTCCGCGCAAACGAGCGGCACGATGTTTTGCCTCGGTCTCCGCACTTGACGGGTCAACGGCCGCGCCTAGACTTCATGCGCCGCACTTTCAGTTCATTTGTCCGATTTTCGGAGCAATGTCGCGTTACCGAGAATGTTGCGAGCGGCCGGTAGGCGACTCCGATGCGGTGTTGAGGCAGTAGCTACTGAGGCGTTGTATACGGGTCTGGCGTGCCGAGTTTGATCGGCGGATATTTCTTCAGGCTGGCCTCAAATTCGGCAATAATCTTCAACATCGGATCTGCCACCCAAGTGTTGTAGGGACCCGCGTCGCGCTCTTCCTTGCGATCTGTAAGCAGGTTGATGATCCTCGGCAATGGAAGCTTCTCCGGGACGTCGTACATGCTGTCTTGCTTGATGAGATGCATCTTCCAGTTCCGCCATTTGACGGCGGTCAGCCGGTCGGCCACGTAGACGGGAAAACCTTCGCGGTTAGAGGCTTCCTTCTGGCCGAGGAAGAAGTCCAACTGGTCAACCCCATCAATCGGGCGATCCGTTGGAACGTCCGCGCCGCCGATATGCGCGAGCGTCGCGAATAGGTCGACGATGTGAACTATCTCGTTGTTGACGTGGCCAGCGGGCACTTTACCAGGCCAGCGGATGATGAACGGTGTTCGCAGCGAGGCCTCCATTGCCGTGAAGTACGTGCCCCGCCAAGGTCCGCTGTCTCCTTCCCACGGGCGGGTTGCTTCTGGGCCATTGTCGCTGGTGAAAATGACCAGCGTGTCATCTTCGACGCCCGCTTGTTTGATGGCGTCGAGAATTTGTCCAGTGCGGTAGTCCATTTCCGCCAAGCAATCGGCCCAATCCCCGTTACCGGTTCTCCCGGCGAAATCCGGGTTTGGCAATGTCGGCATGTGCATCAATGAGAATGACACATAGGCGAAGAATGGTTTACCAGCGCCCGCGTTGCGCTTGATGAAATCCACCGCCCTGCTGGTAATTTCGGCTTCCATTGTTCGGCGGCGATCAACGTCGAGTATCGCGACTTCTCGCGGCTTATCACCTTTGCGGGCATCGTAGATCATTTGGGGCGCGACTTCCTTCGCATTCCAACCCTGCTTGTTGCCGACCGATGGCCACATGCTGTTTGTCTGATTGAGAGAAGGCCACTCCGCCTCGTCGTAGGTACGCGGAATGCCATACCATTCATCGAAACCCCTGTTTGTGGGCAGCCGGGCCTCGGCGCTTCCGAGATGCCATTTGCCCCACATGCCTGTGGCATAGCCTTGCTGCGACAGTAGCTGAGCAATGGTGATTTCCCACTGTGTCAGCCCGTCGGGAACGCCGCCGATGGGGACTTGATAGGTTCCGGAACGGATCGAGAAGCGCCCGGTCATCAACGCGGATCGCGACGGCGTGCACTGCGCCTCGACGTTGAAGTTGAGCAAGCGCATTCCTTCGGCTGCAAGCCGGTCAATCCTCGGGGTGGCCGCGCCCCGAAGGATGCCGCCGCCGTAAACGCCCAACTCGCCATAGCCCAGATTATCCGTGAGCATGACGACGATGTTGGTCTTGTGGCCCTGCGCCTTGGCCGGAGTGTCCGCGAGTGCCGTGGTTGCAACGAAAGCCGCCAGGAAATCGAGGCAAGTGCGCCGCGACACGATCATGTCTGGCCTCCATGGCCATTCAGGAAGACAACCGACTAAGAAGCTCGGAACGTAAAATTAGGCGGCTGGGCCGGCGCCCGGCTATGGCACATTCGGCACATAGCGCGGGCCCGCCGGCCAAAGGCGTATTCACTCATCCAGTTGAATGAGCTATTTGGCCATTGCCGTCCTGGCTGCCTCTATCTTGGCTTTCACCGCATCGAGATTGAAGCTGGCGCCCCGCTGCATTGGCGGAAACTCGATTGCGGTCTGAGCGAGCTTCTCGACCTGCTGCTGAACGAATACGAACCGCCAGAATTCGTATTTGAACCAGTCGAAATATTGTTGTGCCCCGAACTTGGTCCCGCTGTCGGGCCACCCCGTGCGCTCGAATGGATCGAGGCGCAGGTTGGTCAGATACGGCACGTCAACTTTGGTCTTCTCGCCGAGCCACCCGCCGGGTTGGTCGATGAAACGATATTTGAAGTCGTCGATGCGGACCGCGCCGAGTTCGCTCTCTCCAAAATACCAGACTTCATGCCGGTTTGACGGCCCCTTGCCGGTGATCATGTCCATCTGGTTGTAGCCGTCGAGATAGTTCTTGTATGTGCGGTCGCCGATCTGCTTGCCCTTCCGCAGCTGTTCGGCAATGTCCGGATTTCCGGCGGCCGCCACCAGGGTCGGGAACCAGTCGAGGCCTGAGATGATGCCGTTCTCGACCTTGCCCGCCGGGACCTTGCCCGGCCAGCGGACCATCGCGGGCGCACGAAAGCCGCCTTCCAGAACGGTGCCTTTGCTCTGCGCGAATGGCGTCTGCCCGCCGTCGGGCCAGGTAAAGACCTCAGTCCCGTTGTCGGTCGTGAACACGACGATGGTGTTGTTGTCGACGCCCATATCCTTGAGCTTCTGCATCACCAGACCAACGTCGTCATCGAGCTGCGCCATGCCGGCTTCATGAATGGTCCAGCCGTTCCTCGAATTGCGCGTTGCCTCGTATTTGGGCGAGAGGTGGGTGACGATATGCATGCGTGTCGGGTTGAGCCACAGGAAGAACGGCTTGCCGTCGGTCTTTGCTTTCTCGATGAACTTGAGGGCAAAGTCCCGAATCTCGTCGTCCACGGTCTCCATCCGCTTGGGGTAGAGCGTGCCGGCATCTTCGATCCTCTGCTTGCCGACTTTGCCCCAGCGCGGATCGACCGTCGTATCGTCGCGGTCCGTCGCGTAGGAGTGGATCATGTTGCGCGGGCCGACGGTGTTCAGCAGTTCCTGCGGGTAGGCGGGATGTGCCGGGTCTTCCATCGCATCCAGATGATACAGATAGCCGAAGAATTCGTCGAAGCCGTGCACCGTCGGCAGGAACTCGTTCTTGTCGCCGAGGTGATTTTTGCCGAACTGTCCGGTCGCGTAGCCCATGTCCTTGAGGACAGTCGCAAGCGTCACGGCTTCCGCCGGCAAGCCGGTGGGCGCGCCGGCTTGTCCGACGGTTGTCATGCCGGTGCGGATCGGCAACTCACCCGTGATGAAGTTGGCGCGGCCGGCCGTGCAGCTTGCTTCGGCGTAATAGTCGGTGAACAGCATGCCTTCGGCCGCGATCTTGTCGAGGTTCGGTGTCCGTCCGGCCATCATGCCGCGGTGATAGGCACCGATGTTCCAGATGCCGATGTCATCGCCCATGATGACGACAATGTTCGGCTTCTGGCCGGCCGCCTGTTGCGCTATCGCCGTTTGCACGCTCGCGATCGCACCGAGCGCCGACGTTGCTGCAACGGCGGTGCTGGCCATCAATATATCGCGGCGATTGAGCTTGCTCTTGTCCGAGTTCGCGCTGTTTTCGTTGATCGAATTGGGCATTGCTTTCTCCGGTTGTGGGATGGACCTGAACCCGGCATGGCTTATCGAGCCCTTGATCGACGATGTGGCTATCGCAATTGCTCCACCTTTGCAGCCATGTCGGGATATCGGCTGATCCTGTAGGTTGCGTTGTCGCACGTCAGAACCCAGACCTCGTGATCCGGCTTTGATCGCGCGGTATCCTGTTCGCACGCTGCGGCTTGTCGCAAACGATACCTTGGCTGCGGATTTGAGCTGCCAGCATGTCCTTGGGCGTTTCGTCGGCAGCTTTTGCGATTGAGCGGAAGGGTACGCTGTCCGACAGCGCCCCTCCGACAAGTAGAAAAGTCGCGATCGGGAGATATTTGAGGTCGCGCACGGCGAAATCTCCGCACGCGCCAATTGAAACGAGATGCCGCGTCCTGCGATGTTGATTTAGATCAATCGAGATGTGCTTCGCTTCATTTCCGACGAGCCTCGCCACCACGAGTGGCTGGCGAAAGTTGCGCGTGGTCAAACGGGAGCGGATCTCGGAGATGTCTTCGCAGCGACAGCTTTCGAGCTTATACAAGCAGGATCATTGACGGCGGAAAGTCCCATGGCTCCGGTCTCCATCCTGCTCAACTTGCTCTGGATTCTCATCGGTGGTGCCTGGATGGCGTTCGGCTGGCTGGTGGCTTCCGTCATCATGGCCATTACCATTGTCGGCCTGCCCTGGGCGCGGGCTGCGTTCAACATCGCCGTCTACACGCTCCTGCCGTTCGGCTCAAAGGCGGTGCGGCGCGACGAGGTCACCGGCATGAGCGATATCGGCACCGGTCCGCTCGGGGTGCTCGGCAATATCATCTGGTTCCTGCTCGCCGGCTGGTGGCTGGCGCTCGGCCACCTCGTTACCGCCGTGATCCTGGCGATCACCATCATCGGCATTCCCTTCGCCTGGGCCCACCTGAAGCTCGCCGGCATCGCGCTCTGGCCGATCGGCAAGGTGATCGTGCCGGCCTAGGGGCAGCGTTCGCTCAGCTACGGCGAAGTCGCTCGGCCGGACTACGATATCTAGTGTTTCTGCTTGATGCGTCGGGCAAGCCCTACTTTGCATGGGGTTGATTTCGAGAAAAGCAAACCGCTTGCGCCGTTGGGCGGATCATCTTTACGACTTTGCCCGTTTGGTCCCCAGTGTGCGCCGCCTCCAAGTTTATCTTGCACTGCGGCAAAAAACTTGCACACTTGCTGGGCCGGGCAGCCAAGGGACCTCGAAGGGAATTGAGCCATGTCCCTCCAGACCGTACCATCTGACACAGCGATCGACCGCCCCAACCGCGCCGAAGAGGCCCAGGCGCTGGAGGCGGATGCGCAGCTGCGGGACGATATCCGCCTGCTCGGGCGCATCCTCGGCGACACGGTGCGCGATCAGGAGGGGCCTGACGTGTTCGACCTGGTCGAGCGCATCCGCCAGACCTCGATCCGGTTCCACCGGGACGAGGACCGGCTCGCCCGGCGCGAGCTCGAGCAGATCCTCGACAGCATGTCGATCCCCGATACTTTGCGCATCGTCCGCGCCTTCAGCTATTTCTCCCACCTCGCCAACATCGCCGAGGACCAGAATAACATCCGCCAGATGCGCGCCCGGAGCGCTGCCAGGGAAACTGGATCACGCGGCGGGTCGGGCGTGCTCGCGGAGACGCTGGCGCATGCGAAGAGCGCCGGCGTGAGCCCCGACGCGTTACGCGGCTTCTTCAAGGAGGCTCTCGTCAGCCCGGTGCTGACGGCGCACCCGACCGAGGTTCGCCGCAAGAGCACGATGGATCGCGAGATGGAGATCGCCGCTCTCCTGGACAGCCGCGAGCGGCTTGCCATGACGGCCGACGAGGCCGCGGCCAGCGACGAGCAGTTGCGGCGCGAGGTGCTGACGTTGTGGCAGACCAATCTGTTGCGCCGGACCAAGCTCACCGTGCTCGACGAGGTCGCCAACGGCCTGTCGTTCTACGACTACACCTTCCTGCGCGAGGTTCCGCGCCTCATCAACGCGCTGGAGGACCGGCTGGAGGAGGGCGGCGAGCAGGCGGCGGCCGAACTCGCCTCGTTCCTGCGCATGGGAAGCTGGATCGGTGGGGACCGCGACGGCAATCCGTTCGTCACCGCCGACGTGATGCGCGGCACGCTGCGGCTGCAATCAAGCCGGGTGATGCAGTTCTATCTGAACGAGCTGCACGTGCTCGGCTCGGAATTGTCGATCGCGGCGTATCTTGCCGACGTTTCCGAGGAGCTGCGCGCGCTCGCCGAGCGCTCGCCGGACACCTCGCCGCACCGAAGCGGCGAACCCTACCGCCTCGCGGTCTCCGGCATCTATGCCCGCCTGACCGCGACGGCCGAAAAGCTCCAGGTCGAGATCACGCGTCGTCCGGTCGGCAAAGGCGCGCCTTACGAGAGCGTCAGGGAGCTGCAGGCCGATCTCGACGTGCTGCATCGCTCGCTGATCTCCAACAACGCCCGCGTCATCGCCCGCGGCCGGTTGCGGCTGTTGCGGCGCGCCGTGGACTGCTTCGGCTTCCATCTGGCGCGGCTCGACATCCGCCAGAACTCGGCGGTGCACGAGCGCACCATCGCCGAGCTGATCGACGCGGCGAACCCCGGCATGTCCTATCTCGCGCTCGGCGAGGAGGCGCGCATTGCGCTGCTCACCAACGAATTGCGCAGCACGCGCTCGCTGGTCTCGCAATTCATCAAGTACAGTGACGAGACGATGGGCGAGCTCAACGTATTCCATGCTGCCGCGGAGGCGCATGCGAAGTTCGGCTCCGACGCCATTCCCCAGTGCATCATCTCGATGTGCAAGGGCATGTCGGACATGCTCGAAGTGGCCGTGCTGCTCAAGGAGGTCGGTCTCGTCAATCCGTCGGGGCGCAGCGCCATCAACGTCGTGCCGCTGTTCGAGACCATCGAGGACCTGCAGGCCTCATCCGGCATCATGGACCGCATGCTGGCGCTCCACGATTACCGCAGGCTCGTCGACAGCCGCGGCAGCGTGCAGGAGGTGATGCTCGGCTATTCCGACAGCAACAAGGATGGCGGCTTCGTCACTTCGGGCTGGGAGCTCTACAAGGCGGAGATCAATCTCGTCGAAGTGTTCGAGCGCCACGGCGTGCGCCTGCGCCTGTTCCACGGCCGCGGCGGCTCGGTCGGCCGTGGCGGCGGCCCGAGCTATGACGCCATCATCGCGCAGCCGGGCGGCGCAGTGAACGGCCAGATCCGCATCACCGAGCAGGGCGAGATCATCTCGTCGAAATATTCCAACGCCGAAGTCGGCCGCAACAATCTGGAGATCCTTGCCGCCGCGACGCTGGAGGCGAGCCTCCTGCATCCGCGCCAGAGCGCGCCGCGCCACGAATATCTGACCGCGATGGATGAATTGTCGAGCCTCGCATTCAAGGCCTATCGCGGCCTTGTCTACGAGACCGATGGGTTCGTCGACTATTTCTGGTCGTCGACAGTGATCAACGAGATCGCGACGCTCAACATCGGCAGCCGACCGGCCTCGCGCAAGAAGACCCGCGCGATCGAGGATCTGCGCGCAATCCCCTGGGTGTTCTCCTGGGCGCAATGCCGCTTGATGCTGCCCGGCTGGTACGGTTTTGGCAGCGCTGTCGAGACCTGGATCGCGGAGCATCCCGACAAGGGCATGCCGTTCCTCAAAGAGCTCTACAAGGAATGGCCGTTCTTCCGCATGCTGCTCTCGAACATGGACATGGTGCTCGCAAAAAGCTCGATCGCGATCGCCTCGCGCTATGCAGAGCTCGTGCCGGACGAGGCTTTGCGCGAAAAGATATTTGGCCGCATTCGCCGCGAATGGCATTCATGCATCGAGACGCTCCTGGACATCATGGGCCAGGACCGGTTGCTGCAAGGCAACCCGCTGCTCGAGCGCTCCGTGCGCCACCGCTTCCCGTATCTCGACCCGCTCAATCACGTGCAGGTGGAGCTGTTGAAAGAGCATCGCGCGCAAAATCCGGACGAGCAGGTGCTGCGCGGCATTCAGCTCACCATCAACGGCATCTCGGCGGGATTGCGGAACACGGGTTAGCCCCAAGTCTCGTCATTCCGGGTTCGGCTCTGCGAGCCGCCCCGGAATGACGACGATGCGGCGCTACACCGGATCCCACGTAAAGATATCCGCCGAGCGATCGAGCTTGTAAAACGAGCCCTTCAGTGCCGGCATCGCATGCTCCGCAATCGACTGCGGCGTCCAGCCGTCGCTGCTCTGCACCGATCGGATCGGACGTGACTGGCTCATCAGGAAGATCTCGTTCATGCGCACTGCAAAGATCTGCCCGGTGACGTCCTTGGCGGCGTCGCTGAGGAGATAGGCGGCGACCGGCGCGATCAGCTCCGGGCCCATCTTCTGAATTTTCGCTACGCGCGCCTTCTCGGCTTCGGTCTCGGTCGGGATGGTGCCGATCATGCGGCTCCAGGCGAACGGCGAGACGCAGTTCGAGCGCACGTTGAAGCGGTTCATGTCGAGTGCGATGGATTTCGACAGGCCGACGATACCGAGTTTCGCTGCGGCATAGTTGGCCTGGCCAAAATTGCCGATCAGGCCCGATGTCGAGGTGAAGTGCACGAAGGAGCCGCTCTCCTGCTCGCGGAACAGCCGTGCCGCGGCGTGGGAGACGTAAAACGAGCCCATCAGGTGCACCTTGATGACGGCCTCGAAGGCTTCCACGCTCATGCGGTGGAAGATCATGTCGCGCAAAATACCGGCATTGTTGACGACGCCGTCGAGTCGGCCGAAATGATCGGTCGCGCTCTTGACGATCTTGCTTGCAGGAATGGCTTCGGCAACGCTCTCGAAATTGGCAACCGCCGTGCCACCGCGCTTCTTGATCTCCTCGACCACCTCCTCGGCGGGCGCGGCGCTGGAGCCCGAGCCATCCGACGCGCCGCCGGGGTCGTTGACGACGACCTTGGCGCCTTCGGCCGCGCACAGCAACGCGATCTCCCGCCCAATACCGCGCCCTGCGCCGGTGACGACGATGACCTTGTCCTGCAGTGATTTCGTCATGTGAATGCCTCCTGTTGTACGTCGTTCTCGTATGGCTCGCGCTGCGCAGCGCGTTATCTCTCGTTCGTGAACACGATCGTGCCGCTTGCCGCGAACATGCCGCCGACGCCGTGGCACACCGAGATCTTTGCGTTGGGCACCTGCGCCGGCGCGATGCCGCGCATCTGGCGCACGCTCTCCTGCAGCGCGTACATGCCGTACATCCCCGAATGCATGTAGGAGAGGCCGCCGCCATTGGTGTTCAGCGGCAGCTTGCCGCCCGGCCTCGTGTTGCCGTCGGCAATGAAACTGCCAGTTTCCTCATAGGGCATGAAGCCGAGATCGCCGAGGCCGAACAGCGGCAGATGCGCGAACGCGTCATAGATCATGAGATGATCGACGTCCTTGTGTGCGATGCCGGCCTCCTTGAAGGCGAGGGGGCCCGCGACCTTGAAGGCGCGCGAGGAGTTGAATGTCTCCATCTGGCTGACCATCGGCGTCTCCACGCTCTCGCCAGTGCCCATGATGTAGACCGGCCTCCTCGGAAAATCCTTGGCGCGATCGGCCGAGGTCAGGATCAGCGCGCCGCCGCCGTCGGTGACGAGGCAGCACTGCAGCAGCCGGAACGGATAGGCGATCATGCGCGAGTCGAGCACGTCGACAACTGTGATCGGCTCCTTCATCATCGCGCGCGGGTTCTTCGCCGCCCATTCCCGCTGCACTACTGCCACCATCGCAAGCTGCTCATGCGTGATGCCGTAGGTCTTCATGAAGCGCAGCACGGGAATCGGGAACATGCTGGGCGGGCCGTAGACGCCGAAGGGGGCCTCGAACTGGCCGTTGAGGCTGTCCGGCGCGGTAAAGCGCGGCTGCTTGCCGATCATCGACTTGCCGCTCTCGGCATGGGTGATTAGCACCGTGTTGCACAGACCGGCCTCGATCGCTGCCGCGGCATGACGGACATGCAGCATGAACGAGCACCCGCCGACCGAGGTACCGTCGACCCAGGTCGGCTTGATGCCGAGATAATGGCAGACCTGCTGCGGCGTCTCGACGGCCGTGGCAAAACCGTCGATGTCGGACAACTTCAGCCCGGCATCCGCGATGGCATTGAGCGCCGCATCCGCATGAAGCTGGAGCTGCGACATGGTGGGGATGACGCCGAGCTCGGTGGTTTCGGCCGCACCCACGACGGCGACCTGGTTCCTGCGCATGGCCTATCCCTTCGCCGGACGGAACACGGGGAGGGTGATGGCGTCATCGAGCTTCTGGAAGGCGACCTCGAGCTTCATGTCGAGCTCGAGCGCTTCCGGCGTCTGCGGACAGTCGATGATGTTGCTCATCATCCGCGGTCCCTCCGCAAGCTCGACCACCGCGATCGCGTAAGGTGGCGTGAAGCCCGGTGCAGCGGGGCGGTGATTGATCACGTAGCTGTAGAGAAAACCGTTGCCGCTGGCCTTGAAGATGCTCACCTTGCGGGAGGCGCAGGAGGGGCAGAACGGACGCGGCGGGAAATAGACATGCGCGCAGGCATCGCAGCGTTGCAGGCGCAACTCGCCCGCTTTCGTGCCGTCCCAGAAATGCTGCGTTTCCGGCGTCGGTTTCGGTCGCGCGCGCTGCGGTTCGGCCATTGCGGCAGATCCTCCCAAGTAAGTTCTCCCAAGACGCAGGCTTGACGCCCGCTCGTTTCGAGCTTGATGCGACAATTGACTATTGGCCGTCAACGGTCCAGCGATGTGCGCGCATGGTAAGCATACCGTAGCGCGCACAATGCTTGTGTCGAACCGAACCAGCGCGATAGATTGCGCGTGCCAATATTCCGTGAGACAGACATGCCGAACTTTCCGACACTGGCGAAGCTTGCCGAAGACCTCGAGAGCGGCCGCACAACCTCCCGAAAGCTGGTTGAAGAATGCCTCGCCAGGATCGCCGATCCGGCCGGTGAGGGCCGACGCGCATATGTCGATGTCGACAGGCAGGCCGCGTTGACTGCGGCAGATGCGATGGATGGCTTGCGCGAGGTCAATGCCGCGCCATCGCGCTATGCCGGCATTCCGATCTCGATCAAGGATCTCTTCGACATCAAGGGCCAGGTGACGCGCGCCGGCTCCCGCGCGCTGGATGACTCGCCTATGGCGGAGCACGACGCGGCGGCCGTGGCGCGGCTGCGCCGCGCCGGCTTCGTGGTGATGGGCCGGACCAACATGACCGAGTTCGCCTATTCCGGCATCGGCATCAATCCGCATTTCGGCACGCCGAAGGGTGCCTGGAACCGGGCCGAGGGCCACGTGCCCGGCGGCTCGTCCTCGGGTGCGGCGGTGTCCGTGCTGGACGGAATGGCGCATGCTGCACTCGGCACCGATACCGGCGGCTCCTGCCGGATACCGGCGGCCTATAACGGCATCGTCGGGTACAAGCCGACGCAACGTCGCGTGCCGCTCGATGGCTCAGTGCCGCTGTCATTCTCGCTCGACAGCATCGGACCGCTGGCGCGAACGGTCAATTGCTGCGCCGTGCTCGACGCCGTGCTAGCGGACGAGCCGATCGATCCGCTCAGGCCGCCGCGCCCGGTGAAGGGCATGCGGCTTGCAGTGCCGACCACCGTTGCGCTCGACGACCTCGATACGGCCGTGGCGCAGACCTTCGAGCGGGCGCTGGAAGCGCTCGCCAGTCACGGTGCCACCATCGAGCGCATCGAGATGTCGGAATTCCACGACATCGGCCCGATGAACGCCAAGGGCGGCTTTGCGGCGGCGGAAAGCTTCGCCTGGCACCGCTATCTCATCACGGCCAAGGGCGACGTCTATGATCCCCGCGTCGCGGTGCGGATCATGCGCGGCGAGGCGCAGAGCGCGGCCGACTACATCGATCTTCTCAATGAGCGTCGCTCGCTGATCGCGCGGGTCAATGCACGGATCGCGCCCTATGACGCGCTGGTGCTGCCGACCACCGCCAACACGCCGCCGAAGATCGCCGACCTCACCGACGACAAGGCGTTCACCGCGGCGAACCTGCGTGCTTTGCGCAACTGCACCTTGATCAACATGATCGATGGTTGCGCCATCTCGCTGCCTGCCCATCGCGAGGGCGAGGTTCCCGTCGGCCTGATGCTGGCGGGCGCGGGCGGATCGGACCATCGCATTTTCGAGCTTGCTGCCGGCATGGAGGCCGTGATCCGTGTTTGACCTGACCTTCACCGTCGATGCCCAGGACACGACAACGCCGCTGACGCTCGCGATCGACCGGGCCGTCATCGCCGGCTGGACCGGCCGCGATCCCGTCGCGCGCGACAAGCATATCGCGGAGCTCGAGGCTGTCGGCATCGCGCGGCCGGCATCGACGCCGATCTATTACCGCGTCTCGGCGCGGCGGCTGACGATGGAAGACAGTATCGAATGTTGCGGCGGCGAGTCCTCCGGCGAGGTCGAGTTCGTACTGATCGGCTGGCAGGGCCGCATTTTCGTGGGCTGCGGCTCTGATCATACCGACCGCAAGGTCGAGGCCTACAGCGTCACCGTCTCGAAGCAGATGTGCGACAAGGTCGTCGCGCCCGTGTTGTGGGAACTCGAGGACGTAATCGGCCATTGGGACAAGATGGTCCTGCGCTCCTACGCCTGGATCGACGGCGAGCGCGTGCTCTACCAGGAGGGCACGCTGGATGCGATGCTGCCGATCGACGAGCTGATCGCGCGCTGCTTCGACGACAAGAAGCTGCCCGACGGCTGCGCCATGTTCGGCGGCACCTTTGCGGCGAAGGGCGGCATCCGCCCCGCTGACCGCTTTGAGTTCGAGCTGGAGGACCCCGTGCTCAAGCGCACGATCCGGCACGGGTATGACGTGATCACGCTGCCGGTGCTGGGTTGATGCCTCTCCATCGTCATTGCGAGGAGCAATAGCGACGAAGCAATCCAGACTGCTTCCGCGACTCTGGATTGCGGGCTTCGCCCCGATGATGGTGAGCAATCGGAAATCGGGTGGCGACGTGAGCGCCAGGCTGCGAGAATGAGTGCTATGACAGCGACCGCACGAAAACCCACACAGCCTTCTTCTCCCGCCCTTGCCGCTCGCGTCGATTCCCTCGACTGGCCCCAGATCACCGGCGAGCTCGACGCCCAGGGCAGCGCGGTCCTGAAAGGCCTGCTCACGTCCGGCGAATGCCGCGACATCGCCTCGCTCTATCCCAACGACGCACACTTCCGCAGCCGCATCGTGATGGGCCGCCATGGTTTCGGTCGCGGCGAGTACAAGTATTTCTCCTATCCGCTCCCCGACCTGATCGCGGAATTGCGCCCGGCGCTCTACGCACATTTACACGGCGTGGCCAATCGCTGGAACGAGGCGATGGGGATCGATATCCGCTATCCCGCGGCTCATTCGGCGTTCCTCAAGCGCTGTCACGAGGCGGGCCAGGGCAGGTCGACGCCGCTGCTGCTGCAATACGAGGCCGGTGACTACAACTGCCTGCATCAGGATCTCTATGGCGAGCACGTGTTCCCGATCCAGGTTGCGATCCTCCTATCCGAGCCGGGGCGGGATTTCACCGGCGGCGAGTTCGTGCTGACCGAGCAGCGTCCGCGCATGCAGTCGCGTGCCGAGGTCGTGCCGCTCTCCCAGGGCGATGCGGTAGCTTTCGCCGTGCATCATCGCCCGGTGCAGGGGACGCGCGGCACCTATCGCGTTAATCTGCGCCACGGAGTCAGCCGGATCCGATCCGGACAACGCCATACGCTGGGTGTGATATTTCATGATGCGAAGTGAGCGCAGTCGTTGACGGCGGATTTGTTCGACAGCCTCGCCGAGGCGCAGCCGTCGCGCGAAGACATCGCGGACGGAGCCGTGCTGCTGCGTAGATTTGCAGGGCCGATCGAGCACGAGCTGATCGCGGCCGTCAGCGCGATCACGGTGCAATCGTCATTTCGGCAGATGACGACGCCCGGCGGTTACCAGATGTCGGTGGCGATGACGAATTGCGGCGAGCGCGGCTGGATCACCGATCACACCGGCTATCGCTATGATCCGATCGATCCGCTGACCGGAAAGCCTTGGCCAGCGATGCCGCCGATATTCCAAGACCTGGCGCGGCGGGCGGCCGAGAACGGAGGTTTTCCCGGCTTCGCGCCCGATGCGTGCCTCGTCAATCGCTACGAGCCGGGCACACGACTGTCGCTGCATCAGGACAAGGACGAGCTGGATTTATCGGCACCGATCGTGTCGGTCTCGCTTGGCCTTCCCGCGATCTTCCTGTTCGGCGGCATGGCGCGCAGCGACAAGCCGCGCCGTTTTCGACTCGTGCATGGCGATGTTGTGGTATGGGGTGGGACGAGCCGGCTCGCCTACCACGGCGTCGCGCCGCTCGCCGACGGCGAGCATGCGCTGCTCGGTCGCCAACGGATCAACCTGACCTTCCGCAAGACGCGCTGACGCCGCTCGTCATTCCGGGGCGATGCGAAGCATCGAACGCGGAATCTCGAGGTTCCGGGTTCGGCTCTGCGAGCCGCCCCGGAACGATATCAGGGCTTCGGCGGATGAATGAACGCCCACGGGCTCACTTCGGAATCCCGCGGCACCTCGATCGACAGCAGATACGGCCCACCATTGTCGAGTGCCTTCTCCAATGCGGCCTTGAAATGATCCGGTGAGGTTACACGCGCGGCCGCGACGCCAAAGGACTCCGCGAGCTTGACGAAATCCGGATTGACGAGATCGGAGGCCACCACGCGGCCGTCAAATCGCTCGCGCTGATCGCGCCGCACGTTGCCATAGGCATTGTTGTTGAACACCAGCGTCACCACGCCGATGTTGAACTGCACGGCGGTGGCAAGCTCCTGCACGCCGAACATGAAGCCGCCGTCGCCGGTGATCGCGACGACCGGCTTGTCGGGATTGGCGACTTTGGCGCCGAGCGCAGTGGGGAAGCCGGAGCCGAGCGTGCCCTGATAGCCCGAGGTGATGAAGGTACGCGGCTCGTAGATCGGAAAGCCGTACCAGGAGGCGAAGCCGACCTGCGACAATTCGTCGGTGACGATCGCGTTCGCCGGCAGCACCTCGCGCAGGATGTTGAGATAGGCCATCTGCGGCTGGATGCGCTGGATCTCCGCTTGCGCCGAGGCGGTGGCTTCGCGGATCGCGGCGCGGCGGCCGCTGGTCTTGCTGTAGCCCGACTTGCGCACGGCCTCTGCAAGACCGGCGCTCGCGGCCTTGGCATCGGCAATGACCGCCGTGTCGGAGGAGAAACGACGCATCTCGATGGGATCGATGTCGATCCGGATGCTCTTCAATCCGTCCGGACGATAAGGCCAGCGCGACATGGTGGGCAATTCGAGCCGCGTGCCGATGCCGATCATGAGATCAGTGTTCGGCCACAGCTTGTAGGCGGCCGCCATGGTGAGCCCAAGGTCGTGCGCGTTGGAGACGATGCCGCGACCGCTTCGGAAGGCGACAACGGGGGCGTCGATCATCTCGGCAAGTTCGAGGATTTCTTCGCGCGCATCGATCGCGCCGCTGCCGACGAAGATCATCGGTGCCTTCGCGGCCTTGATCAGGCCAGCGGCTTGCTTCACTGCGTCGGGGTCGGGCTGTGGTGCCGGCAAAGGCGCGAGCACCTGCGCAGCCGCCGTGTCGGCGCGCTGCGTGAAGATGTCCCAGGGCATCTCGACCGAGGCGGGACCGCGACGTCCCGACAGCATCTCCTGGAATGCGCGTGCGACGACCGTCGGCGCGTTGGCCGGCGCTTCGATCCTGTCAGCCCATTTCACATAGCTGCGCAGGGTCGCGAGTTGATCCGGCATTTCGTGCAGATGCCCTCGGCCCTTGCCGAGGAATGCCGTTGGCACCTGGCCTGTGACGCACAGCACCGGCTCGTTGCAGCCAAAGGCGGTCAAAAGCGCAGCGCTCGCATTGAGCACGCCAGGGCCGGGCACCACGCTGAACACGCCCGGCCTGCCGCTGGCGCGCGCATAGCCGAACGCCATGTAACCGCAGGCCTGCTCGTGCCGCGCGCCGATCACCTTGAGCTGTGCCTGGTGGAAGGCGTCGAACAGTCCGTAGACCTGCGCGCCCGGCAGGCCGAACACGGTGTCGACCCCATGGGCGACAAGGCCGCTTACGATCGCTTCGCCGCCGGTGAGGGTGGTCATGGTTGTCTTCCAATCCAGATGTCAGGCTTCGTCGACGACGCCGTTGCGCAACAGGCCGATGCCTTCGGCTTCGACTTCGACGACATCACCAGGCTTGAGATAGCGCGGCGGATCAAAGCGCGCGCCGGCGCCGGTCGGCGTTCCCGTGACGATGATGTCGCCGGGAACGAGCGTCGCAAAGGTCGAGATGTAGTTGATGAGGTAGCGGAAGGGAAAGATCAGCCGGCCGGTCGAGTCGTCCTGCCGGAGCTCGCCGTTGACGCGTGTGGTCAACCGTACGTCCACGAGCTGCGACTCCTGCACATAGGGCACGAGCCACGGACCCAAGCTGCCGCTGGAATCGAAATTCTTGCCTTGCGTGACATTGAACTTGGCGTGCCGCAGCCAGTCGCGCACCGAGCCTTCGTTGCAGAGTGTGAGGCCCGCGATGTGGTCGAGCGCAGCGCTTTCCGGAATGTGCCGGCCGGCCTTGCCGATCACGAGCACGATCTCGCCTTCATAGTCGAGCTGCGCGGATGCGCGCGGGCGCACCAGCGGTGTCTCGTGGCCGACGAAGGAGCGGGGCGAACGCATGAACATGCTCGGATATTTTGGCGCCTCCTGGCCGTCCTTGTACTCGGCGTTGCGGTCGGGATAGTTGACACCGATGCAGATGATCTTTTCCGGCGCAGGCACGGGCGGCAGCCAGGTGATGTCGGCGATCGCATGATCCGGCCTACGGCCGGCAGCGTCTTCTGCAAAGTTCAGCAGCTTGCCGGCTGCGATCACCTCGCGCAGCGTCGGATAGTCCTTGGCGTGGCGCGCGGAGAGGTCGAAGAGGCCGCCGTCCACGACGGCACCATATTTGGTTGCACCCTTGACGGAATAGGTCGCAATACGAGGGAGCGTCATCACTCAGTCCGCCACCAGCACGTCGGCCACGAATTTCGGCTCGCGCACGGCCTGTCCCGTGAACGGCGAGCCCTGCTCGAACCATGAGCGTGGGGCTGGCGCGCCCCACAGCGTCTGCCGGCGGGGATCGCGCAGCGACCAGCGCAGCGGCTCATGATCGTGATCGCCTGTAAAGTAGTCGCTGGTGTAGAGCTCGAGGCGATGGCCGTCGGGATCGCGAACGTAAAGGAAGAACGCGTTCGAGATGCCGTGGCGTCCGGGACCGCGCTCGATGTTCTTCACGAAGCCCTGGGAGGCCATGACGTCGCAGAGATGGATGATGTTCATCGCGGTCGGCGTCCAGTAGGCGAAATGATGCAGGCGCGGGCCCTTGCCGTTGGTGATGGCAAAGTCGTGGACGTTGCCCTTGCGATGCATCCAGGCGGCGGCGATGCGGCCGTTCGGCCCGTCCTCCTCGGCATATTCGGTGAGACGGAAGCCGAGCCGCGCGTAGAAATCGACCGTGTCCTGCACTTCGGCCGCGAAGACGTTGAAATGGTCGAGCCGCTGCGGATGGCACCCCCGGTAAAGATCGTAGCGGCGCAAGAGATGCGGCCGCTTCTCCATCGATGCGTAGAGCTCGATCTGGAATCCGAAGGGATCGGTGAATTGCAGCGTGCGGCCCTGGAAGGGCTGGTCGACGAACGCGTGCTTGAGGCCGTTCTCAGTGAGGAACGCAGTCGCGTTGTCGAGATCCTTCTCGTTGCCGACCTTGAAGCCGAGGCGGTTGCACGCCGGCACGGCGGCCTTGCGCAGCACCAGCGAATGATGCTGATGCTCTTCCACGCCGCGCAGGTACACGACGTTGTCGTCGGAATCCTCGACATGCAATCCGACGGTGGTCTCGTAAAATTCGCGGCTGAGCTTCAGATCAGTCACGTCGAGCACGGCATGGCTCGAGCGGATGATGTTGAAGGGCGGCTCGAAGACGTGTTGCGGTGCGGGCATTGCGTTTCCCCTCAGATTGTCATTCCGGGGCGGCTCGAAGAGCCGAACCCGGAATCTAGAGGTTCCGGGTTCGCGCTGCGCGCCGCACCGGAACGACGGTTGTTCTAGATCCCCAGTTTCTGAATCTTGTGCGTGCCCCGCGCGAGCGAGACGTGCTTGGTTTCCATGTAGAAATCGAACGAATAATCGCCGCCGTCGCGGCCGATGCCTGAGGCCTTCATGCCGCCGAATGGCGTCGGCAAATGGCGGACGTTTTCCGAGTTCAACCAGATCATGCCGGCTTCGAGCGCGTCCGCGACGCGTAGCGCGCGTCCCATGTCGTTGGTCCAGACATAGCCGGTGAGGCCGTAACGGATGTCGTTGGCGATCTCGATCGCGTCGGTCTCGTCGCGGAAGGGGAGCACGGTGAGGAACGGCCCGAACACCTCTTCCTGCGCCACGCGCATCTTGGAATGCGCACCGGTGACCAGCGTCGGCTGAACGTAGTGTCCGCCGCCGGGGCCGTCATGCGCCTTGCCACCGGCGGCAATGACCGCGCCGTCCTCGCGGGCGATGTCGAAATAAGAACAGACCTTGGCGAGATGCCGCTCGTGGATCAGCGGCCCGATCTCGGTAGCAGGATCGAGGGGATGGCCGACCCTTAGTGCCTTCACGCGCGCCGTGAGCTTTTCGACGAATTTTTCGGCGATGCTCGCCTGGATCAAAAGCCGGCTGGAAGAAGTGCAGCGCTCGCCGTTGAGCGAGTAGATCATGAACACGACCGCATCGAGCGCGCGGTCGAGATCCGCATCGTCGAACACGATCACCGGATTTTTGCCGCCGAGTTCGAAATGCACGCGCTTCAGGGTCGGCGCGCCCTGTTTCATGATCGCCGAGCCCGTCGCGCTCTCGCCAACGAAGCCGATCGCCTTGATCGCGGGATGCTCGGTCAGCGTCTTGCCGGCCTCTTCGCCGAAGCCGTGCACGGTGTTGAGCACGCCATCGGGGATACCGGCCTGCTTGGCGAGCTTGGCGAGCAGATCGGCGGTGACCGGCGACCACTCGGCCGGCTTGTGCACGACCGTGCAGCCCGCCGCCAACGCAGGCGCAATCTTCCAGGTCGAGAGCATGAACGGCGTGTTCCACGGCGTGATCACGCCGACGGGGCCGATCGGCACGCGCGTCGAGACGTTCCAGTGCTCCTCGCTCGGCGTGTTCAGGCCGTCTCGCGTCTCGGCGCATTTGTCGGCGAAGAAGCGAAAATTCTCGGCGGCGCGGATCGCGGCCTTGGCCATGAAGCGATAGGCCTGGCCCGTATCGATGCATTCAAGCACGGCGATGTCGTCGGCATTGTCCTCGATCGCATCAGCCACCCGATGAAGCAGCTTGCGCCGCATCGCAGGTCCCACGTCGCGCCAGGACTTGAAGGCAGTCGCGGCGGCGGTCGCGGCACGGTCGATATCCTCGGCATTGCCGCGGGCGACGCTTGCGAGCGTGGTGCCATCGACCGGCGACTTTGTCTCGAAGGTCTCGCCAGAGATCGAGGCGACGGTCTTGCCGTCGATCATGTGGCCGATGCCGTCGGCACGCAATTTCTTCAGCAGCGGCGCGACGCGCTCGCGGTTGGCCTGGAAGACGTCGGCTTTCGGCGCGGGCTTATCCATGGGCGGCCTCTGCTTTCAGGGCATCGTGGATGTTGTTGCGTTTCCAGCTCGTTTCCTTGTCGTTGATCTGCATGTCGAACGACAGGGCGAATTTCGAGCTTGCGAAGACGGGATCGAGATGTCTGGAGAGCGCCTGGAAGACGTGCTCGCCGGCTGTCTTGCGAGTGGCGAGATCGCGACCTTCGCCAATGCGCAGCACCATGTCGAGAAAGGCAAGGTCCTTGCTTCCGTCGGCGATCGCGTAATGCTCGCACTTGATCGCGCGGACGCGGATGCCGCCGAGCGGGAAGATGCCGGTCTCCACCGCCGCCTTGCGCACGATCTCGCACAGCGCGCCCATGTCGACGCGGTCATCGAGATTGGCCGAATACTCGATGGTGAAATGCGGCATGGCGGTTTCACTCCCTGTGCTTCTTGTTCGTCAGGCGAAGTAGCAGCTCACCGAGCCGTATGCGCCATAATCGGCTTGAATTGTGTCGCCCTTGCGGGCCTCGATCGGACGGATGAAAGAGCCGGCGAGCACGACCTGGCCGGGCTCGAGCGCAAGACCGAGCGGCGCGATCTTGTTGGCAAGCCAGGCAACGGCGGTCGCGGGATGATTGAGCACGCCGGCGGCAAGACCGGTCTCCTCGAGCTGGCCGTTCTTGAAGCAGAGCGCGCCGATCCAGCGCAGGTCGGCTTCCAAGGGGCGGATCGGTCGGCCGCCGAGCACGATGCCGGCATTGGCTGCATTGTCGGCGATGGTGTCGAAGATTTTCCGCGTTGCTTTGGTCTTGGGATCGACGCGTTCGATACGCGTGTCCAGAATCTCGAGCGCGGGCACCACGAAGTCGGTGGCATTGAGCACATCGAACATCGTGCAGTCTGGGCCCGAAAGCCGCTTGCTCATGATGAAGGCGAGTTCGGCTTCGACGCGCGTCGCGATGAAGCGGCCCGTCGGCACCAGCCCGCCATCGGCGAAGAACATGTCGTCGAGCAGCACGCCGGAATCCGGTTCGTCGATGTTGAGCGCGCTCTGCATCGCCTTCGAGGTCAGGCCGATCTTGTGGCCTTTGACGATGCGGCCCTCGGCGAGCTTGATGTCGACCCAGGCCTTCTGAATCGCGTAAGCATCAGCGATGGTGATCGCGGGATAGTCCTGCGAGAGCTGCCTGATTTGCGTGCGCGTCTTCTCCGCTTGGTGCAGACGCCTCGCGCAGTTCAGAATATCGTCGTTGGAAAGCGCCATCTCTGACATTACGAATCGTGGTGCCGAGAGATACTTAACATGTTAAATGAATTCGTCAAACCCTATTCTGGTTTGCTGCAGTGCAAACGTTTTTGGATTTGAGGGCGGAGCATCATCTTGAAGAAGAGACCGGCTGATCCTGCGAATGGAGGCGTGCCTGCCGCCCGGCAGGTCCCAATGCGCGAGTTTTCGCGTTCGCTGCCGATGTCGCTGCTGAGGGCGCGCGAAGCGGTGATGCGGCAGTTCCGGCCATCGCTGCGCCAGCATGGTCTCACCGAGCAGCAATGGCGCATACTGCGAGCGCTCGCGGCCATCGACGCTGTCGAGGTCACGGAACTCGCGCGCACGGCGTTTCTGCTTGGGCCCAGCCTGTCGCGTATCCTGCGTGATCTCGAAGCTCGCCACCTGATCGAACGGAAGACAGCGAAAGCCGATCAGCGCCGCAGCATGGTGTCGATCTCCGAGAAGGGCGTGAAGCTCATGGCGGCCGTGGCGCCGACGTCGGAAGCGATCTATGCCGAGATCACGCGGCGCTTTGGCGCACGCAAGCTCTCGGAGCTTCAGGAGATGCTGGGCGAGCTCGAGCAGAGCCTTGCAGGACTTGGAAGTGCCGATGAGGCAATAGCCGAGGAGTGAAAAGCAGATATGCGCGCGGATGCGGCAAGAAGCATGGACACGGTCGGTTTTTTTCGCTCAAAGTGCCGCCCAAGCCGATCCGCCCAAAAATCGGCGCCGGGACCGGATGATGCCGCATCTGCGCTAGCTCATCCGGCAGGGAACAAGAGGCAAATAGACCCGTATGGTCACCATTCAGGTTGAGAAGCTGATCGACTTCGTCACGGAGGTTTTTTCGCACGCGGAGTCCTCGTCCGAGGAAGCCAGACGCATCGCGACGTATCTGACCACCGCCAATCTCACCGGCCATGACAGCCACGGCGTGATCCGCGTGCCCGTCTACATCCGCTGGAAGAAGACGGGGAACGTAATCCCGAACCAGAACGCGGAAGTGGTGCTTGATACGCCCTCGCTCGCGGTGGTCGACGGCAGGTTCGGCTACGGCCAGACGGTTGCGCCGCAGGCGGTGAAGATCGGCATCGAGAAGTGCAAGAAGGGGGGCCTCGCGGCGGTCGCTCTGCGCAATGCCGGTCATATCGGCCGCGTCGGCGACTGGGCCGAGATGGCCGCGGCCGAAGGGCTGGTCTCGGTCTATTTCGTCAACGCTGCCGGCTCGCTGCTGGTCGCGCCGTTCGGAGGCGTGCAGAAGCGACTGTCGACAGCTCCCTATTGCGTCGGCATTCCGCGCGAGGGGCAGGACCCGATCGTGCTGGACTTTGCGACATCGATCGTCGCCGAAGGCAAGGTGCTGGTCGCAAGCCGTGGCGGCAAGAAGTTGCCAAAGGGCGCGTTGGTGGATTCCGACGGCAGCTTAAGCGAAGACCCTGTCGTGCTCTATGGGCCGTATACGCCCGACGGACCGCGCGACCACACTCAGGGAACGGGCGCGATTCGCGCCTTTGGCGAGCACAAGGGCTCGGGCCTGGCCTTCATTTGCGAGCTGCTCGGCGGCGCGCTGACCGGAACCGGCGCTACCTCAGGCGGCCGCCGCTTCGCCAATGGCATGCTGGCGTTCTTCGTCGACCCCAAAGTGGTCGACACATCAGATGTTTTCGATGCCGAAGTGTCGCGCTATGTCGACTTCATCCGGGCCACCAAGCCGATGGCCGGTGTCGAGCAGGTCCTGGTCCCCGGCGATCCCGAAAGGAAGACCCGGGCCGAGCGCACCCGGAACGGCGTGCCCTTGCCGGACGACACCTGGGCGGCGATAGTGAATACTGCCCGCGATGTCGGTGTCAGCGAGAGCAGTATTCAGAGGGCGACGAGCTAGTTCAATTTCGTCATTGCGAGGAGCGCCAGCGACGAAGCAATCCAGAGTGTTGCCGCGGACGAATTCTGGATTGCTTCGCTTCGCTCGCAATGACGGCGAGTAGACCAACAGGGAAGGAAGGCAACGTGGCGAATAAAGTCAAAGAAATCTGGAAGTCGGGCAAGGCCGTCGTCAATGCGTGGCTTGCGATCCCCTCCGGCTTCTCGGCCGAGGTGATCGCGCAATGCGGCTTCGACAGCGTCACCGTCGACATGCAGCACGGCGTGCAGGACTATCTGTCGATGGTTCAGTGCTTCCAGGCGATGGACAAGCATCCCGTGACGCCGATGGTGCGCGTGCCCTGGAACGAACCCGGCATCATCGGCAAGGTGCTCGATGGCGGCGCCTACGGCATTATCTGCCCGATGGTCAACACGCCGCAGGAAGCCAGGAACCTCGTCTCCTATTCGAAGTATCCTCCGAAGGGCGTGCGCTCCAACGGGCCGATCCGCGCCGGCATGTACGGCACCGCGGGCACGTACCAGAAGACGGCGAACGACGAGACCGTGTTGCTGCCGATGATGGAGACCAGGACGGCGGTCGAGAACATGGAAGCTATCCTCGACGTCGAGGGTATCGACGGCGTCTATATCGGCCCGTCCGACCTCGGCTTCTCCTACGGGCTCGAGCCCAAGCTCGACCGCACCGAGCCTGAGATTCTTGCGATCTACGAGAAGATCATCAAGGAATGTGGCAAGCGCGGTCTCAACGCCGGCATCCATTGCAGTGGTGCGGAAGGCGCCGCGCGCGCCATCAATATCGGCTTCAAGCTGGTGACACTGGCGAACGAGGTCGGGTTGATGTCGATCTACGCCAAGATGCAGGTGAACCAGACCCGGAAGGATTCCGGCGGCAAGGCTTGATCTGGCGTGTCCCGGACGCGGTGCGGCACGCAGTGACGCGTCGCAGAGCCGGGACCCAGTTGCCGACGTCACGTGTGGGCCCCGGATCAGCAGCGCACCGCTTGCGCGCTGCGCAGCATCCGGGGCACGATACTTTTGAAGACCAAGGAGAACGATCATGACCCCAGCCCCCGTCATCCGCCTGCATCCTGATGATGGCGTGGTGATCGCGCGTGCCAGCCTGCCGCCCGGAACGGTGGTGGCTGACGGCGTGACGACGGTCGACCGCATCCCGTCGGGGCACAAGGTCGCGATCAAGCCGATTGCTGTCGGCGAGCCGGTCAGGCGTTATGGCCAGATCATCGGCTTTGCCACCGCGCCGATCGCACCCGGCCAGCACGTCCACACGCAGAATTGCGGCATGGGCGATTTTGCCAAGGACTATGCCTATTGCGCCGACGTCAAGCCGACGCCGAATTTCGATCTGCCTGCGACCTTCGAGGGTATCCGCCGCCCCGACGGCCGCGTCGCCACGCGCAACTATATAGGCATCCTGACCTCGGTGAATTGCAGCGCGCATGTCGCTGGTCTCGTCGCCGACGTCTTCAAGAAGAATCCCTTCACCGGCGAAAATCCGTTGGCCGAATTCCCCAACGTCGACGGCGTGGTCGCACTGACGCACAAGACCGGCTGCGGCATGACGCAGAATGAGCCTTTGGCGCTGCTCCGCCGCACGCTCGGCGGCTATGCGCGGCACGTCAATTTCTCGCACGTGATCGTGCTCGGTCTTGGCTGCGAGGTGAACCAGATCGGCGGCCTGATGGAGGAGCAGAAGCTCGCCGGGCGCCTGCGCGCGATGGACATCCAGGAGGTCGGCGGCACCCGCAAGACGGTCGAGGCCGGCGTTGCCTTCGTACGCGAGGCTCTTGCGGACGCCAACAAGGTGAAACGCGAAGCGGTACCGGCAAGCGAGCTGACCGTGGCGCTGCAATGTGGCGGCTCGGATGGCTATTCCGGTGTATCAGCCAATCCCGCGCTCGGCGCGGCCAGCGATCTCATCGTGCGTCACGGCGGCACCGTGATCCTGTCGGAGACGCCGGAGACCTACGGCGCAGAACATCTGCTCACGCGCCGTGCGGTCAGCCGCGAAGTCGGCGAAAAGCTCGTCGATCTCATGCGCTGGTGGGAAGAGTATACCGAGCGCGAAGGCGCCGAGATGAACGCCAATCCGAGCCCCGGCAACAAGGCCGGCGGCCTCACCACGATCCTCGAGAAGTCACTCGGCGCGATGGCCAAGGCCGGCACCACCAATCTCGTCGACGTGCTGCGCTATGCCGAGCCTGTGACGAAGAAGGGCTTTGTGTTCATGGACACGCCCGGCTACGACCCGGTTGCCGCGACCGGCCAGGTAGCAGGCGGCGCCAATCTCGTTTGCTTTACGACGGGCCGCGGCAGCGTGTTCGGCTGCAAGCCCGCACCGTCGATCAAGCTTGCGACCAACACGCCCATGTACAAGCGGATGGAAGAGGACATGGACGTCAATTGCGGCACCGTCCTCGAAGGCTCCGAGACGGTCGAAGAGTGCGGCCAGCGCATCTTCGATCTGATCCTGAAGACGGCCTCGGGACAGCCGACCAAGAGCGAGAGCTTTGATTTCGGTGGCGCCGAATTCGCGCCCTGGGTGATTGGCGCCACGATGTAGCGTCACCGCGTAGCCCGGATGGAGCGAAGCGCAATCCGGGGTTCGTCATTCCTGGATCGATTGTCCCGGAGTACGCTTCGCTCCATCCGGGCTACGGCGGATACTTCCTAGGCACGCGCTGCCCGTTGTTAGTGCTTGATCGCGATGACATCAGGTGTTCTGCTCAAAAAAGCTGCTGGAGCACCGCATCCGTGTCGATCTACGTCGCATTGCATCACGTCACGCACTACAAATACGACCGCCCGATCGATCTTGGCCCGCAGACCATCCGCTTGCGGCCAGCGCCGCATACGCGGACACCGATCCTGAGCTATTCGCTCAAGGTTACGCCGCCCAATCATTTCGTGAACTGGCAGCAGGACCCGCAAGGCAACTGGCTGGCGCGCTACGTTTTTCCGGAGAAGACGACGGAGCTGAAGATCGAGGTCGATTTCACGGCGCAGATGACCGTGGTCAACCCGTTCGATTTCTTCGTCGAGCCCTATGCCGATAGCTTTCCCTTTCAGTACCCCAAGGATCTGAAGACCGAGCTCGCGCCATATCTCGAGACCATCACTCCGGGTCCGCTGTTTGCCGAATATCTCGCGTCGATCCCGCGTGAGGCCAGCAACACCGTCAATTTTCTGGTTGATCTCAATCGCGAGCTGCAAAAGCGAGTGCGCTACATCATCCGCATGGAGCCGGGCGTGCAGACTCCGGAGGAGACCTTGTCCTCCGGTGCAGGCTCTTGCCGCGACTCCGCCTGGCTCCTGATCCAGACGCTGCGCCATCTCGGTCTCGCAGCGCGCTTCGTCTCCGGTTACCTGATTCAGATCCGTCCCGACATCGATCCGATCGAGGGACCGCCGGAGGTGGAGAACGATTTCACCGACCTGCATGCCTGGGCTGAGGTTTATCTGCCGGGCGCGGGCTGGATTGGTTTCGATGCGACCTCCGGCATGCTGGCAGGCGAGGGGCACATTCCGGTGGCCGCGACGCCGCACTACCGTTCGGCCGCGCCGATCTCCGGCAGCGCCGGCTTTGCCGAGGTCGAGTTCGCCTTCGAGATGAGCGTGAAGCGCATCCGCGAAGCGCCTCGCATTACAAAGCCTTTTTCTGATGAAGCCTGGGCCCGGCTCAATGAGCTCGGCGAGCAGGTCGACGGCGATCTCGCTGCCCAGGATGTGCGGCTCACCATGGGTGGCGAGCCGACTTTCGTGTCCGTCGACGATCTCGAAGCGCCGGAGTGGAACACCGAGGCCGTTGGCCCGACCAAGCGTGCGCTCGCGGACGATCTGATCCGCCGCTTGCGCACGCGGTTCGCGCCGGGTGGTCTGCTGCACTACGGCCAGGGCAAATGGTATCCGGGCGAAAGCCTGCCGCGCTGGGCCTTCGGTCTGTATTGGCGCAAGGACGGCGTGCCGATCTGGAAGAACGCCGACCTGATCGCGAAGGTCGAGACCCCCCGCCGCGCCGAGGTTGGGGATGCCGAGGCCTTCATGGAGGGTACGGCGGCGCGGCTCGGGCTCGACCCCGGCTACATCATGCCGGCGTATGAAGATCCCGCCTATTGGCTGCAGAAGGAAGCCGACCTTCCCGTCAATGTCGATCCCTCCGACTCCAAGCTGTCTGATCCGGAGGCGCGGGCGCGGATGGCGCGGGTGTTCGACCAGGGGCTCGGCACGCCGCGCGGGTTCGTGCTGCCGGTGCAGCGTTGGAATGCGCCGCCGCGCTGGCGCAGCGAACGCTGGGGTCTGCGGCGGAGCCATCTGTTCCTGACCCCGGGAGACTCTCCCTTGGGCTTGCGGCTGCCGATGGGCTCGCTCGGCTACGTCCCGCCCAACCAATATCCGTACATCATCGAGCAGGACCCGATGGAGGTGCGCAAGCAGCTGCCGGTGTTCAGCCGCATGCCGCGGCCGCCATCGCCGCCGCGGGTTGCGCCTGAATATCTCAATACGGCGATCCCGGTGCGCACCGCGATGGCGGTCGAAATCCGAGACGGCGTGCTGTGCGCCTTCCTGCCGCCGGTCGAGCGGATCGAGGATTATCTCGAACTGATCGCCGCGCTCGAAGCCACCGCCGAGGAGATTCAGCTTCCGGTTCATGTCGAGGGCTATCCGCCGCCATTCGATCCGCGCCTTGACGTCATCAAGGTGACGCCCGATCCTGGCGTGATCGAGATCAACATCCAGCCGGCGAAGAACTGGCGCGAGGCGGTCGATATCACTTCGGGTCTTTATGAGGACGCCGCGAAAGTGCGGCTCGGTGCCAACCGCTTCCTGGTCGATGGTCGCCACACCGGCACCGGCGGCGGCAACCACGTCGTGGTCGGCGGCTCGATCCCTCAGGACTCGCCGTTCCTGCGCCGGCCCGATTTGTTGAAGAGCCTGGTGCTGTACTGGCAGCGCCATCCGTCGCTGTCCTACTTCTTCTCCGGCCTGTTCATCGGCCCGACCAGCCAGGCGCCGCGTATCGACGAGGCGCGCCATGACAGCATCTACGAGCTCGAGGTCGCGCTCTCGCACGTGCCGCCGCCGGGCTATCAAACGCCGCTGTGGCTGGTGGACCGGCTGTTCCGGCATCTGCTCGTCGACATCACCGGTAACACCCATCGCGCCGAGATTTGCATCGATAAGCTCTATTCGCCGGAAGGCCCGACGGGGCGGCTCGGCCTGGTCGAATTCCGCGCGCTCGAAATGCCGCCCGATCCGCGCATGTCGCTGGCCCAGCAGCTCCTGGTCCGCGCGCTGATCGCAAAGCTCTGGCGCGAACCGCAAGCCGGCAAGTTCGTGCGTTGGGGCACGGCTCTGCATGATCGCTTCATGTTGCCTCACTTCATCTGGGAGGATTTCGTTGACGTGCTTTCTGAGTTGAAGCAATCGGGCTATCCCTTTGAGCCGGAATGGTATCTGGCTCAGCTCGAATTCCGTTTCCCCGCCTTTGGCCGGGTCCATCATGGCGGCGTGACGCTGGAATTGCGCCAGGCGCTGGAGCCCTGGCATGTGCTCGGCGAGGAGGGTTCGGCCGGCGGCACCGTGCGCTATGTTGATAGTTCGGTTGAGCGGCTTCAGGTGAAGGCGGAAGGCTTCATCGAGGGCCGCCATGTCGTGACCTGCAACGGCCGCCGCCTGCCGATGACCCCGACGGGACGCTCGGCAGAAGCGGTGGCCGGCGTCCGCTTCAAGGCCTGGCAGCCGGCCTCCGGCCTGCACCCGACCATCCCGGTCCACGCGCCCCTGACATTCGATCTCATCGATACCTGGAACGGCCGCTCGCTGGGCGGTTGCGTCTATCACGTCGCCCATCCCGGAGGGCGCAACTACGACACCAAGCCGGTCAACACCTACGAGGCCGAGGCGCGGCGGCTGGCCCGCTTCCAGGACCACGGCCATACGCCGGGCCCCAGCCAGCCGCCGCCGGAGGAACGCACAATTGAGTTTCCGCTGACCCTCGACTTGCGCACGCCGCTCCTGCATTGAGTATGGTGATGGGGCAGGGAGTGGTGCATGGGCGAGGGCGCGACCGACGGAGAAGGCCAGGCGGGCAGGCGCCTCAGCCAGCGCCGCGTCGCGCAATGGGTCCGCGACTATAGCCGGCTGCCTGGCATCCCCGACGAATTCCTCGGTCCCGATGGCGCCCCGCGCGCCGTCTGGAGCCGTTTCTTCGACGCCTTTGGCGCGCTGGCACCCGACGAGATCGAGCGGCGCATCGCTATGGCTGACCGGCATTTGCGCGAGGCCGGCGTCACCTATCGCACACCGGGCGACAGCGCCGACCGGCCCTGGTCGCTCAGCCATCTGCCGCTTCTGATCGACGAGGCCGACTGGCAGCAGCTCTCGGCCGGCATCAAGCAACGTGCCCAGCTTCTCGAACTTGTGCTGCGCGACATCTATGGCGAGGGCCGGCTGGTCGCCGAAGGCGCGCTCCCTGCCGCTGCGATCGCCGGCAGCGCCGAATATCTGCGGCCTGTCTGCGGCGTGGCGCCGCCCGGCGGGCGGTACCTGTCGATCTATGCCGCCGATGTCGGCCGGGGCCCCGACGGGCGCTGGTGGGTGCTCGGCGACCGCACCCAGGCGCCGTCGGGGGCTGGCTACGCGCTGGAAAACCGCCTGGTGCTGTCGCGGGCATTTGCCGATCTCTACAAGTCGATGAACGTGCCGCGCGTCGCGCCGTTCTTCGAGGCGTTTCGGGATAGCCTTCGCGCCAGCGCCGATCGCGACGAGCCGCGCATCGGCGTGCTGACACCCGGCAGCTTCAGCGAGACTTACTTCGAGCACGCGACGCTTGCGCGCTATCTCGGCTTCCTGCTGGTCGAGGGCGACGATCTCGCAGTCAGCGACAACCGCATCCACATCCGCACCGTCGCAGGCCTCAAGCGACTCGACGTGCTCCTGCGCCGGGTCGATTCCAATTCGCTCGATCCGCTCGAGCTCGACGCCTCCTCGCGGTTAGGTGTGCCCGGGCTGATCGACGTGCTGCGCAAGGATGGCGTCGTCGTCGCCAACATGCCCGGCTCCGGCGTGCTGGAGGCGAGGGCGCTGCTCGGCTTCCTGCCGGCGTTGAGCCGTCGCCTGCTCGGCGAGGACTTGAAGATGCCGCACATCGCGACCTGGTGGTGCGGCCAGCGCTCGGCGCGTGAGGAGGTCTTGTCGCGGCTCGACGAGGTCGCGATCGAGGGCGCCTATCGCCGTGGTGTTCCCGGCTTCCACGGCACGGGGCCGGTGCTTGCGAGCGAGCTCGATGAAGCAGAGCGGCAGCGGCTGATCGATGCGATCGGCGGGCGCGGGATGGATTATGTCGGCCAGGAGGTGGTGCGGCTGTCGACCATGCCGGTGTGGGAGCAGGGCCAGCTCACCCCGCGCCCCTTCGTGCTGCGCGTGTTCGCGGCGGCCACGCCCGACGGCTGGACCATCATGCCCGGTGGCTTCTGCCGGATCGCCGAACAGGCCGACGCGCGCGCCGTGTCGATGGGCGATGGCGCGCGCGCCGCCGACGTCTGGGTCGTCTCGGAGAAGCAGGTCTCCACCGCGACGCTACTGCCCGCGACCGACAAGGTGCGGATCCGCCGCATCGCCGGCGTGCTGCCGAGCCGTGCCGCCGACAATCTGTTCTGGCTCGGCCGCTATCTCGAACGCGCCGAGGCCACGCTGCGGCTGGTGCGCGCGCTCGGCTCGCCGATGCGCGGACCCAACAACAAGGGCGCATCGACCGCGATGCAGTCGGCCGAGCGCATCCAGCGCATCCTCGTCGCCTGGGGCGCGATCTCCCAAGCCTCGCGCACGGTCCCCGGACGGATCGCGGCCGAAGCACTGCAAAGCCCCGACCGTTTCGGCTCGGCGCTGTCGCTGGTGCGCGCGGCGCAACGCACGGCAACCGGTCTGCGTGAGCGGTTGTCGCCCGACGCCTGGCAGGTCATCACCGAGATGACCGATCGGCTCGCCTATGAGGTCGAGGACGACGACAGCGTGCTCAGCGCCGCCGAGCTCACCTTGCAGGAACTCGCGAGCTTTGCCGGCCTTGCGCAGGAGAACATGAATCGCGCTGCCGGCTGGCGCTTCCTCGACATGGGCCGCCGCGCCGAGCGCGCCATCAACACCACTCGCTTTGCGCGGCAGTTCGCCTATGACGAGGCGGGCGACGAGGACCTCGACGTGCTCCTCACGCTGGTCGATTGCCAGATCACCTATCGCTCTCGCTATTTGCTGGCGCCACTGCTCGCGCCGGTACGCGATCTCGCGGTGCTCGACACCTACAATCCGCGCTCGGTGGCCTTCCAGGTCGCAAGCCTGAACGAGCACATCGCAGCGCTGCCGAGCCTGAAGGAGTACGGCCTGATCGAGAAGCCGCAACGACTTGCAGTCGCCGTGCAGGCGATGCTCGCCACGGCCGAGGCCGAGAAGCTCGAGGTCAAGACGCTGTTCTCGCTCGAGCAGGACCTGCTCAACCTCGCGGAGGCGATCGGGCTGCATTACTTCCCGCACGGTCCCAACGCCAGCAGGCCGGAAAAGCTGACGGGGCTGGCGTGATCTACGACATCCGTCACGTCACGACCTATTCTTATGAGAGTCCGGTCAGTTTCGCCCGCTGCACGCTGCGGCTCGAACCGAAAACCGGCGACGGGCAACAACTCATCTCGCACCACGTCGAGATCCGGCCGCGGCCTGCGGATCGCCATGCCAGGCGCGATTTCTTCGGCACGCTGACGGAGAGCGTCGTGATCGAGGCGTCGCATCGAAACCTGCGCATCGATTCTCGCTCCCGCGTGTCGGTGTCGCGAACGCCGCCGCCGCGCGATGCCTTCAGTCCGCCCTGGGAAGGCATCCGCGATCTCGCCTTCGAGGCGACGAGCCTCGGGCCGTCGTCGCCGGTCGGCTACGTCTTCGCGAGCCCGCTGGTGCCCGTGCTGCGTCCCGTCAGCGCCTATGCTGCGATGAGCTTTGCGTCCGGCGCCGGCATCCTCGCCGGCGCTGTCGATCTGATGCATCGCATCCGCAGCGAATTTCGCTACGATCCGAAGGCGACGGTGATCTCGACGCCACTCAACGAGGTGTTCGACAAGCGCCATGGCGTCTGTCAGGACTTTGCCCATGTGATGATCGCAGGACTTCGCGGGCTCGGGCTGCCTGCGGCCTATGTCAGCGGCTATTTGCGCACCATCCCGCCGCCCGGTCAGCCGCGCCTGCAAGGCGCCGATGCCACGCACGCCTGGGTGTCGCTGTGGTGCGGGCCTGAGCTCGGCTGGGTCGATTTCGATCCGACCAACGATCTCCTGGTCGCCAACGATCACATCGTGCTCGCTGTCGGCCGCGACTTCTCCGACGTCTCGCCGGTCGACGGCATCATCGTCGGCTCGCCGAAGCAGAAGCTCGGCGTCGCGGTGGATGTGCTGCTGGTGGAGTAGTTGTCAAATCGCATTCCTTTCATTCCCCGCGAAAGCGGGGAATCCAGTACGCCGCGGCTTCTCCGTATTCGTCGCTGCCTCTGGGATACTGGATCGCCCGCCTTCGCGGGCGATGACGACTGAGCGCGTGGTGGGCAGTTTGTACACAATCACCTTTTTCAACAATTTTGTTTCTCGATGTTTCCAGAGTGTGTCCGGTCGATCATCGTTAGTGCGCTGTTAACAGGCCGCTGCGACATTTTGGCTCACCATCATCGTTAACAAAGCGGTAACCGATGTTCGAGGCCGTAGTGTTGCTGACGGAAGCTGCCGAGCAGGTGGCGCTGTCGCGGATATTGAGAAGGCACCGGCAGGACTTGACGATCAGGCCGGTGACCGGGATCAACGAGCTTAGGAGTCTCGAGCCGCCGCTGCTTCGGCAAGCCCGGCTGATCGCCTTTGCCTCCAACACCATCGTGCCCGCCGACCTGCTCGCGAGCCTGGGTTATGGCGCCTACAATTTCCATCCGGGGCCGCCGACCTATCCCGGCTGGGCACCGACGCACTTCGCGCTCTACGACCGCGCGACCGAGTTCGGCGTGACCCTTCACGCCATGGCCGAGCGTGTCGATACCGGCATGATCCTCGACGTCACCTCGTTTGCCATTCCGGAAAACGCCGGTGTCGTCGGTCTGTGCGAGCTGACTTACGCGCAGCTCTTGAACCTGTTCGCTGAATGGGCCGATCGATTGGCCCATCAATTGTTGCTTCCGACGCCGCGTCCGACGATCCCATGGAGCGGTCGAAGAAATTCGCGGCGTAATTACAGAGCGATCTGCGACATTCCGCCGGATATCAGCAAGGACGAGCTGTGGCGCCGGATGCGCATCTTCGGTGCCAATCACTACGGCATCGCGCCGACCGTCAATCTGCACGGCGTGAGCTTCACGGCGACGTTTCCAGCAGAGAGCGCATGAGCCCAATGTCGACCTCTCTCTTGCCGCAGGTTCCGACCGGACCGAGCGCCGCCGACCTGCTGCGCATGGGACGCGAGCATTACAAGCGCGGTGAGCTCAACGACGCGATCCCGATCTTCAGGGCCGGTCTTGCGCAGGTCTCCGTGATGTCGATCGGTACCACCACCGACATTGCGGCCGATCTTCACGCCGCGCTCGCAAACGCCTTCATGCTCTGTGACGATCTCGACTCCGCGGCCGAGAACTACAGGGCCGCGTTGCGGCTTGCGCCGCATCTCGTCGCCTGCTGGTGCAACCTCGGCAACGTGCATCTGAAGACCGGGATGGCGCAACAGGCCATCTCGCTCTATCTCGAAGCGCTGCGGTTGAGCCCGGCGCATCGTCCGGCACTGACCAATCTGGTGCAGGCACTCGTCGCGACCAGGCAATACGTGCTTGCGCAGATCCTGCTAGGTGAACTCATCGAGGAGACGCCCGATGACGCGGCCCTTCATGCCGAGCTCGGCAGGGTCTGCTTCGAGCTGAAGCGGATCGAGGACGCGATCTTGCATTTCGAGCGGGCCGCCGCGCTCGCACCGGAGCGGGCCGACAATTTCTACTGGATCGGCGCCATCCGGCAGGCGATCGGCGAAAGCGAGGCCGCGGAGGCCGCCTATGAGCGAGCCGTCCGGCTTCACCCGGTGTTGCGCAGACCCGCGAAGCGGTCGCCGGCCAGCTTCCGCGTGCTCGCTCTGTTCGCGCCCTTCGTCGGCAACACGCCGGTTGCGTATCTGTTTCGGGATTGCGCCTACCAGACCGACATTCTCTCGCTGTCGCCCTCGATCAGGCCAGATCTCGGGTCGCTCGCGCGGGAGGCCGACGTCGTCGTCAACCTCGTGTGTGATGCGGACCAGGGCGCGGCCGTTCTTCCGCTCGCCGATGAGATTGCCAGGCAGCTCGGCAAGCCGGTCGTCAACGAACCCGAAAAGGTCTTGCGAACGACACGCGATGCGACCGCGATTGCGCTTGCCGGCATTCCGGGCTGTCGCGTGCCGCGCACATTGCGCATCGCCGCCGGTCACGTGCTTCCGCCCGCGGAAAACGAACTGACGTTTCCATTGCTGGCGAGGCCGGCGGGGACCCATGGCGGGGACTTCTTCGCCAGGTTCGAGGATCCCGATACTCTGACGGCGTTCCTCACCGAACGCGTGAGTGAGGATCGCTATCTGATCGAGCCTGTCGACTATCGATCCGCCGACGGCTTTTTCCGCAAGTACCGGTTCATTTTCGTGGACGAGGAAATCCTGCCCTATCATCTGGCGATCGGGGAGGGCTGGAAGCTCCACCGCGACAGCACGGATATGGCCAGCCAGGACTGGATGCAACGCGACGAGGAGCAGTTCCTGCGCGACCCCGCGTCGGTCTTTTCCGCAAGCCACCATGACGTGTTGCGCATGATCAGGAGCCGCATCGGTCTCGACTATTTTGGTATCGACTGCGCACTCGACGACCAAGGCAATCTCGTCGTGTTCGAGGTCAACGCCTCCATGCTGGTGCACGACGAGAACCCGGACTTTCCCTACAAAGACCCTTTCGTTCGCAGGATCAAGACAGCGTTCGACGCCATGCTGGCGCGGCGATTGAGCGAATGCGACGAGGCCCGGGCCAACCAACACGCGGCGGCAGCGCCGTTCATCTCGAGAGCCTCCTGAAAACCAAATCTCCGGGTCATTCACAGGCGGGGCCGGCGCCGACGACCGACAGGCGCGATTTGGCCTGACGGGTAACCCTTGCCATCCTCGACAGGATCGCTGAGCTGCTGCGAGGCCTCGCGCAACCCAAATCTTTTCGTTTACGTCGCCATTGGAGATTTGGTGAGCGGGGCCGAGATAGGCTATGCTGCCTCTGGGCGAGGAAAAATGAGGCATCAGGAGTTGGCGTGGGGACACCACCGACAACGGGGCTGCATCCATGATCACGTTACCGAGACTGGCTGCCGAATCTCTGGAAAAGCTGCTTGGCTCGTTCATGCGTCGCCGGTACGACGAGTCCGCTGCAAGAATGATCGAGAGCGCGACCCGCACGACGATGGAATGCATCGGCAACAGCGATGCACTCTATCACAATATCGAGCATACGATGCTCGTGACGCTGGCGGGCCATTCCATCCTTAACGGACGATACCTCCATACCCACCTGGAGGCGGAGGATTTCATCCACGTCCTGATTGCCTGCCTTGCCCATGACATTGGCTATGTGCGCGGCCTGTTCGAGGAAGATGACCAAGACGGTTTTCTGATCGACGACGCCGGCACCAAGATCGCGCTGCCGCGCGGCGCATCCGATGCCAGCCTGATGATGTATCACGTCGACCGATCGAAGCTTTATGTCATGCGGCGGCTGCAACATATCCCAGAGCTCGATCCGGAGCGCATTGCCCGCGCCATCGAGGGTACGCGGTTTCCGGCCCGAGACGGCCAGGCCTACGATGCCGACGCTTCGGTCCTGCGTGCGGCCGATTTCATCGGCCAGCTCGGCGATCCCAATTATTTGCGCAAGGCCAATGCGCTCTACTATGAGTTCGAGGAGGTCGGCATCAACCGCCAGCTCGGCTATGACTCGCCTGCCGACATCGTGCATCGCTATCCGCAATTCTATTGGGACAGCGTCGCGCCGTACATCCAGGCCGAGATCGGCTATCTCAACCAGACCGACATCGGCCGGCAGTGGATCGCCAACCTCTACAGCAACGTGTTCCGCGCCGAGCGCGACATCCCGCTGTCGGGGCCACAGAAGTAGGTCGGAGCCTTGTAGCCCGCATGGAGCGAAGCGGAATGCGGGGATGCCAACGTCTGCGGCTCCCGGATTTCGCTGCGCTTCATCCGGGCTACGTGGTCGAGTTTGTTCAGAGAGTGTCGCAAGAATGCAACCGAAAACAGTGACTGCCGGCGTCCTCGAAGTCGCCTTTCTCGAATTCGGCGCGCCGGACGGCTGGCCCTGCATCATGGGCCACGGCTTTCCCTACGACGTCCAGGCCTATGCCGAAGCCGCGCCGCTGATCGCACGATCAGGCGCGCGGGTGTTGGTGCCATGGCTGCGCGGCTATGGCGGGACGCGATTTTTGTCCGACAAGACGTTGCGCTCGGGCGAACAGGCGGCGCTGGGCGCCGACTTGCTGGCCTTCATGGATGCTCTGAAGATCGAGCGTGCGGTGGTCGGCGGCTACGACTGGGGCGGGCGTGCCGCCTGCGTGGTCTCGGCGCTCCATCCGGAGCGCGTGGTCGGGCTCGTCTCTGGCAATTCCTACAACATCCAGAACATCGCGCGGTCGATGGAGCCGGCCTCGCCGCCGGAGGAGGCCGCGCTCTGGTATCAATATCTCTTTCACAACGAACGCGGTCGCCGCGCGCTTGAGCGCAACCGGCGCGGCTTTGCCCGTCAGCTCTGGTCGATGTGGTCGCCGACTTGGGTGTTCGACGATGCGACTTTCGACACAACCGCAGTCGCCTTCGACAATCCAGACTTCGTCGACGTCGTGATCCACTCCTACCGGCATCGCTACGCGCTGGTTGAAGGCGATCCCGCCTATGCGGCCATTGAGGCACAACTTTCCGCGCAGCCGCCAATCCGCGTGCCGACGATCGCGATCGACGGCGATCGCGATGGCGTCATTCCTGGGACCGCCCATCACGCGCGCAGGTTCGAGGGCTTTTTCGAGCGGCGCGTGTTCAACGGGGCAGGTCACAATCTGCCGCAGGAGCGGCCCGCCGAATGGGCGCAGGCCGTCCTCGACCTGCGTAAGGCCGCAGACAGTTGAGCCTGGTTCCGGGCCCGTCCTGAATTTTCCCCTATTCCTGGGAACCTTTTTCCGTTGCCGCCGTCCAAGCCTTGGTACCGCAATGCGATTGTTTCGGGTGGTCAGGGGGAGGAGTTCACATGGAACGACAGGCGCGACGGCTGGAACGCGTTGCACTCGCGCAAGCGCTGGCGGGCATGCCAAGCCAGGCGGAGGTCGAGGACGCAGTGCGCACCATGATCCGCTGGGCGGGCGATGATCCCGCGCGCGACGGCCTGCGCGAGACGCCGGACCGGGTAGCGCGTGCGTTTCGGGAATACTTCACCGGCTACACGCAGGACCCGACCGAAATCCTGCAAAAGACCTTCGAGGAGATCGAAGGCTATGACGAGATGATCGTGCTGCGCGGGGTTCGCTTCGAGAGCCATTGCGAGCATCACATGGCGCCGATCGTTGGGCGTGCGTGGGTCGCCTATATCCCGCAGGGCCGTGTCGTCGGCATTTCCAAGCTGGCGCGGGTGGTCGACATCTACGCCAAGCGTCTCCAGATCCAGGAGAAGATGACGGCGCAGATCGCCAACTCGATCAATGACGTGCTGAGGCCGCAAGGCGTCGGCGTGATCATCAAGGCGACGCACCATTGCATGACCACGCGCGGTGCGCACAAGCCGGGCACCGATCTCGTCACCAGCCGCATGCTCGGCGTGTTTCGCGACAACGCGTTGACGCGACAGGAGCTGCTCGGCCTCGCCAACTCGGACGATTGAGACGCAAAGCCACGGGAGACGGCGCATGAACGATGAGAAGAAGCCGAGCGGACCCAATCTGAGCAAGGGCGTGGACCTCGCCGATTTCAACGACGGCAGGCTGCTTGGCCATGTCGGTGACGAAGACGTTCTCCTCGTGCAGTTCGGCGCCGAGGTTGTGGCGATCGAACCGGCTTGCACCCACTATCATGGTCCGCTCGCCGAAGGGCTCGTCGTCGACGACACCATCCGATGTCCCTGGCATCATGCCTGCTTCTCGCTGCGCACCGGCGAGGCGGTCGCGGCGCCGGCGCTGAATGCGCTGGCGGTCTGGGAGGTCGAACGCGAGAAGGACAAGATCGTCGTGCGCCGCAAGCGAGAGGCATCACCACTGGCCGCACCGCACCGCTCCGCGCCGACGCCGGACCGGTTCGTCATCGTCGGTGGCGGCGCGGCGGGATTTGCAGCGGCCGAAATGCTCCGCCGTGAAGGATTTGCCGGCAGCATCACCATGCTCAGCAACGACGGTGCCTTGCCGGTCGACCGGCCGAACCTGTCCAAGGACTATCTGGCCGGCAATGCGCCGGAGGATTGGCTGCCGCTCCGGCCGGAGGATTACTACGCAGACGCAGGCATCAATCTCAGGCTCGACACCTCCGTCGCCGAGCTCGATCCGAAACAACGTCATGTGACATTGGGCAACGGCGACAAGGTGCCGTTCGACCGGCTGCTGCTGGCGACCGGTGCCGAGCCCGTGAAGTTAAGAATTCCAGGCAGCGACCAGCCGCATGTCCACACCCTGCGATCGGTCGCCGACAGCCGCGCCATCATCACGGCGGCCGGTAGCGCCAAACGCGCGCTGGTGATCGGGGCGAGCTTCATTGGCCTCGAGGTCGCCGCCTCATTGCGGGCGCGCAAGCTCGAGGTTCACGTCGTCGCGCCGGAGGAGCGGCCGATGGAGCGCATCCTGGGACGTGAGATGGGCGATTTCGTCCGTGCGCTTCATGAAGAGAACGGCGTCCATTTCCACCTCAAGGACACTGTGGACAAGCTCGATGGCCGCCGCGCCCATCTGAAAAGTGGCGACGTGATCGAGGCGGACCTGGTGGTGGTGGGCATCGGCGTCAAGCCGCGCCTCGAACTGGCCGAGCGAGCCGGGCTTGCGATCGATCGCGGCGTGACGGTCGATGCTTACCTTGAAACCAGCGCGCCCGGCATCTTTGCCGCCGGTGACATCGCGCGCTGGCCGGATCAGCATTCGCAAGCCAGCATCCGCGTCGAACATTGGGTGGTTGCCGAGCGTCAGGGCCAGACCGCCGCGCGCAACATGCTGGGCGGGCGCGAACGCTACGACGCCGTACCATTCTTCTGGAGCCAGCATTATGACGTGCCGATCAATTATGTCGGCCACGCCGAAAGCTGGGATGACATCGAGATCGACGGCAGCATCGCGGGCAAAGACTGCCTGCTCCGGTACCGGAAAGGCGGCCGTGTGCTCGCGGCGGCTTCAATTTATCGCGATCTCGACAGTCTCAAGGCCGAGCTCGAAATGGAGCGGTCGCGCGCTTGAGGCGCGCCTGGGCGGCCTTGACCTGCATCAACAGCGACGCTGGCGACGGCTGCTCTTCTAGCTGTTGTCCCCACTGAGCCCATGCTATTCTGACGTGTGCCGTGGGGGTTCGCTTGAAGGAGTAGCCGTCATGACAACTGCTTCGGATATGTCTCACAGCCTAGGCTTGGGCTCCGGCATCGCGGCGTTGCGCCCGAAATGGGGCTGGATCGTCGCGCTCGGCGTCGTCTACCTCATTGCCGGCTTCATTGCGCTCGGTAGCGTGGTGATGGCGACGGTGGCCAGCGTGATCGTGGTCGGCGCGATGATGATCGTGGCCGGCGTGACCGAGGTCATCGGTGCGTTCCAGATGAAGAGCTGGGGCAAGTTCCTGATCTGGGCGCTGCTCGGCGTGCTCTATGTCATCGCGGGCTTTTTGACCTTCGAGAACCCGCTATTTGCTGCGGTGCTATTGACCCTCTTCCTCGGTGCCTCGCTGATTGCTTCCGGCGTCGTCAGACTGTTTCTCGCCTTCAGCATGAAGCGGGAGAGCCCCTGGATCTGGGTCGCGCTCTCGGCCGTCATCACCCTGTTGCTCGGCCTGTTGATCCTGGCGCGCTGGCCGGTCAACAGCGTCTACATCCTCGGCCTGTTCCTCGGTATCGACCTGATCTTTGCCGGCGCGGGCTGGCTGAGCCTCGGCTTCAGCCTGCGGCGCGGCACTTAAGGCGCGCGAGGAAAGGTTATGTTAGGTCGCGGGTGACCGCGCGAGCTTGCGCGCGGTCGAAGGGGAATGCGTCATGCGTTGGTTTTATCTCGCCATCATCACCCTGTTCGTGGCCGCGATCGTGGTGTTCGCCGCGCAGAACTTCGAGACCGTGACGGTCTCGTTCTTCAGGGTGAACCTCAGCCTGCCGCTCGCGCTGCTCTCCGTCGTCGTCTATTTGCTAGGCGCTGCGACCGGTGGAAGTCTGTTCGCGCTTCTGCGACGTTCCTACAAGGGCTCGTGGCGCAGCGTCGGCTGACGCGGAGAGCTAGCTCGCCTTGGCGATAGGGCGCTCAGCGGGTCCAGAGCGCAAATTCCCGAAGAATTTTTCCACCTCGCGCGACAGCGTTTCTGCCGTTGCGGTCAGGCTGCCTGCCGCGGTCAGGACGGAGGTTGCTGCGGTGTCCGTTTCGCCGATGGCGTCGCGGAGCGAGGTGATGTTGGCGACCAGCGTCTCGTTGCCTTGCGCAGCCGACTGTGCATTGGCGGAGATTTCGCGAGTGGCGGAGTCCTGCTGGCCGATGGCGCCGGCAATCGCCGAGGTGACGTCGTTGATCTCGCGCACCGCGCCGCCGATCTCGCGTACGGCCTCGACCGCGTTGCGGGTCGAGGACTGGATCATGCCGACATTCTCGCTGATCTCCGCGGTCGCCTTCGCCGTCTGCCCGGCGAGCGCCTTGACCTCATGGGCGACGACGGCAAAGCCGCGGCCGGCGTCGCCGGCGCGCGCCGCCTCGATGGTGGCGTTGAGCGCCAGGAGGTTGGTCTGCTCGGCGATCGCCTGGATCAGATTGAGCACGCCGTCGATGCGCTGTGTGGCGGCAGCCAGGCTCTCGATCTCGGAGATCGATTTCTCGGTGCGCTGGCCGGTCTGCTCGACGGCGCTCGCCGATTGCCGCACCTGGCGGCCAATCTCCTCGACGGATGCCGACAGCTCTTCCGCGGCGCTCGCCACCGCCGTGACGTTGTGCGAGGCCTGCTCCGTGGCGCCTGCCGCCGTGCCGGCGCGAGTGCTGGCATCCGCCGTGACGCGGGTGATGGTCTGCGCGGTCTCGCGCATCGCCGACGCGTTGTCGGCAAGGCCGCGCATGACCGCGCCAATCGCCTCGCGGAAGGCCTCGACGGAGGTCTCGATATGGCGGGCGCGCTCGTCGCGCGCCGCGGAGTCCTGCGAGACCTGCGAGGCCAGATTGCGGTTGCGGTCCATCGCCTCCTGGAAGATCCGGATCGCGCGCGCCAGCGCGCCGATCTCGTCGGCACGCTCGGTATGCGGCACCACGACGTTCTCTTCGCCGTCGGCGACCTGCTTGATGGTCGCGGTGATCGTCGAGAGCGGACGGGCGATCGAGCGCGCGATGATGACGATGCCTATCACGACGAGCGCCAGCGCGACGCCGCCGAGGCACGTCAACACGAAGGAGAGCGTACGATTGGTCTCGGTCTCCTGCGCAATCTGCTTGGCGCGCTGGGCATAGACTTTGGACAGCGCCTCGAGATCCTTGTTCAACGCCGACCGCACGCTGCGATTGGCGTCGTTATCGCCCCATTCGCGGCCAGCTGCCGGACCGATCTCATAGGCCCGGCGAACCAGTTCTTTCCGGAAATCGATGAACTGCTCGATGCGCTTCTTGAACGTTGCGAACTGGTCGGCGTCGTCGGTCTTGACGATGCCTTCCCAGCCCTTCACCACGCCGAGGATCTCGTCGTTGAACTTGAGCAGGCCGTCCCCGAACTTCTTCACGGCCTTTGGATCCGTCGACATGTAGACGCCGCGGGATTCCATCACCACGGCGTAGACCAGCGAGTTGACGCGCTCGACGTTCAGCGCCGCCGCATTCGCGGTCTCAATCGCGGCAGTGAGCTCGGCGCCGCGGCGGCTGTTGTAGTCCGACAGCAGAGCGATTGCGGCGGTGAGCAGCGCGAACAGCGCGAAGATCGAATAGAGCCTGGTGGCAAGCGTGAAACGGCCCGCCAGGCCGGCGGCATTCCCAATCCGGTCAATTGTCATGGCTTCCAGAGACCCAAATGGCCTTTTATGTACGATCGGTGAGCACGAACGGTAAAATTGATACAAAAACTATGCAGAACGAAGGTGGACGCAGCGTTAACGCGGCAGGCTTGCACATCAGACCTTGGTCGTAGAAAATATAAGGAATATCAGCCTCTTGGCGCGGCTGTCGGTTTTCGGCAAGGGGCCTTCCGGGATCGGCACATGCCGCAAAGATCGGCATGCACCAATGCTGCCAGGCTCGTACACCTTGGGGCAAGACTGGTACTGCATCGGCCATTGGCCGACTGACGCCGGAGGGACGTTTGGTCTACCGCCACACCATCGATGCTACGACTTACGTTTTCGGCAATCTGCGCGACCTCCTGGCCAAGGCGACACCGCCGCGCTCCGGTGACCGGCTGGCCGGGATCGCGGCCAGCAGTGCCGAAGAGATGATCGCGGCGCGAATGGCGCTTGCCGACCTTCCGCTTGGCCAATTCCTTCAGGAGGCCGTGATCCCCTATGAGACCGATGAGATCACGCGCCTCGTCATCGACACCCACGATGCAAAGGCCTTCGCGCCGGTGGCTGCGCTCACCGTCGGCGGCTTCCGCGACTGGCTGCTGTCGGACGCGGCGACGACGGAAGGTTTGCGAAAGCTGGCCCATGGCATCACGCCGGAGATGGCGGCCGCGGTGTCGAAGCTCATGCGCAACCAGGACCTGATCCTGGCAGCGCGCAAATGTGAGGTGATCACATCGTTCCGCAACACCATCGGCCTGAAGGGGCGGATGAGCACACGCCTCCAGCCGAACCATCCCTTCGACGACGCCAGGGGCATTACCGCCTCGATCCTCGACGGCATCCTGCTCGGCGCGGGCGATGCCTGCATCGGCATCAACCCGGCGAGCGACGACCCCGCGACGATCGGCCAGTTGCTGCGGTTACTGGACGAGATCATCGCGCGGCTGAACATCCCGACCCAGGGCTGCGTGCTCACCCATGTGACGACGACGCTGTCGCTGATCGGGGAGGGCGTGCCGGTTGACCTGGTGTTCCAGTCGGTCGCCGGGACCGAGGCTGCCAACCGCAGCTTCGGCATAGATCTCGCTTTGCTCCGGGAAGCGAACGAGGCCGGGCTGTCGCTTGGACGCGGCACGGTCGGGCAGAACGTGATGTATTTCGAGACCGGCCAAGGCTCGGCGTTGTCGGCCAGCGCGCATCACAGCGTCGACCAGCAGACCTGCGAGGCGCGTGCCTATGCCGTCGCCCGCGCGTATCAACCCCTGCTGGTCAACAGCGTGGTCGGCTTCATTGGCCCGGAATATCTCTATGACGGCAAGGAGATCATCCGTGCTGGGCTCGAGGATCATTTCTGCGGCAAGCTCCTCGGCCTGCCGCTCGGGGTCGACATCTGCTACACAAACCATGCCGAAGCCGACCAGGACGACATGGACAATCTCCTGACGCTGCTCGCTGCCGCCGGCGTCACCTTCATCATGGGGGTGCCGGGCGCCGACGACGTCATGCTGAACTATCAGTCGACCTCCTTCCATGATGCGCTCTATATCCGCGACGTCTTCGGCCTGCACCGCGCGCCGGAGTTCGACGACTGGCTGGCGAAGAGCGGGATTGCGGGTGCCGATTTCCGGCTTGCTCGTGATGCGGGGCTGCTACCCGATTTTGCCTCGCGCTTGATCGCCTGAGGCCGGGCCAATTTCGCATGATCGCGCACGATCTGCGTGAACCGAGGAAACCATTGGTGCGTCTTATGAATTAGGCCCATGCCACAATATTGAGGAATTTCGGGCCCAGCGTTACGTTATGTGTCTTGATGCCTATTCTGCACGGTTTGTAGGAAGTCGTTGGGGGAAGTTCGATGCGCGCTGAAAGCAACGGAACGGTCCGGCACATTCTCTGCGTCTTTCCGCGCTACACGTCGTCTTTCGGCACATTCGAACATGCCTATCCCCTGACGGACGGCGTCAAGGCGTTCATGCCGCCGCAGGGACTGCTCCTGATCTCCGCCTATTTGCCCAGGGAATGGCAGGTGAAGTTCGTCGACGAGAACCTCCGTCCGACGACCAAAGAGGAGTTCGAATGGGCGGAAGCGGTCTTCGTCAGCGGCATGCACATCCAGCGCCAGCAGATGAACGACATCTGCCGCCGCGCCCATGAGTTTGACCTGCCGGTCGCGCTCGGCGGCCCCTCGGTCAGCGCCTGCCCGGATTACTATCCATCCTTCGACTATCTCCATGTCGGCGAGCTTGGCGACGCCACCAACGAGCTGATCGCGATTTTGTCGCGCGACGTTTCCCGTCCTGAGCATCAAATCGTGCTGACGACCAACGACCGCGTCCCGATGACCGAGTTTCCGATTCCCGCCTACGAGCTTGCGGAGGTGAAGAAGTATTTCCTCGGCAGCATCCAGTATTCCAGCGGCTGTCCCTATCAGTGCGAGTTCTGCGACATCCCCGGCCTCTACGGCCGCAATCCGCGCATCAAGACACCGCAGCAGATCATCGCCGAGCTCAATCGCCTGCGCGAATGCGGCATGACCGACACGGTGTATTTCGTCGATGACAATTTCATCGGCAACCGCAAGGCGGCGATGGATCTGCTGCCGCACCTGATCGAGTGGCAGAAGAAGACCGGCTATGTGATGCGGCTCGCCTGCGAGGCAACGCTCAACATCGCCAAGCGCCCCGAGATCCTCGAGAAGATGCGCGAGGCCTATTTCATCACCATCTTCTGCGGCATCGAGACACCCGATCCGGACGCGCTGAAGGCGATGCACAAGGACCACAACATGATGGTCCCGATTCTGGAGGGCGTGCGCACCATCAATTCCTATGGCATGGAGGTTGTCTCGGGCATCATCATGGGGCTCGACACCGACAAGCCGAACACCTCGGACGCGCTGCTTGCCTTCGTCGATGAGTCCCGGATTCCGCTGCTCACGATCAACCTGCTGCAGGCGCTGCCGAAGACGCCGCTGTGGGACCGGCTGGAGCGTGAGGGACGCCTGATCGAAGACGACGGCCGCGATTCCAACGTCAACTTCCTGTTGCCCTATGACGAAGTCGTCGCATCCTGGAAGCACGCGATGGGAGTCGCTTACGAGCCCGAGAAGGTCTACGCACGCTTCCAGTATCAATGCGACCACGTCTATGTGCACCGCCTCAAGATCCCTGTGCCTGCCGAGATGAAGACCTGGCCCAACATCCGGCGCGGTCTCGTCATGCTGCGCAACATCTTCTGGAAGGTCGGCGTGCTCGGCGACTACAGGCGCGTGTTCTGGAAGTTTGCGCTGGGCCGGATCAGGCACGGCGATCTCGAAGGCCTGATCGGCTGCACCATGATCGCGCATCATCTCATCACCTTTGCGCGCGCGGCATCGAGCGGCCAGCAGAACGCGTCGAACTACTCGCTTCGGCTGCGTGAGGCGTCGGTTCCCGCCGAATGATGCGACATGTCTAGCCCATCCGTCCCGAACCGCCCGACCCTGGACCTGCGGACGCTAACGCCTGCACGCGTCGCGCTCGGGCGCAGCGGGGCGAGCCTGCCGACCAGGCCGTTGCTCGACTTCACGCTCGATCACGCGCGCGCCCGCGACGCCGTGCATGCCACTTTCGATGCCGAGCGGATGATCGGCGAACTCGCTGAGTTCGGCGCTCCCGTCCTTGCGACGAAGAGCCGCGCCGCCGACCGCGGCGATTACCTGCGGCGGCCGGATCTCGGACGCCAGCTCGAACCGACTTGCGCCAAGCATCTCGCGGCGTGCGCCGCTGATCCCGGCCGGCTTGCGATCGTGATCGGCGACGGATTGTCGCCGACGGCGGTGCATGCGCACGCGGTTGGGCTGTTGCGCGCGCTGCTGCCGGACCTCGCCGATGCGCCGCATGTCGCGATCGGCCATATCATTGTCGCCTCAGGCGCCCGTGTCGCGCTGGGCGACGAGGTCGGCGCCATTCTCGGGTCGCGCATGGTCGTGATGCTGATTGGCGAGCGGCCGGGATTGTCGGCTCCCGACAGCCTCGGGGCTTACCTGACCTTTGCGCCCAAGCCTGGCCGTACCGACGCCGAGCGCAATTGCGTCTCCAACATCCACCGGGCTGGTCTCAGTTATCGTGAGGCAGCCTTCAAGATCGCCTGGCTGGTCCGCGCAGGCCTCTCGCGGGGCGTGACCGGCGTGGCGTTGAAGGACGAGAGCGGCGATCTCCCGCCGCGAATCGGCACAGCGCTGCCGGAATGAGCCATCAAGGGCCGAAATTGCCGCATCTTGATCGATTTTGTTGCCCAGCGCGCGCTTGCGAGGGGGCAGGCCGACCTGCTAAACCCCTCGCGGCGATTTCCCGCGCTTTTTCAAAGAGCAAGCCTCCCATCTGTATGGCGTTTTCAGGCCGATATGCGGGGCGCATAAGCTCACTAACCGAGCCGATTTAGGAACTGGACAAGGCATGCTCGAAAAGCACAGCGAGAGTGAGGTTCATGTCGACAAGGTCGAGCAGGGACCCTCGTCCTCCATCGCTTTTGGACTTGAACGCATCGGGCTGATCGCCGTTCGCGCGCCGGTCCTGTCCTGCATCATCCTGATCGCGCTGATAGTCGGTGCCGTCTTCGGCATCCAGCGGATCAAGATCGACGATTCGCTGTCGCAGCTGTTCCGCTCCAACACCCGCGAATTCCACCAGTACGAGGAAGTCACCAAGAAGTTCCCAGCGGAAGAATTCGACGTCCTTGTCGTGATCGAGGGCAAGAACCTGCTCGCGCGCGACAACCTGATGAAGCTGCGCGACTTCATCACCGACATGCAGCTCGTCGAAGGCACGCGCGGGCTCGTCTCGCTGTTCTCCGCACGCCAGGCGCCGGCGCCGGGCAAGCTGCCGGCCGCGCTTTTCCCGGCCGAACTGCCCGAGGGCGCCGCCTACGACAAGTTCATCGAAACCGTCAAAAGCAACGAGATCATCCGCGGCAAGCTGTTGTCGGAGGACGGCACCCTCGCTCTGGTCGTGCTCTCCCTCGATCCGGAGGTGGTTGCCTCCAGCAAGCTCGGCAAGGTCGTCGGCGATATCCGCGCGCTGATGAAGGAGGACCTCGGCGACACCGGCCTCAGCGTGCAGCTCTCCGGCGTGCCGGTGATGCAGCTCGAGATCCGCAACGCGGTCGAGCGCGACGGGCTGACCTACAACATCCTCGGCATTCTCGCCGGCTGCGTCATCGCCATCATCTTCTTCCGAAAAATCTCCTTCATGGTTGTCGCGGCGTTCCCGCCGATGATCGCGATCCTGCTGGCGCTGGGCGCGCTCGGCTGGGCCAATTTCAATCTGAACATGTTCCTGAACGTGATGACGCCGCTCATCATGGTCATCAGCTTCTCCGACTCCATGCAGCTCACCTTCGCGGCGCGCGACCGGCTGATCGCAGGGCAGGACAAGTTCACCGCGTTCAGGAACGCGGTACTGGTGGTGGGGCCGGCCTGCGTGCTGACGCACGGCACCGCCGGCATTTCCTTCATTGCGCTGCAATTCTCCGACTCCGACCTGATCCGCAAATTCGGCGAGGCGGGCCTCGCCGCCACCATCATCGCGCTGGTCACGGTGCTTTCGCTGGTGCCGGTGTTCGGCGTGCTGTTCGTGCGCAACGAGAAGATCTTTGCCGTCAAATTCCAGAGCGCGGACGCCGGCGTGCAGGCGCTGCGCAATTTCTGCTACTGGATCGCGGTGCGCATGGTGGGCCGGCCGGGCCTGTTCAGCCTGATCGCGGTGCTGTTCGTGGCGAGCCTCGGGGTGATCTACGCCAACCTCCAGCCGCGCTACCGCCTTGCCGACCAGGTGCCCGACAAGCGGCAGGCCGTCGCGGCCAGCAACCGGCTCGACGCCAAGTTGACCGGCGCCAATCCCGTCAACGTCCTGATCACCTTCCCCAAGGGTGAATCGCTCTATTCGCCGGAAACGCTGCAGACCATCGCCGAAGTCCACGAAACGGTCGAAAAGGCTGCCGGCGTAGGTAACGTCTGGTCGCTTGAGACGCTGCGTCGCTGGCTGACGGAAAAGGCGGGCAGCTCGGACGTCGCGACGTTGAAGGAATATGTGAACGTCATCCCAGAGCATCTGGTGCGACGATTCATCGACGCCGAGCAGGACGCGGTCGTGGTCGCAGGCCGCGTGCCGGACAAGGATTCGAGCCAGCTCCTGCCGATCGTCGACAAGCTCGACCAGGAGCTCGACGCAGTTCGCAAGAAGCATCCCGGCTACGAGGTCGCAGTGACCGGTCTTGCGGCGATCGCCGCCCGCAACTCGGCCAGCATGATCGAGAAGCTGAACCGCGGGCTCACCGTCGAATTCGCGCTGGTCGCGATCTTCATTGGCCTCGCCTTCCGCTCCTGGGTGGTGATGTTCGCCTGCATCCTGCCGGGCATCTTCCCGGTGGTGATGTCGGGAACGGTGCTGTGGGCGATGGGCGAGGGGCTACAATTCGCCAGCGTCGTGGCACTGACCGTCTCATTCGGCCTCGGCCTCTCCGCGACCATCCACTTCCTCAATCGCCTCAGGCTGGAGAGCAAGCCCGGGGTCTCCTCGGCGCTTGCGGTCGAGCGCGCCACCGTGCTGGTCGGCCCTGCGCTGATCCTGACCACGGTGGTGCTCGCTTGCGGCCTCGTCGTGACCGTGTTCTCCGACCTGCCGTCGCTGCGCCTGTTCGGCTGGCTCAGCGCCTTCTCGATGGTCGCAGCGCTGGTAGCCGACCTCTTCATCCTGCGCCCAACGGCGATGTGGCTGATCAACCTGCACGAGAAGCTGCAAGGACCCGACAAGCGCGCGATCTGAGCGAGAGCGGCTAGCGAGCCTCTGGCTCACGCCTCGATCCGGACGATCCCGTACGGATTGAACTTGAAATCGTCCTCGCGGAACTTCGTCTGGTGCGAGACTTTGAGTACCGGAGTGTCACCCGCGAGGCGGAATGCGGGGCGAGGAGGCCGACGGCCTTGAGTTCTGCGGATGTGGTCCCTCCTATGAAAAACCCCCGGCTCGCGAGAGCCAGGGGCCATGTCGTCCACTCATCGGGTGAGTGAAGCGTTCAGCTCTTCACCATGGTGATGTTGACGCCGCGGATCTCGCCCTTGGAGCTGATCTGCACGGTTTGCTTGTTGCCGTTGGTGCGCAGCGTCAGGTTGGCGGCAAAACCGTTGGCCTCGACGAATACGTCGATCTGGCCGCCGCCTGCGGTGCCCTGCAGATTGCCGAAGATGTTGCGGCTGGCTTCGCTCCAATTGCCCGAAATGCGGTCGCCCTGGCTCGTCACGTCGCTGGTGAGGTCGAACTTGTAGCTGTCGCTGGCGCAGTGCAGCGCCTGCTTCAAGCCGAGACCGCTGGCCGCGACCTTGTAGTCTGCCTTGCAGCGGATGCGCTCGGTGGAGCCGTCGGACAGCGCCACCGTGCCGGTGCCCGACCACGCGCCGTCGAAGCCTGCAAAGGGTCCGGACGACTGAGCGTGGCTCGCCGAAACCGAGAAGAGCAGCGCGGCGCCAATGCCTGCCGCCTTGATCGACAGTCCAGACCGTCCAAAGAATTTCATGTTCGAATATCCCGTTTTCTGAATGACGTTCGCTCCTAATAGAACGTCTCGCCGCATCGAAAGTTTAGTGTCCCCACCCGCTGGCAGGTTCAAACCATACCCCTGTGAGGTGTCAGAGCCGCGAACGATCGCGACCGTTTTCAACGTTCCCCGCATGGGTTTCAGCTGTGCCTATTCGATGACATATGCAAGGGCTTGCGATGCATGTCTGCAACAGGTCCACGGCAAAACACCGGCTGCCTGAATAATCTCATAGTATCAAACTCTTACATCTGCCAATCAGAGCCCTGCGAAGGCGCGATGTGGTGGACTTGGTGCCAATTTGGCCGCATTTACCAGTGCTTGTGATGTCTCCACTGCTGCGTGCTCCGCGGCAACGCCATCAGAACAATCCGTTCCGGTCGTCCGCCCTGTGCTGTCCGGGAACGGAGAGATTCTGCCGTCAGAATGAAGGACTACAATGCGTAAATCTCTCCTCGCTCTCACCCTGCTGTCGGCATCCCTTTCGACCGCGGCGTTCGCACAGCAGCCCCAGCAGGGGCGCGGCACGGCCGAAGAGCAGAAGGCCTGCACGCGTGACGTGCAGAAGTTCTGCCGTCCGGTCATCGACCAGGGCGATTTCACGATTCTGGCCTGCCTGAAGGAGAACCGGGCCAAGATCTCGCAGGCTTGCGACCAGGTCCTGAAGACCCACAACCAGTAAGCTTGTGCGCGGCCCGTGAGCGGTCACGGGCCCGCCTTTGCGGCGGCCGTGCTTCGTGAGGGCAGGGGACCCGCGAGACAGGTTGGTTTTGCCGGCATATTCCCCTATATGGGGGCCGCGACGGCTCGGCCGCGCGCCGAAGAAAAAAGCCTTCCTGTTCAGACGATTGTTAACCAGTCCCCGATGACCTCTGCGAGCGAATTGCGATCCGGCAAGGGTGACCGCGACGAGAATTTTCCCGTCGCGTCGTGGATCATTCATCCGCGTCACCGCGCGCTGATCCTCGCCTTCTACAATTTCGTCCGCACGGCCGACGACATCGCCGACCATGCGACGTTGCCGCCTGAAGAGAAGCTCGCCTATCTCGACCTGCTCGAGGCCGAGCTCAACGGCAACGGCGACTCGCAGGCCGAGGCCGTCATTCTCCGCCGTGCGTTGGCCGAGCGCGGTATGTCGCCGCGCCATGCGCTGGACGTGCTGATCGCGTTCCGCATGGACGTGACGAAGCTGCGCTATGAGACCTGGGACGAGGTCATCCACTACTGCCGCTATTCGGCGATGCCGGTTGGCCGCTTCATGCTCGACGTGCACGGCGAGGCGACCTCGACCTGGGTCGCTTCGGATGCGCTCTGCGCGGCGCTCCAGATCAACAATCATCTCCAGGACTGCGGCAAGGATTTTCGCGCGCTCAACCGCGTCTACCTGCCGCGCGATGCGCTGGCTGCCAGCGGCGCCTCGGTCGAGCAGCTCGGCGGCGATCATTCGCCGCCGCAGATGCTGGCCTGCCTCCAGGCGCTCGCCGCGCGCAACGAAGAGCTCCTGAACGAGAGCAAGTCGCTTTCCGCCGAGGTGCGGGACTTCCGCCTGGGCGTCGATATCTCGGTGATCCAGGCCTATGCGGACCGCATCGTGCGCCTGCTCAAGGTGCGCGATCCCCTGCGCGAGCGCGTGCATCTGAACAAGCTCGAGCTCCTCACCTTCAGCCTCGCCGGTATCGCCGGTGAAATTGGCCGTCGCGCCTTCGGGCGCAGGCCAATCTCCAATCCGGGGCCGGCCCATGACGCTTGAGGCGACCTCGCCCGGCGCCAATTATGGCTCGACTGCATCCGGCAGCTCGTTCTATGCCGCGATGCGCATCCTGCCGCGCGACCAGCGCGAGGCGATGTTCCAGATCTACAGCTTCTGCCGCCAGGTCGACGACATCGCAGATTCCAACGGCCCGCGTGATGAACGCCTCGCCGCGCTTCAGGAATGGCGCAACGACATCGACGCGCTCTATCAGGGCCATCCGCCGGCGCGGCTTGCCGACTACGTCGCTTCCGTGAAGACCTTCGGGCTGAAGCGGGAGGATTTCGTCGCCATCGTCGACGGCATGGAGATGGACGTGCCGCAGGACATCCGCGCGCCCGACATGGCGGTCCTCGATCTTTACTGCGATCGCGTCGCGAGTGCCGTTGGACGCCTGTCGGTGCGGGTGTTCGGCATGCCGGAAGAGGATGGCATCCTGCTCGCCCATCATCTCGGCCGCGCGCTCCAGCTCACCAACATCCTGCGCGACATCGACGAGGACGCTGGCCTCGGCCGGCTCTATCTGCCTCGCGAAGGCCTGCTGCATGCCGGCATCACCTCCAACGATCCGACCCGCGTGATTGTCGAGCGCGCGCTGCCGAAGGTGTGCCTGCCGCTCGCCCAGCGCGCGAAAGCGCATTTCGAGAAGTCGGACGAGATCATGGCGCGCAACAAGCGCCGCGCGGTTCGTGCGCCGCGGATCATGTCGAAATACTATCACGCCATTCTGGACCTCCTGCTCGAACGCGGCTTTGCCGCGCCCCGCGCGCCGGTGCGTGTGTCCAAGGTCGCACGTATCGCCATCCTTCTCCGCTACGCTTTTTTCTGATGCAAAAGACAGCTCACATCATCGGTGCCGGCATTTCCGGCCTCTCTGCCGCCGTGCGGCTCGTCAATGCCGGCTTCAAGGTTGCCGTGCACGAGGCGACGCAGCAGGCCGGCGGCCGCTGCCGCTCCTATTTCGACGGCGCGACCAATCTCGTCATCGACAATGGCAACCATCTCCTGTTGTCAGGCAACCGTCACGCGCTCGCCTATGCACGCTCGATAGGCACCGAGGCGGGGCTGGTGGGTCCGGCGCGCGCGCAGTTTCCCTTCGTTGATCTGAAGACCGGGCAGCGCTGGCAGCTCGATCTCGGCGACAGCCGCCTGCCGGGTTGGGTGTTCGACGAGAGCCGTCGTGTCCCCGACACGGGATTGACCGACTATCTCAAGCTCGCGCCGCTGATCTGGGCGTCGGAGGAGACGCTGGTTGGTAAGTCGATCCCCTGCGAGGGCGTGCTATATCATCGTCTGGTGCAGCCGCTGTTGCTCGCGGCGCTCAACGTCGATCCACCCGAGGGCTCGGCGGGGCTTGCCGGTGCGATCGTGCGCGAGACGCTGCTCGCCGGCGGCCAGGCCTGCCGCCCGCTGATTGCGCGCGACGGCCTGAGCGCGGTGCTGATCGAGCCCGCGGTGAAGTTCCTGGCCGAGCGCGGCCATTCCGTGCAGCTCGGCCATGAGCTGCGCTCGTACGCGACCACGGACGGCAAGGTCAGCGCGCTCAATTTCGGCGGTGAAGATGTCGTCGCGATCGGGCCCGAGGATGTGATTGTGATGGCCGTGCCGCCGCGTGCTGCCGCTTCACTGCTGCCGGGCCTGAAAACGCCGACGCAATTCCGCGCCATCGTGAATGCGCATTTCCGCTTTGAGCCGCCGCCGGGCTCGGCCCCCATCCTGGGCGTGATCGGCGGTGTCGTGGAGTGGTTGTTCGCATTCCCCAACCGGCTGTCCGTCACCATCAGCAATGGCGACCGGCTGGTCGAGATGCCGCGCGAAGAACTCGCGCAGACGATCTGGAATGACGTCTGCAAGGCGGGCGGGGTTGCCGGCGAGCTGCCACCCTGGCAGATCGTGCGCGAGCGTCGCGCCACCTTTGCCGCCACGCCCGAGCAGAATTCCTTGCGTCCCGGGCCGGTCACCGCGCTGAAAAACCTGTTTCTTGCCGGCGACTGGACTGCTACGGGATTGCCAGCAACCATTGAGGGATCGGTCCGGTCCGGCGATCGCGCCGCCGATTTGGCCCTGGCCGCACAGCGGACCTGACGGGCGTTGGTCCCGGTCAATTTTCCCAGCAACTATCGGAGATATCGAGCGAGATGCATTCGGTGAACAAGAGCGCGAACGACCGCGAAGTCTTGGAATCGAGCATTGCGTCGGCCACGCAAGGGGTGCTCGGCTTTCAGCAATCGGACGGCCATTGGGTATTCGAGCTCGAGGCCGACTGCACCATTCCGGCCGAATATATCCTGTTGCGCCACCATCTCGCCGAGCCGGTCGACGCCGTGCTCGAGACCAAGATCGGCAACTATCTGCGCCGTGTGCAGGGCGCCCATGGCGGCTGGCCCTTGGTGCATGACGGTGAGTTCGACATGAGCGCGAGCGTGAAGGCTTACTTCGCGCTCAAGATCATCGGTGATTCCATCGACGCGCCGCATATGGTGCGGGCGCGCGAGGCGATCCGTTCGCGCGGTGGCGCGATTCACAGCAACGTCTTCACCCGCTTCACGCTGGCGATGTTCGGCGTCGTGACCTGGCGCGCGGTGCCGGTGCTGCCGGTCGAGATCGTGCTGTTGCCGTTCTGGTCGCCGTTCCACCTCAACAAGATCTCCTATTGGGCGCGCACAACGATGGTGCCGCTGATGGTGCTCGCGGCGCTCAAGCCGCGCGCGCGGAATCCAAAGGGCGTCGGCATCGACGAGCTGTTTCTCCAGGATCCGCGGTCGATCGGCATGACCGCCAAGGCGCCGCACCAGAGCATGGCCTGGTTCGTGCTGTTCCGCTCGCTCGATGCTATCTTGCGCGTCATCGAGCCGCTGTTTCCCAAGAGCCTGCGCAAGCGCGCGATCGACGCGGCGCTCGCCTTCACCAAGGAGCGGCTGAACGGCGAGGATGGCATGGGCGCGATCTATCCGCCGATGGCCAACATCGTCATGATGTACGACGCGCTCGGCAAGGACGAGAGCTATCCGCCGCGCGCGACCACGCGCCGGGGCATCGACAAGCTGCTCGTGATCAGGGACGACGAAGCCTATTGCCAGCCCTGCGTCTCGCCGATCTGGGATACGACGCTGACCGCCCACGCGCTGCTCGAGGCCGGCGGCACGCAAGCCATACCGGCTGCGAAGCAGGGCCTCGACTGGCTGATTCCAAAGCAGGAGCTCAATGTGAAGGGCGACTGGGCGGTGAAGCGGCCGGAGACGCGCCCCGGCGGCTGGGCCTTCCAGTATAACAACGCCCACTATCCCGATCTCGACGACACCGCCGTCGTGGTGATGTCGATGGACCGCATGCGCCGGGAGCATGGCGCGGCCGGCTATGACGCCGCGATCGACCGCGGCCGGGAGTGGATCGAAGGCATGCAGAGCGACGACGGCGGCTGGGCTGCCTTCGACGTGAACAACCTCGAATATTATTTGAACAACATTCCGTTCTCCGACCACGGCGCGCTGCTCGATCCGCCGACCGAGGACGTCACCGCGCGTTGCATTTCGATGCTGGCCCAGCTCGGCGAGACCGAGAAGACCAGCAAGCACGTGGCCGATGGGGTCGCCTATCTCCGGCGGACCCAGCACCCGGAGGGGTCCTGGTACGGCCGCTGGGGCATGAATTTCGTCTACGGAACCTGGTCGGTGCTGTGCGCGCTGAATGCGGCCGGGGTCGGCCACACCGACCCGATGATTCGCAAGGCCGCCGACTGGCTGGTCTCGATCCAGAACAAGGATGGCGGCTGGGGCGAGGACGCCGTCAGCTACCGGCTCGACTACAAGGGTTGGGAGGCCGCGCCCTCGACCGCCTCGCAAACGGCATGGGCCTTGCTTGCCCTTATGGCGGCCGGTGAGGTCGATCATCCGGCCGTCGCCCGCGGGGTGGAGTACCTGATTGCAACACAGAACCAAAAAGGGCTGTGGGACGAGCAGCGCTACACGGCGACGGGCTTTCCCCGCGTATTCTATCTACGGTATCATGGTTACCCGAAGTTCTTTCCGCTGTGGGCGCTGGCGCGGTATCGGAACTTGCGGAACACCAACAGCAGAGTGGTA